>JAZRSW010000042.1:0-3327 GCA_045651745.1 Acutalibacteraceae bacterium
CTTGTTCATACGGTAAGCGGCACGTGCCACTGCGGCGATAACGCTTGCGGTAAACTCGGGGTTAGAGTCGAGCTTTAAGCTATATTCAATAATGTGTGTGTTTTCACCGTTCCAACCCGTTTTACCACTGTGAATCACAAATCCGCCGTGTGGAATACCCTTGTGGTCGCGGTCAAGTTCCTCTTGGCTGATAAAATGAACTGTTGTGTTGTAATCTGCAAAATAGTTGGGCATTGTTTTAATTTCCTGCTCAATTTTTTGCTTATCGGCATTGTCATTGACTACAACAAAACACTCTCTTTCGTGCTTTTCGCGGGTGGTAAGTTCAGGGTTAGAGCCACTGCGGACTGCCTCTAAGGCAGAGTCAATCGGTATTGTGTACTGACGTGCATCAACAACACCGTCAATTCTGCGAATGGCGTCGGAATGACCTTGGCTGACGCCTTTTCCCCAGAATGTGTAGCTTTGTCCTTCGGGCAAAACCGCACCTGCATAAAGGCGGTTTAATGAGAACATACCGGGGTCCCAACCGCTTGAAATTACGGCAATATGACCGCTTGAACGGGCAACTTTATCAACATTTTCAAAATGTTCGGGGATTTTAGCGTGGGTATCAAAACTGTCAACCACGTTAAAATGCTCGGCGTACATCGGGGTCTGAACGGGTAAGTCAGTAGCACTACCTCCGCAAAGGATGAGCACGTCTAACTTATCCTTGAAATTTAAAACTTCATCAGCACAGTAAACGTTGGCGGTTTCGGTTAAAATTTTAACGGTTTTAGGGTCACGTCTTGAAAAAACGGCAACCAATTCGAGGTCGGCATTTTGCTTTATGGCACATTCAATACCGCGACCTAAATTTCCGTAACCCATAATACCTATTTTAATAGTCATTTTCACATCTCTCCTAAAAGGGATTACAACAGTGGTATTATATCACCATTGTAATTATTCGTCAATATTTTGAAAAAAATTACTCCCTTTAAATTTTCTTCAAAGGGAGTAATTATCTAAAATTTTAAACTTTAAAAAGCAACTCGCCGTAGGTTGCAACGGGCCAGAATTCATCTGCGGTGATGGTTTCGGCAGAGTCAACTGCTGTTCTCAAGTTAGACATAATCGGCAATACATTGTCACGGAATGCTCTTGCCTGATAGTAGCCCGTAAGAGATAAAGCCTCTTTGTCGGCGGTTTCCAATGCGTTGGAAAGTTCGTACATATTATCAAGCAATGCCGACAAGCGTTCAACAATTTCGGTTTCTGCCTTGCAGGGAATTGCACCTAAAACGCTTCTTTTCGTAAGAACGTTGGCACTCAAAATAGAAATATATTTTGATACGGCAGGGATATATTCCTTGCGTACCATATCAATTGCAGTTAAAGCCTCAATGTTGATTGCTTTTGAGTAGCTTTCAAGCAAAATCTCGTAACGTGAACGGATTTCCGATTCGCTATATACTCTGTGTTTTACAAAAACATCAATGTTTTTCTGCTCAATCATTTGAGGTAAAGCATCAACGGTTGAGGTGAGGTTTAATAAGCCTCTTCTTTCTGCTTCGGCTTTCCACTCGTCCGAGTAGCCGTTGCCGTTAAAGATAATTCTCTTGTGATTGCTTAATGTTTCTTTTACCAACTCGTTAACTGCAGTGGTAAAGTCCTCTGCACCTTCAAGTCGGTCAGCAAACTGACACAAAGCCTCGGCAACAATAGTGTTTAAAACAGTATTGGGGTCGGCAACCGAAGCCATTGAGCCTAACATTCTGAATTCAAACTTGTTACCTGTGAAAGCGAATGGCGAGGTACGGTTGCGGTCGGTGTTGTCTTTCGGGAATGCCGGCATTGTGTGAACGCCCAACTTCATATTAACTGTACCTTCGTCGTGGTACTCGGTATTGTTTACGATTGATTCCAAAATAGCCTCTAACTCGTCACCCAAGAAAATCGAAACAATAGCAGGGGGAGCTTCGGCAGCGCCTAAACGGTGGTCGTTACCTGCAGAAGTTACCGAAACACGCATCATTCCCTGATATTCGTCAACTGCCTTGATAACGGCGGCTAAAAACAGTAAAAACTGTGCATTTTCGGCAGGGGTTTTACCGGGGTCTAAAAGGTTCTGACCACTGTCTGTGCAAAGCGACCAGTTGTTGTGCTTACCGCTTCCGTTAACGCCTGCAAAGGGTTTCTCGTGCAAAAGGCAAACGAGTCCGTGGTGGGGAGCAACCTTTTTCATAATTTCCATTGTCAGCTGGTTGTGGTCAACCGCAACGTTGGTTGTGGTGAAAATCGGTGCTAACTCGTGCTGTGCGGGGGCGGCTTCATTGTGCTTTGTCTTGGCAAGTACGCCCATCTTCCAAAGCTCCTCGTCAAGCTCTTTCATAAAGGCACAAACACGGGGTTTCAATGCGCCAAAATAATGGTCTTCCATTTCCTGACCTTTGGGTGCAGGAGCACCGAAAAGTGTGCGGCCGCAATAAAGCAGGTCTTTACGCTCGTCGTAGTATTTTTTATCAACAAGGAAATATTCCTGTTCAGGTCCGCAGGTGGTGGTAACTCTTTTGGTGGTTTCGTTGCCGAATAACTTCAAAATACGTTTTGCCTGACGGTTCAAAGCGTCCATTGAACGAAGTAACGGAGTCTTTTTGTCAAGAGCCTCGCCGTTGTAAGAACAGAAAGCAGTGGGAATACACAAAGTTCCGTCTTTAACGAAAGCACAGGAAGTCGGGTCCCAAGCGGTGTAACCGCGAGCCTCACAGGTGTCACGCAGACCGCCCGAAGGGAAGGACGAAGCGTCCGACTCACCGCGGATTAACTCTTTACCCGAAAACTCCATAATAACGTGACCATCATCGGTAGGAACAATAAAACTGTCGTGCTTTTCTGCCGTGATGTTGGTCATAGGCTGGAACCAGTGGGTGTAGTGTGTAGCACCCTTTTCAATAGCCCAAGCCTTCATAGCGTTGGCAACGGTATTGGCAATGGTGATGTCCAAGCTTTTACCATCATGAATAGTTTTCTTCAGTGCCTTGTAGTCTTCCTTGGGCAGTTTTTCTTTCATAACCGCCTCGTTAAAAACCTCACTGCCGAAAATTTCCGAAATTTTCATAAAATAACCTCCAAACGGCAGAAATACTACCGTTTATGTATATATACTTTTTACAATACAAATATGCTGTGAATTATACCATTTTTAAAGCATTTGTCAACCAAAAACGCCCAAAATGTTACAAAATTCACCCGCCACTTAAAAAAGGTTAGTTTTTGAGTAAGAAAACATAATAAAATTATGAAAATTACGAGCAGGTGAGCCAAAAATCTTAATTTTATTAA
>JAZRSW010000043.1:0-25311 GCA_045651745.1 Acutalibacteraceae bacterium
TTGACTGATGGCGACCGATAGTATTATAGGTCAAGGTCGGGCAGTTTTCATCGGTATCAATAATCTTACCGTATGGTACCAAGCCTAACTTAATTATAGCCTGGAAACCATTACAAATACCTGCCATAAGACCATCACGATTGTCTAACAAATCGGCAACCTCTGTTTTAATAGCTGCGTTGCGGAAGAATGCAGTAATAAATTTACCCGAACCGTCAGGCTCGTCACCGCCCGAGAAACCACCCGGAATAAAGATGATTTGAGAATTTTTGATAGCATTAGCCATTTTCTCAACCGAACGTGCAATTCCGTCAGCTGACAGATTATTGATAACAATAATTTCAGCCTCTGCGCCGGCATCGTTGAATGCTTTAGCACTGTCAAACTCACAGTTAGTACCGGGGAATACCGGAATTACAACGTGAGGCTTTGCACATTTAATTGCGGGAGCTTTGCGGTCAGTTGCCTTATAATTAAAGGTTTCTAACTTGCCGTGCTTCTGCTCAATGTTGCAGGGGAACACCGGCTCCAACTTATCCTCGTAAATTTTCAAGAGGTCAGCAATTTTTACGCTATCCTCACCCATTGTGATGCTACCGTCAGCAGTAGTTTCACCAAGCAAGGTACAGCAACCGCACTTGCAGCCGCAATCTTCGGTCATTTCAATAATGAATGAACCGTAGTTATAGGCGAAAATTTCTTCTAAAGTAACACCTTCAGCATACTTAAAGCCGATATCGTTACCAAAGGTCATTTTCATAACACCCTCTGCAATACCGCCGCCAATCGGAGTCCAAACGGCAACAGCCTTTTTAGAGGAAATGAGGTTATAAACCTTATCGTAGATTTTAATTAAAGATTCTGCTACCGGCAAGCCGTTTTTGTCGTATTCCGGTTTTACCAAGTAAACCTTATGTCCTGCCTCTTTAAATTCAGGCGAAACAACGTCTTTTACGTCACCTACTGTTACTGCAAATGAGCAAAGTGTCGGAGGAACATCTAAATCCTCGAAAGTACCACTCATAGAGTCCTTACCTCCGATAGAGGCAATTCCCAACTCTTTCTGTGCCTTAAATGCACCGAGCAAAGCCGACAACGGCTTGCCCCAACGTTTACCGTCGGTATTGGGACGCTCAAAATACTCTTGGAATGTAAGGTAAACTTCATTAAATGAAGCACCTGCAGAAATCAACTTTGAAACCGACTCAACAACAGCCAAGTATGCGCCGTGGTAAGGTGATTTTTCCATTACAAACGGGTTGTAACCCCAAGCCATAAATGAGCAGGTGTCGGTATGCTTTTTCTCAACCGAAACCTTATTAACCATACACTGTGACGGTGTCTGCTGATTTTTACCGCCAAACGGCATCATAACAGTACCTGCACCAATGGTAGAGTCAAAACGTTCAGAAAGACCACGCTTTGAGCAGATGTTAAGGTCACCTGCTAAATCAGTCATACCCTTTTTGAAGCAACAAGGTGTTGCCTTTGTATAGCTTTCGGGAGCGGCAGGGGTAATATCAATATGCTTTTCAGCACCGTTAGAATTCAAGAATTCACGAGACAAATCTACAATCGTTTTACCGTTCCAATGCATTCTAAGTCTCGGCTCGGCAGTAACCTTTGCTACAACAGTAGCCTCAAGGTTTTCTGCTTTGGCCAATTCACAGAAACGCTCAACGTCCTTAGGCTCTACAACAACTGCCATTCTCTCCTGCGACTCGGAAATAGCAATTTCAGTGCCGTCAAGACCGTCATACTTCTTTGGAACTGCGTTAAGGTCAATTGTAAGACCGTCTGCCAACTCACCAATCGCAACCGAAACACCGCCTGCACCAAAGTCGTTACATCTCTTAATAAGACGTGAAGCTTCGGCATTGCGGAACAATCTCTGAAGTTTTCTTTCTTCGGGAGCGTTACCCTGTTGAACCTCGGAACCGCAGGTTTCAATAGAACTTAAAGTGTGTGACTTGGAAGAACCGGTAGCACCGCCACAACCGTCGCGTCCTGTACGACCGCCAAGTAAGATAACAACGTCATCAGGTGACGGTACTTCACGGCGGACATTTTCTTCAGGTGCGGCAGCAATAACTGCACCGATTTCCATACGTTTTGCGGCATAACCGGGGTGATAAATCTCGTCAACCTGACCGGTAGCAAGACCAATCTGGTTACCGTAAGAAGAATATCCTGCGGCAGCGGTGGTGACGATTTTCTTTTGAGGCAGTTTTCCTGCCATTGTTTCATTAACCGGCTTTAACGGGTCTGCTGCACCGGTAACACGCATTGCGGAATAAACATAAGAACGACCTGACAACGGGTCACGGATTGCACCGCCGCTACAGGTAGCGGCACCGCCAAACGGCTCGATTTCTGTCGGGTGGTTGTGGGTTTCATTTTTAAATAAAAGCAACCATTTTTCAGTACCCGCTTCGGTTTCGACATCAATCTTAACTGTGCAAGCGTTGATTTCTTCCGACTCATCTAACTTCGGCAACATACCGCGTTTTTTGAGCAAACGGGTGCCGATAGTTGCAATATCCATAAGATTAATCGGCTTGGTACGGTTGGTTTCCTTACGAGCGTCAATATACTCCTCGTAAGCCGACTGTAACAATTCATCCTCAAACTTAACACTATCGATAGTGGTTAAGAATGTAGTATGACGGCAGTGGTCAGACCAATATGTATCAATCATTCGAATTTCGGTGATTGATGGGTCGCGGTTTTCAGTTCTGAAATAGTCACGGCAGAACTTCAAATCGTCCATATCCATTGCAAGACCTAAAGTTTTAACCATTTCTGCCAAACCGTTATCGTCCAACTCCAAAAAACCTTCAACAGTTGCAACTGTTTCGGGAATTTCATAATTGATTTTCAAGGTTTCAGGTTTTTCCATAGAAGCCTCGCGGGATTCTACGGGGTTGATAACATACTTCTTAATCTTTTCAATATCCTCTGCGGTTAACTTGCCCTTCATCAAATAAACCTTTGCGGTTTTAACTGTCGGACGGTCACCTGCGTTAATCAACTGAATACACTGCGAAGCACTATCAGCACGTTGGTCAAACTGACCGGGAAGTGCCTCAACAGCAAATACCTCATAACCAGCACAGTCAATATCAGCAGATGTATTATCCAACTGCGGCTCGGAGAAAACAGTTGTAACTGCGTAGTTAAACAGTTCCTCGGTGATATTTTCAACATCATAACGGTTGATAACACGCAAATCTTCTAAAGATGTTACACCTAAAAATGTGCGGATATCCTGCAAAAGTGAGGAAGCCTCGTGAGCCAAACCTTCCTTTTTCTCAACGAATATACGATATACCATTTATTTTACCTCCTCAAATGCTTTCAAAGCTCTCGCACCGATGTCGTTTCTCTTATATTTATTTTCAAAATGTACCTTATCGGTTTCCTTGTATGCCTTACTGATTGCCGACTTTAAGTCATTAGCAACAGCGGTAACGCCCATTACACGTCCGCCTGCTGTAACTACTTTGCCGTCTTTAAGTTTTGCACCGGCGTAATAAAGTTTGCCGTCAACCTCGCCGTCAACGGTGATTTCAAAGCCCGAATCATACTTCTCGGGGTAGCCGTTTGATGCCAATACAACACAACAAGCGGCTGCGTCTTTAAACTTGACTTCTTTTTCAGCTAAAGTACCGTCGGTACAAGCTAACATAATCTCCAATAAATCCGACTCTAAAAGGGGGATTACAACCTGAGTTTCAGGGTCACCGAAACGGCAGTTATACTCAATTACCTTAGGTCCGTCAGCAGTAATCATAAGACCGAAGAAAAGGCAACCTTTAAAAGGTCTTCCCTCTTTTTCCATAGCTTGAATGGTGGGCATAAAGATTTTATCCATACACTCTTTTGCTATCGTTTCGGTGTAGTAAGGGTTAGGTGCAACCGTACCCATACCGCCGGTATTAAGACCTTTATCGTTATCCTTTGCACGCTTATGGTCCATTGCGGAAACCATAGGAATTAAGGTTTTACCGTCTGTGAAGGCTAAAACCGAAGCCTCGGGACCGGTCATAAACTCTTCAATAACGATATTAGCACCCGATTCACCGAAAATTTTGTCTTCCATAATAGATTCGATTGCTTTTTCGGCATCTTCTCTTGTTTCGGTAATAATAACGCCCTTACCTAAAGCCAAACCGTCTGCTTTAATAACGGTCGGCAACGGTGCGGTTTTGACGTATTCCAAAGCATCTTCGGGGTTTGTAAAAACCTCATAAGACGCCGTCGGAATGCCGTATTTTTTCATTAAATTTTTAGAGAAAACCTTACTTCCCTCAATAATTGCGGCTTTTTTATCGGGACCAAAGCATTTGACACCGATTTGAGCCATCGCATCAACCATACCGTCAACAAGCTGATTATCGGGAGTAACGACAACATACTCGATACCGTTTTCTTTCACAAAATCAACTATTTTTTCGGTTTCATTGACTGTAATTGCGACACATTCAGCGTCATCCGTCATTCCGCCGTTTCCGGGGATTGCGTAAAGTTTATCTACTAACTTACTCTCTTTAAGCTTTTTAACAATGGCATGTTCACGTCCGCCACTGCCTATAACAGCTACTTTCATATATATACCTCTTTGTTATATTAGTGGTGGAATAATCTCATACCTGTGAATGCCATTACCATACCGTACTTATCAGCACAATTAATAACAACATCGTCGCGGATAGAACCGCCCGGCTCTGCAATATAACTTACACCGCTTTTCTTTGCTCTTTCAATGTTATCGTCAAACGGGAAGAAAGCATCCGAACCCAAAGCAACGCCGGTAATAGTATCCAAATATGCTCTTTGTTCATCTTTGGTAAAAGGTGCAGGTTGCTCGGTAAAATATCTCTGCCAAATGCCATCAGCAGTGACATCTTCTTCATTCTGATTGATATAACCGTCGATAACATTATCGCGGTCGGGACGACCCAATTCTGCTTTAAACGGCAAATTCAAAACCTTATCGTGCTGACGCAAGAACCAAGTATCAGCCTTACCGCCTGCCAAACGTGTGCAATGTACACGCGACTGCTGACCGGCACCGACACCGATTGCCTGACCATCAACAGCAAAGCAAACCGAGTTGGACTGTGTATACTTTAAAGTAATAAGCGAAATTATAAGGTCACGAACAGCACTTTCGGGCATTTCGCTTTTAGCGGTAACAACATTCTTAAGTAAATCAGCATCAATTTTGAAGTTATTTCTACCCTGCTCAAAGGTAATACCGTAAACCTGCTTATGCTCAGCCTCAGCCGGAACATAATCAGCGTCAATCTTTACGATATTATAACTTCCTTTTCTTTTGGATTTCAAAATTTCCAAAGCCTCAGGCTCATAACCCGGTGCGATAACACCGTCAGAAACCTCCCGCTGAATTAATTTAGCGGTGGTAACATCACAAACGTCGGAGAGTGCTACCCAGTCACCGAATGAACACATACGGTCGGTACCTCTTGCTCTTGCATAAGCACAAGCTAAAGGTGACTCGTCAAGTCCTTCAATATCATCAACAAAGCAAGCCTTTTTAAGTTTGTCCGACAACGGCAAGCCGATAGCAGCCGATGTAGGACTAACGTGCTTAAAAGAGGTAACTGCGGGCATTCCCAATGCCTCTTTTAACTCTTTAACCAACTGCCAAGAGTTAAATGCATCAAGGAAATTGATATAACCGGGACGTCCGTTTAAAATTTCAATCGGCAGGTCACTACCGTCGTGCATATAAATTTTAGAGGGTTTTTGGTTGGGGTTACAACCGTATTTCAATTCAAATTCTTTCATTTTAAAATCCCCTTACTTATTTTTATTGATAATAATTTCAGTCGGTTTGCCGCCGTCTAAAGGAATCTGACGAACAAACAACGAAACCTTATTGTCTTCATTCAAGTTATTCCAGCAGATATCTGCCAACTCTTCTGCAGTATTGGGAAGCGCAACTTCTTCAGGCTCACCCATAAATGACGGAATAGGATTACCGTCACATTTATAAGTGTGGATAAAATGTCCGATACCGTCAAGCGGCATATACTCATAAAAATATCTCTGGCAAGCGTTAGGGTCACCGTTATTACTCTTTAAGATAGACATTTTATATGTGAACGTGTTTCTCTTAAAGCAATAGTAAAGGATACCCGAAATACGCGGTGTGAAGTTGGGTGCATCGTCCTCAAACTCACGAATTCTCAATCCGTCTTCAAACCCGTGGACACAACCCGACTCACCCTCAACATAATCGTAAATAGTGTCAGTCTGGTCACCATTAGTAATAATATCAACCAAGCCGTTTTTTGCTCTTAAATAAGGATTGTAAATAATCAAATGCGGGTCGGTCAATTTAGACTCATCAAAAGCCTTGGTGCGCATACCCTTTTCGTGCATTTCAAAAACACGGTTACGGCTGTTAACACTACGTCCCATAATAAAGTAGGCAATCATTGCCGACTTACCGTCTGCCGATTTACCAATCACAATACCGCGACCGGGATATGTATTCTCACTCAAAAGTTTACTCAAATCGTATAAAGCCATTTTTACTCACCTTTCAATATTTTAGCAGCAACAATCTCTGCAGCCTTGGGCAACAGTTTCCACTCTGCCTCTTCCATTACCCTTTTTTGCAAAATTTCAGGGGTGTCGCCGTCTTTAATTTCAATTGCCTTTTGCAGTATGATTTTTCCGCCATCGGGAATTTCATTGACAAAATGAACAGTAGCACCTGTCACCTTAACACCATATTCCAAAGCGGCTTCGTGAACCCTAAGCCCATAAAAACCTTTGCCACAAAAAGACGGAATAAGTGACGGATGAACGTTAATTATTCTGTCACTGTATTTTTTAGTAAAATTCTCACTTAAAATACTCATAAATCCTGCAAGGATAATAAAATCAATGTTGTAATTTTCCAAAACACTGATTATACCCTGCTCGAATTCGTCTTGTGTTGCACAAGCCTTACGCTCAACCACTGCGGTAGGGATATTAGCCTTTTTGGCTCTTTCAAGTGCAAATACATCCGGTTTTGAAGAAATTACAACGGCAATTTCACCGCTTGTGATTACACTGCCTTCTGCATCAATAAGCGCCTGCAGATTTGTACCGCCGCCCGAAACGAAAACTGCTATTTTAGCTTTTTTCATTACTCAAGCACCACGCCTTCGTCACCCTTAATGATTTCGCCGATAACGTAAGCGTCCTCACCCATTGAATTGAGGATTTCGAGTGCCTTTTCGACCTCGTTAGCCGGTACAACAACACTCATACCAACACCCATATTATAAGTGTTGAACATATCTCTTTCAGGAATGTTACCTGTTTTCATAATAAGGTCGAAAATCGGAAGCACCTTAACTGCCGATTTATCAATCTTAGCCGAAAGACCTTTGGGGATTGAACGCGGAATATTTTCATAGAAACCGCCGCCGGTAATGTGAGAAATACCCTTAACGTCAACACTTTCAAGTAACTTTAAGATACTCTTAACGTAAATCTTTGTAGGTGTAAGCAAGGTTTCAGCAATACTTTTACCGCCCAAATTAGCATTGGGAACATAAAGGTTATCGGGGTTATTATCAATATCAAAAACCTTACGGCAAAGCGAGAAACCATTAGAATGAACACCAGTAGAAGCCAAGGCAATAACAACATCGCCTTCTTGCATACGGGTATTATCAAGGATTTTCTTCTTATCAACAACACCAACTGCAAAACCTGCAAGGTCATATTCCTCTTCAGGCATCATTTTAGGATGTTCTGCGGTTTCACCGCCGATTAAAGCAGCACCCGACTGAACACAACCTTCGGCAACACCGCCGACAATAGCTGCAATCTTTTCGGGAATATTTTTTCCGCAAGCAATATAGTCAAGGAAGAATAACGGCTTTGCACCGCAACAAATAATATCGTTAACGCACATTGCAACAGCGTCAATACCGATTGTATCGTGCTTGTCCATCAAAATTGCCATTTTAACCTTGGTACCGCAACCGTCAGTACCCGAAACAAGCACCGGCTCTTCGATACCTTTAAGATTTAAGCCGAAGCAACCGCCGAAGCCACCGACATCGTCAAGGCAACCTTCGTTTTTAGTGCGGGCAATATGGCTTTTCATTAACTCTACCGCACGGTAACCTGCAGTAATATCAACGCCTGCTGCGGCGTAACTTTCGGATTTGGAGTTGTTCATAATCTAAAATTCCTTTCAAAATTGAATATTTAATAAATTAAAATTATTCTTTACCGTTCCAGCAATAAGTACATAACTTGCAGGGTTCTAAACCGATTGCTTTAATGATTCCGTCTAACGACTGGAACTCAAGCGACTTCAAACTCAACTCATCACAAAGATACTTACGTAACTTTTGACCTCTTTCTGTGGTGAAGTCACTATACTCTTCAATATGCTTTAAGCCTTCCTCACCCTCAATGTCAATAATTCCGCGACGGGCAATCAGCTCCATCTCATTATTGGCACGTGAAAAGTTAAGATATTTACAAGGATACATAATAGGCGGGCAAGCCGACCTCATATGAACTTCCTTTGCACCGTTTTCATAAAGAAAATCAATTGTTTCTCTAATCTGTGTACCACGGACAATCGAATCATCAACCAACAATAGACTCTTATCCTTAATAAGCTCCGGTACAGGTATAAGCTTCATTTTTGCGACGCGGTTACGCTCTTGCTGACGTGTCGGTGTGAAACTTCTTGCCCAAGTTGGAGTGTATTTAATAAAAGCACGGGCGTACGGCTTATGGCTTTGGTTGGCATAACCGATTGCGTGAGGTGTACCCGAATCGGGCAAACCGCCGACATAATCAACACCCTCTGCCTTACCGGTTTCTTTATCGTGGTCAGCCATAATAGCACCGTTGCGATAACGCATAACCTCAACGCTGACACCCTCATAACTAGTGGTCGGGAAACCGTAATAACTCCAAAGGAATGAACATATTTTCATTTCCTTTGAGGGCTTAGACAACTGCTCAACACCGTCAACTGTTAGTTTTACGATTTCGGCAGGACCTAATTCCCTGACCTTTTCGTAACCCAATTTTTCATAGGCAAACGATTCAAAACTAACACAGTGTCCGTTTTCACCTCTACCGATTGAAACAGGCAGTCTTCCCAATCTGTCACGCGCCGCTAAAATTGTTCCGTCGTCCTGCAAAATAAGTATTGATGCCGTACCCTCAATTTTACTTTGAGCAAATTTGATACCCTCAACGATATTTTCCTTTTGGTTAATGAGGGCGGCAATGAGTTCGACCGAGTTTACACCGCCACCCGTCATAGCGTCAAAATGACCGCCAAAACCGTCAATATACTCATCAATCAACTGCTTGGCGTTATTAACAATACCGATAAAGCAAATTGCGTATGTACCAAATCGTGAACGTATAAGCAACGGCTGAGGTTCAAAGTCACTGATACAGCCGATTGCCGATGTACCTTTCATTTCGTTGAAAATATTATCAAACTTTGTTCTGAAAGGTGAATTTTGAATATTATGAATTTCACGCTGTAAGCCGATTTCACTGTCAAACGCCGCCATACCGCCGCGTTTAGTACCTAAATGCGAATGGTAGTCAGTACCGAAAAAGGTATCCGACATAGCATCCTTTTTGCTTACAACTCCGAAAAATCCTCCCATTTAAACACTGTCCTCTCTAAAATTTGGGGTGGAATGATTTGTTTTTATTTAAGCGTTGAACTTTTCCTCAACAACCTTGTTTGCGGCAAGCACCTTGGCTTGTCCTTTGGCTCTCGCCTCATCGAGTTTTGCTGCTAAGGTTTCATCGGTAATTGCCAACATCTCAATACACAACAAAGCGGCATTGACAGCACCGTCAATCGCAACAGTTGCAACCGGCATACCGGAGGGCATCTGTACGGTTGAATATAGCGCATCAACACCGTCTAAATTTTTTGATTTTACGGGAATACCGACAATAGGTAAAGTTGTTCTTGCTGCCAAAGCACCTGCCAAATGAGCTGCCATACCAGCGGCGGCAATAATTGCACCGAAGCCCTTCTTTCTTGCATTCATAGCAAAGTCTGCTGCCTCAGTCGGTGTTCTGTGTGCAGAATAAACGTGCACTTCATAAGGCACACCATATTCCTTCAAAGTATTAATAGCTTTTTCAACTACGGGTAAATCACTATCGCTACCCATAATAACTCCGATTTTTTTCATTTAAAATTCCTCCGATTTTAAAATAAAAATAAAAAGACAGACTACCGCCATAAGTTAGAAAGCGATAATCTGCCCAGACGGTCGGCATTACAAAGTTTTACGTTCCCATTGTGTTAATTCACAGTTCCGTCAGTTGCGTAAAACTTTCGAGAAAACACTAATTTTCCCAACGAAGAAATTATACCAAAAACCTCGTATTTTGTCAACGCCTAATCCATCTAAATTTAGTATATTATTATATTATTTTTACATACTTTTCTGTGCATTTTTACCACAGGTTAATAACCGACTTAACATAATCAACTTTTCATGTTGTTATGTCAACATTACTATCAAAAATCACTGAACTCAACATTGTACTTTTCTGCCCAGTAATCGAACTGAATTAACCAAGCAATAAGTTGCGGTGTCGACATTAACTGACCGAACCAGGTTTTATCCTCTCCGGTCAAAACCGATTCCAATACTTCTTTATCTAAAACTTCGGACAGTATACCGTTCTTTTCCAAACGTTCTTTCAGCATTTCGGTAACCTTTTCGCGATACTTCGGGTTATGAGTTTTCGGGTAGGGACTTTTTTTACGCCAAAGTATTTTTTCAGGTAAATACTTAGTCATTGAATTTCTTAACAACGCCTTTTCAACACCGTTTTCAAACTTGATTTCCCACGGCACATTATAAACATATTCCAAAATTCTATGGTCGGCAAACGGAACTCTGACCTCTAACCCTGAATACATACTCATTCTGTCTTTTCTTTCAAGCAGTGAAGTCATAAAATACCCTACCGACAGTACCGTTGCAATACGTGAAGTGCGCATACTTTCACTGTCAAACGGCAGCGTTGAGCAATCGGCAATGATTTTCTTATACTCACCCGAGAGGTATCCATATCCTTCATCTGCTTTGACAAAATCCTTTTTGAAGAGGCTTGCTCTTTGCATAGGTTCGTGTATCCACGGAAAGAAGTCGCGATATAGCATTTCAGGACGGTAAAACCACGGATATCCGCCGAAAATTTCGTCTGAACACTCGCCTGAAATTGCGACTGTATGATGTTTTTTGACCTTACTGCAAAAATACAAAAGTGATGAGTCAATATCTGCTTGACCGGGGAAATCACGGGCTAAAGTTGCGGGAATTAAACACTCGGCAATCTCATTGTTTGGTGCAGTTAACACCGTATGGTCAGTCATAAGCCAACGCGCCAAATACCTTGCAAAATCGTCATCACCTTGCGGTTGGAAAAGCGATTGCTTAAAGTTTTCGCGGTTACCCTCATACTCAAAAGAATAGGTTGCCAAGGTTTTTCCTTTTTTGCGATAACTTTCTGCCGCTAACGCCGTCAAAACCGACGAGTCAAGACCGCCCGACAAAAAAGTACAAAGCGGTACATCGCTGACGGTCTGGCGTTGTACCGCATCAGCCAACAACTCTCCTACTTCATTTTGAGCCGTTTTTGCGTCACTTGTGAACGGTTTTGCCTCTAATTTCCAGTATTTCCAAATCTTTAAACCGTTTTCGGTCAGTTCGGCGCAGTGGGCGGGTTTCAGCTCTTTTATGTCGCGGAAAACACCGCTTCCTGATAGCGTTACGGGACTTAAAAACACTAATTGCCAAAGACCCTTAATATCAACCTTTCGGCTGACCTTTGGATGCTCTAACAAAGCCTTAATTTCGGATGCAAACAAGAAGGAACTATCCAAAAATGTATAGAAAAACGGCTTGACGCCCATTCTGTCACGCGCAAAAAACACCTTGCGGTCGGCAATATCATAAACCGCAAATGCAAATATCCCGTTCAAGTGTTTCGGACATTCGTTACCGTAAATAATATAACTCCACAGCACAGTTTCAGTATCACAGTTAGTCTTAAACTCGGCACCGAACGGCTGCAAATCTTTACGCAGTTCGGGTGAATTATATATTTCACCGTTATAAATAATTACATACTCTTTTCCGTTAAAGGTGGCTTTCATTGGTTGCGCTCCGTTTTTTGGGTCCATAACACTTAATCGGTTATGGCAAAGCGCTACTGTTTCGTCATTGAAACTATCCGATGCGTCAGGTCCTCTGACCTTCATAACCCTACTCATTTTTTCGCACAAAACAGCGTTCGGGCGTTCCTTAAAATCAATCATTCCGCATATTGAACACATAATATCACTCCGAAAATAAATAATATATATTAGTATTATTGTATGCTAGATTGTGATTTAATTTGCTTGATTTTTTAACTTAATTATGCTATATTTTACGGCGGTGATAAACAATGAGTTTTTATATATTTGATATGGACGGCACGTTGCTTGATACAATGCCTTATTGGCGTAATATTTTTCCGCTTTATGCCGAATTTAACGGGCTGAAAATCCCCGAAATTAAAGAGGAAGATATATTAAAAGCCGAAGAAATGCCAACGTATAAAGGTCTTGAATTTTTAAAGCAAATTTACCCTGTTCCCGCGGTACAAAATATTGACGAAAAAGCAGTTTTAGAGGTTATCAAAAAGGCTTATGAAACCAACTCTCCTTTAAAAGACGGCGTTGCTGATTTTCTCCATAGTTTAAGTAAACAAAACGCAAAAATGTGTGTCATTTCGGCTACACCCACATACCTTGTTAAAATCGCATTAGAAAAGGCTAAAATTTTAAAATATTTTGACTTTATTTTAACCCCCGACGATTACCCAAACGGAAAAGCCGACCCCGAAATTTTCAAAGCCGCCGCAGAGCGTTTTGGCTGTGACACGCAAGAAATCACGGTGTTTGAAGACGCGTTATACAGTATGAAAGTTGCAAAAAATTTAGGAATGAAAGTCATTGCCGTAAAAGACAAATACGAACAAAGAAATTTCCAAGAAATCAGTAAAATTGCTGACCGATTTATAGACGATTTTACAGAATTAAAAAGATAAAAACAAAAACCGAACTTGCATCAGTAACGCAAGTTCGGTTTGCTATTTTTATGTGTTTTTTATGCTTTAAGCGAGAACTTTTTGGAGTATTCCTCGAAACTTCTGGTGTATGCACTGTTGGGGTCGCTCTTAACATTATTCAAATATTCGTGCGCCTCAAATGTGCCGTGACGCGACTCGATAATCGCAACAGCAATATTTGAACAGTGGTCCGAAACACGCTCATAGTTGGTAAGCAAATCGGTCAGGACAAAGCCTAACTCAATTGTGCAGTTGCCGTGTTGCAAACGGTGAACGTGACGGCTCTTGATATCGGTAATAAGTCCGTCAATAACCTGCTCTAACGGTTCAACGGTAGCAGCCAAATTCAAGTCATTATTACGGAAAGCTTCAGTCGTGATTTCAAGAATTTCTTTAGTTGCATCTCTGAGCATAGCAATTTCAACATTTGCTTCGTGTGAGAACTGAATTTCCTTCTCGTGCATTTCACGTGCGACGTCGACCAAATTTTCGGCGTGGTCACCGATACGCTCAAAATCGTTTATCGAGTGCAAAATACGTGCAATTTTTTTAGAGTCGGAATCAGAAACGCCGGTAGCCGAAAGTTTCACCATATAAGTACCCAACTGGTCCTCATAATTATCAAGTTGGGTTTCCATTCCGCTTACTTCTGCGGCAACCTCATCGCTATAATTACCAACTGTGGAAATAGCCTTTGTAAAAGCAGCTTTTGACACTTCTGCCATTTCGACAACAACGTCTAAAGCATTAGTAACAGCGAAAGACGGAACGGTAATAAGACGCTCGTCCAAAAGTTTGCCCTTTGTTTCAACTTCCATTTCAGGAACAAGTTTGTTTGCCAACTTTTCAAGGTACTTACTAAACGGGAACAGTACAAACGTTGTAAAGATATTGAATATACTGTGAACTATTGCTATCTCAAACGCACCGATTTTATTATCTAAAGCGGTAATATCAACAATGTAGCTTAAAATACAGAACGGGATAAGACAAATCAGTGTACCGATAATGTTAAATGCTAAGTGAACAACGGCAACCTTTTTAGCGTTTCGGCTGACACCGATACTCGAAATAACCGCAGTAACGCAGGTGCCTATATTCTGTCCCATAATAATAGGAATAGCCATACGATATGTAACACCGCCGGTTAAAGCAGCAGTCTGCAAAATACCGACCGATGCAGCAGAAGACTGAATAATACCGGTAAATACAGCACCAAAAGCCACTGCCAAGAACGGATTTTCAAAAGCGGTCAAAAGACTTGTAAAGCCTTCTTTTTTAGTTAACGGCTCCATAGCATCGGACATTAAGTCCATACCGAACATCAAAACTGCAAAACCAATTAAAATTGCACCGATATTTTTCTTCTTTTGCTTGTTGCTCATCATAATCATAATGATACCAACCAAAGCAAAAATCAGTGAGAAATTTTTAGGCTTTAACAAATTAAGGAAAAGGCTATCACCCTCAATACCTGCCAAACTCAAAATCCAGGCAGTAAGGGTTGTACCGATATTTGAACCCATCAATACGCCTATGGTTTGACCGAAGTGAAGCAAACCGGAGTTTACAAGACCGACCAACATAACGGTCAACGCTGACGATGACTGAATGGCAATAGTAATTGCCGCACCGAATATTAGCGCCAAAAACTTCTTTGAAGTTACGGTGATAAGCGTTTTCTCTAATTTACCTTTTGCCATTTTTTCAAGGCCTGATGACATTACATTCATTCCGTAAAGGAAAAATGCAAGACCGCCCAGAAGCTTAATTATCGCAAATACAATTTCTGACATTTTCTACTCTCCCATTATTTCATTTTACATTACCAGTCAATTATATATTAAATTCGAGCAAAATCCAAGTACCTTAATGTTAAATCTATGTTAAATTTTTCCTCGAACATAAAAAAGACGTCCATAATGGACGTCTTAACGCTTTCTGTTAAGGTTGCTCTTTACTGCCTAAAGGTATGATTTTTTTGAAAAGACAGGTATAATCGGCAGTTACCAATCTATCCTCGTGCAGTGAGCCAAAATACCAATGGTTAAATTTAACCGACTTTGCCAATTCTTCAAAGTATCCGTTTAATTTATTAACCCTTTCCGGCATACCTTTCCTTAAAAGCATTGAACTTTTAACAAGCAACGGTGGCTCGTGAGTAATGATATAATCAACCTGTAACCCTGCTTCATCCAAGTTTTTAGCACCGATTGCAAGCTGAGACGGTGTCGGCAATTCATCACGGTACCAGATGCCTTTTTCTTCCTCGTGACGAAGTTCACGGTCGTCACTTTCTCCGCCACCGAAGGTGAAAATCTTAACACCGTCAATATTAAAAATCTGCCCTCTCATTAAATGGAACAGATTTCCGCTGATACGGTGAACGTGACCGCCCTTCCATATAGTTTCGTTACCCCTAAATATCTTGCGGAAGTTTTCGTGCGTACCGTCAACAAAACACACTGTAAATTTACGGCTGCCTAAATATTCAATAACACTCTTTTCACGCTTGCCACCGTCCCAAAGGTAGCCAAAATCACCGCAGACTATCAGTATATCGCCTGCCTTTAACTTACGCCATTGAGCATCGTAAAGACGTGACTCATCACCGTGCATATCGCCCGTAACATATATCATTTTGACCACCTCCCAAAAAATTTTAAAAATATTCGAATTTGCTCTTTAAATATGTAATAAAAATTGCTATACTTATTATAGTTTAAGGTCATTATACTATTTATTATTTTTAATTGCAAGGAGAAACCTCGTGTTTAAAAAGATTTTTTGTTTTATTTTTGTACTTACGCTTTTAACTGCTGTCTTTATACCTACGGCTTCTGCCTACACACCGACTAATTTTAACGTTGATGCCGAGGGTGCAATGTTGGTTAATACAGATACGGGTGACGTTCTGTTTTCCAAGAATATTGACAAAAAGCTCTACCCTGCATCTTTAACCAAACTGATGACAGCGTTAGTGCTTTATGAAAGTTGTCCTGATGTTGATTCACAAAAAATAACCGTATCAGAATATGCAATCAATTCGCTTCAAGGCACAGATTCATCAACCGGCGGACTAATGGTTGGCGAAGAATTAACCGTAAGACAAATGCTTTACGTTTTGCTTTTGTCCTCTGCCAACGAAGGCGCTAATGCTATTGCCGAACACGTTTCAGGCAGTGTTGAGGCTTTTTGCGAGAAAATGAATTCTAAAGCCGAGGCTTTGGGTATGACGGGCACTCATTACGCCAATGCACACGGTTTGCACGACGTCAACCATTATACCACCGTTGATGATATGTATAAACTCACCACAGCGTTTTTAGATGTTGCCCTGCTTAAAGAAATTTGCTACTCAACCAAGTATACACTCGCAGCTACTAATAAAAACCCCGCCAGAACTCTTACCACAACAAACCTTCTTTTGCTTAACGACGGTCAAAAATGCACTGCGAAAAAATACAAAGGACAAAGTTACTATTATAAATATGCAAGAGGTGTTAAAACCGGATATACTGACCCTGCAGGGCGTTGCCTTATTACCACCGCCTCAAAAAACGGCTATAATTATATGTGTATTTTAATGAACAGCCCTGTTTATGCCGAAAACGGCAGAACCAAAATCCGTATTGAATTTGGCGACACAAAGGCACTTTACGAATGGGCATTTAACGAGTTTGAGTATAAAACAATTCTCGAAACCGACCGAATTATCGGTGAAGCTCCTGTAGACCTTGCTTGGGATACCGATTTTGTTTCGGTTGTGCCATCCGAAAAACTTTCGGCAATTGTGCCTAAAGTTGCCGACACCTCCACGATAAGTATGGAAATTGATTGGTACAAAGAAGTTTACGATGCACCTATTAAAAAAGGTGATAAATTAGGTCAATGCAACTTGATTTACGCAGGTGAAGTTTTAGGAACGGTAACCTTGGAAGCATCACAAGATGTTGAGCGCAGCACCTTAATGTATATCGGTCGCAGTGTCAAAAACTTCAGTTCGGCAGTTTTCGGTTCAAAGTTGTTTTTGGTATTCTTAATGCTTGTTATCGCAATTGTTGCAATATTCATAATCAGCTTGATTATACTAAACTCCCCCAAACACAAACGCAGAAAAAACAGAAGATTTTAAGCATTATAAAGCTCGCGGTCTTTGAATAGACCGCGAGCTTTTATGTTTTGCGATTTATTTTTTAGTCGATTTTGTCATATCATCCTGCTTGGGAGAAACGCCAAAACGCGATTTATACATTCTGTAAAAGGATGAATAATCCTTAAATCCGCAGGCAATACAAACCTTACCTGCATGCTCGCCTGACCTGATGCGATTTCTCGCAGCAATCAAGCGCTTAATGGTTATATACTCCCAAACACTTGTACCTGTTGCCTTTTTAAACAGTCGGTTCAACTGTGACTGACTCAAGAAAAACTTTTCACTTAACATTCCCAAAGACAACTGCTCATAAAGATTACGGTTAATAAAATCAATAAGTTGCAAAACAACATCGCCCTGACTTGCATTGGAACTGTCGTTACGCTCTTTTAAATTACAGTAGGCCTTGTAAATCTCGCAAAGTATGGTTAATAACTTTGCCTCCGCTTCCAGTTTAAGACCAACGGGTGAATCATCCGAAAGCGTCTCAAAACAATGTTGATAAAGTTTTGTTTCAAAGTCCTCTTCTCTATAACGGTTAAGCCGACCTAAATCACGCTCGAAAAAGGCCTTGGTTAAAATGCCGTCAGGGTCTTGCGATTTAAACATATCGGGGAAAAAGTGAATAACAACACGTTCATACGGCATATCACCCAAAACCTGCAAATTGTGCGTTTCGGAAGGGCGCATAATCAAAACATCGTGAGGTTTTAATGAATACTCTTTACCTTCAACCAAATAACGGCAATAACCCGAAATAAAATAATAAATTTCCAAACGGTCGTGAGCGTGCATCGGGAATACTTCGTCATCAGGATGCTCGGTAAAAGAATGATGTATTTTAAAATCTCTGAACTTATTGTCAAAAAAACGAGGCATAATTAAAATCCCTTCTTTTATAAAAAAATATTGCTAAAAAATACAACTCATTGCAAAATATTGCACAAATTTCCACACTTTTTTGAAAATCATATCATAAAACGCTCATATTTGCAATATACAACAGTCGATTTAGCAATAGTTTTTTAATTATTTATATTGTATAATGTAAAAAAAGGCTTTCGAAAGTCTATTAAGGAGGCAATTTATGAAGCTTACATTCAGATGGTACGGCGATGATGACCCGATTTCTTTAGAAAAAATTCGCCAGATTCCTACAATGACCGGCGTTGTTTCGGCTATTTATGATGTAAAACCCGGTGAGGTTTGGAGTCGTGAAAGCATCAAGGCTTTGAAAGACAAAGCAAACGCTAACGGTCTTGAGTTTGAAGTTGTTGAAAGTGTACCTGTTCCCGAAGATATAAAACTCGGCAACGAAAAAGCACCGAAACTTATTGAAAATTATTGCGAAAACATTCGCCGTTTAGGTGAAGCAGGCGTAAAGTGTGTTTGCTACAACTTTATGCCCGTGTTTGACTGGTTGAGAAGTGAGTTGGAACACCAACAACCCGATGGCGCAAATGCTTTAGCTTATGACCACGAAACCGTTTTAAAAATGAATCCTTTAGAAAGTGAACTTTCCCTTCCCGGTTGGGACGCAAGCTACACAAAAGAAGGTTTGAGAGATTTACTCTTACAATATAAAGAGCTCGGCGAAGAACAACTTTGGGCTAACCTTGAAACATTCTTAAAGGCTGTTATCCCCGTTGCCGAAAGCGTCGGTATCAAAATGGCTATCCATCCGGATGACCCACCATGGGGAATTTTCGGCCTGCCGAGAATTATTACCGGACCCGAAAGTTATGACCGTTTCTTGAAAATCGTAGATAGTCCCGCAAACGGTCTTACCTTCTGCACAGGTTCATTAGGCGCCAACCCCGAGAATGACTTGGTTGATATGGCTTATAAATATGCCGATAGAATTCACTTCTTACATCTTCGCAACATCAAATGGGGCGAAAACCTCAATTTTGAAGAGGTTGGTCATCCGACCGAGTGCGGTTCTATTGATATGTACGGCATTGTAAAAGCCTTGGTTAACAAAAATTGGGACGGCTACGTAAGACCTGACCACGGACGTATGATTTGGGGTGAAAAGGGTCGTTACGGCTACGGACTTTTTGACCGTGCTTTAGGTGCAACCTACATTGCAGGACTTTTTGAAGCATTAGAAAAAAGCAAATAATTTCGAGGTGACAAATATGAGATTTGGAGTTTGTAGTTCTGTTGATAACGTTCCAAGATTAAAATCTCTCGGTTATGACTATATTGAGGCAAATTTCAGTAATGTTGTTAAAATGACCGACGAAGAATATACCGTATGGGCTAAAAAAGTTTTGGAATCAGGTTTTAAGGTTGAAACCTGCAACTGCTTTTTTCCGGGAAACGTTATTCTGACAGGTCCTGATGCTGATATATCATTTGTTAAGGAATACGTAGAACTTGGTATGTCTCGCGTAAAACCTTTAGGTTGTGAAATTGTTGTTTTAGGTAGCGGTAAGGCAAGAAATATTCCCGAAGGCTTCGACCGAGAAACAGGCATCCAGCAATTTTGTGATGTTTTAAAAATAGCAGGTGATGTTGCTGCAAAACATGGCATAAAAATTGCAATTGAACCTCTTAATGCCAAAAAAGAAACCAACCTTGTTAACACAGTTCAGGACTGCCTTGACATTATCAAACGTGCCGGTCATCCTAACATTTATGCTTTGGCTGACTTTTACCACGTATTTATGTCGGGTGAAAGTATGGATGCGATAATCAATGCTAAAGAGTTACTTGTTCATACCCATCTTGCCCGTGCAAACGAGGACAGATGTATGCCAACTACTGAAGAAGATTTTGAAAAATGTAAAATTTGGGCAGAAGCCTTAAAACAAAACGGATATACCGGCAGAATGAGCTTAGAAGGTTCTTTCAAACCTGAATTCTACGAATCTGTTGAAAAAGTGCTCCCTGCTATTGAAATTTTTAGAAACGCTACAAAATAAGGAGAATTATTTATGAGTAAAACAGTTGTAATTACAGGTGCAGGCGGCGTACTTTGTTCTGCATTTGCCGAGCATATGGCAAGTTTAGGTCACAAGGTTGCTGTGCTCGACTTAAACCTTGAAGCCGCTCAAGCGGTAGCTGATAAAATCACTGCTAACGGTGGAATTTGCAAAGCATATAAGACAAACGTATTGGATAAGGACTGCCTGATTGAAGTTCACGACGCTATCAATG
Source organism: Acutalibacteraceae bacterium (assembly GCA_045651745.1). Classification (GTDB taxonomy): domain Bacteria; phylum Bacillota; class Clostridia; order Oscillospirales; family Acutalibacteraceae; genus UMGS172. Next base: position 20,486 of record JAZRSW010000043.1, read on the forward strand.
CCGATTTAGGTCCTTGCGACATTCTTATTAACGGCGCAGGCGGTAACAGTCCTAAATGCACCACCTTGCACGAAACATTCCAAGAGGGTGATGATAAGGCAGAGGACTTCCTCACTTTCTTTAATCTTGACAAAGCAGGCTTCCAGTTTGTTTTCGACCTTAATATTATGGGAACCTTGCTTCCCACTCAAGTATTTGCCAAGGATATGATTGGACGTGAGGGTTGCAACATTTTGAACATTTCTTCTATGAATGCATTCCGTCCCCTTACCAAAATTCCTGCTTACAGCTCCGCCAAAGCTGCTGTAAGTAACTTTACTCAGTGGTTGGCAGTTCATTTTGCCGAAACCGGTATCCGCGTTAACGCAATGGCTCCCGGTTTCTTTGTAACCAAGCAAAATCAAGCTCTCCTTTTCAATGAGGACGGCACTCCAACTGCACGTACAGGCAAAATTTTGAATGCAACACCTATGAAACGCTTTGGTAAGCCAGAAGAGTTGTTAGGCACTCTCGAATATTTGACCGACAGTGAAAAATCTGCTTTTGTCACCGGTGTTGTTATCCCCGTTGACGGCGGTTTCTCTGCATATTCGGGTGTTTAATTTACATTTCAACTTGGAGGAAGTAAAATGAGTAAACTTATCATTAATGCATTTGCAGATGAATCCTCATCTGTTTTAGCCGAACAGATTGATGCTATGAAGCGCAACGGTGTATCAGGTCTTGAAGTTCGTAACGTCAACGGCAAAAATGTCGGCGCACTCACTGACGATGAAGTTTTAGAGGTTAAAAAAGCTTTGGCTGATGCAGGTCTTAACACCTGGTCAATCGGCTCAGCTATCGGTAAAATCAACATTGCCGACGATTTCGCAGCCCATCTTGACAAGCATAAAAGAATTATTGAAATTGCCAATATGTTGGATGCAAAGTATATCCGTCTTTTCAGTTTCTATATGCCGAAAGATGCTGACCCCACCCCCTATCGTGATGAAGTTATTGATAAAATGGGACAGTTTATTGAAGCTGCCAAAGGTAGCGGCGTTTTACTCTGTCACGAGAACGAAAAAGGCATTTACGGTGATATTGCTCCCCGTTGCCTTGAAATACATAAGGCACTTCCTGAGCTCGGTTGTATTTTTGACCCTGCAAACTACATTCAGAACAATCAGGATACTTTAGAGGCTTGGGATTTGCTTGGCGACCGCGTTACCTATATGCACATTAAAGATGCATTAAAAGACGGCAAAGTTGTTCCTGCAGGCAAAGGTGACGGTAACCTGCCTATTCTCCTTAAAAAATACATCGAAAACGGTGGTAAAGGCGTTACTGTCGAACCGCATTTAAGCGTATTTGCCGGCCTGGCAGACTTAGAGCGCGAGGGTGAGAAAACTTTAATCGGCGAATATCAGTTCCCCTCTAAAGAAGCAGCTTTTGATGCCGCAATCGACGCATTAAAAGCAATAATCTAAGGAGTGACAAGTATGCAATTAGGAGCACAGTTTTACACTTTAAGAGAGTTTTGTAAAGATTTAAACGGTCTTTCGGAATCTTTGAAAAAAGTAGCCGACATCGGCTATAAAACAGTTCAGATTTCAGGCGTCTGCGGATACGATGCAGAATGGATGAAAGAAGAGTTACGCAAAAACGGTTTAACTTGCCCGATTACTCATCCTTCGCCCGATAGAATAAAAAATGACACCTTAAAAGTTATTGAAGAACATAAGACATTTGGTTGCCCATACATCGGTCTCGGTTACTATAACATCAAAAATTTGGGTACTGACTCTTTTATAAAAGAATTCCGCGAAGCTGCAAAGGTTATTAAGGAAAACGGCCTTGCCCTTTCCTACCACAACCACGCTGATGAGTTCATAAAGGTTAACGGAAAGCGTATGATGGATACCTTTGTTGAAGCCTTTAGCCCCGAAGAAATGAAATTCACCATTGACACCTATTGGGTACAAGCAGGCGGTGCTGACCCTGTTTGGTGGCTTGAATACTTAAAGGGCAGAACACCTTGTATTCATCTAAAGGATATGAATTATCAAGACAAGGCAACACGTCCTATGGCAGTTGTTGGTGAAGGTAATATGAACTTCCCCGCCATAATCAACACCGCTATCGACTGCGGTGTTGATTATGCACTCGTTGAGCAAGACGACTGCAACGGTGAAAACCCATTCGACTGTCTTAAAAGAAGCTATGAATATCTTAAGGCTCAAGGCCTTGAATAATAGGAGGAAATCACAATGGCAGACAAAATTAAATTTGGTATTATCGGTTATGGTAATATGGGTAGCGGACACGCAAAGTCTATTTTTAACGGTGAATCTCCCGAGATTGAGGTTACCGCTATTTGCGATGTAAAACCCGAGCGTTTAGCTATTGCTAAGGAAATGTGGGGCGACTCTGTTACATATTTTACCGACGCAATTGAAATGCTCGACAGTGGTCTTATTGATTCTTGCTTGGTAGCAGTTCCTCACTATGACCATCCGAAGTATGCAATCGAATGCTTTAAGCGTCACATTCACGTTATGGTTGAAAAACCCGCAGGCGTTTACACCAAGCAGGTTAAGGAAATGATTGCTGAATCGAAAAAAACCGACACAACATTTGCTATGATGTTTAACCAGCGTACCAACTGTATTTACAGAAAAATGCGCGAATTGATTCAGAGCGGTGAGTACGGTGAAATCAGACGTACTAACTGGATTATCACCAACTGGTACCGTTCTCAGATTTATTACGATTCAGGCGATTGGCGTGCAACTTGGTCCGGTGAAGGCGGCGGTGTTCTTTTGAATCAGTGTCCTCACCAATTAGACCTTTGGCAGTGGATTTGCGGTATGCCTTCAAAAGTTCAGGCACACTTGCACTATGGTAAATGGCACGATATCGAGGTTGAAGATGATGTTACCGCTTACGTAGAATATCCTAACGGTGCAACCGGTACATTTATCACCACAACAGGTGACGCCCCCGGCACCAACCGTTTTGAAGTTACACTTGACAAGGCAAAAATTGTTGCCGAAGGTGATAAACTTTACATTTGGGAACTTCCCGTTCCTATTTCAGAGTTCACCAAAACCGCTACTTCTCCGTTTGCAAGTTTAAATGCGAAATGCCAAGAAGTTGAAACTGACGGTATGAACCCTCAGCATCGTGGTGTACGTAACGCTTTTGCTGCTCATATTCTTCGCGGTGAACCTCTCGTTGCAAGCGGTGAAGAAGGTATTAACGGTCTTACCATTTCAAATGCTATGCATTTGTCCTCTTGGTTAGGTAAAATGGTTGACATTCCCTTTGATGATGAGTTATACTATGAGGAGTTAATGAAGAAGGTTGCTACATCTCGTCGCAAGACCAACGTTACCGAGATTGTTGCAGATACTTCAAATTCATACTCCGGTACAAAATAAGATTTTATACTTTAGTATCGGAAGGTTTCGGCTTTCCGATACTTTTTTAAAAGAGGTTATACTTATGGATAATGTAAGAGTTGGTGTAATCGGCTTTGGTAATATGGGTTCGGCACACGCCAAACATATTTTTGACGGATTAATTGACGGACTTACCCTAACCGCAGTTTGCGACATTGATGAAAACAGACGTGAAAAGGCAAAAAACGCCTTCCCCGGTGTCAATATCTTTGAAAATCACACTGAGTTGTTGGCTTCAGGCACTACCGATGCTATCATAATTGCTACTCCACACTATTTTCACTGCCCGATTGCAATCGATGCATTCAACGCGGGTCAGCACGTCTTGACCGAGAAGCCCGCAGGTGTTTACACCAAACAGATTAAGGAAATGAATTCCGCCGCCGAAAAAAGCGGTAAAGTTTTCGTCGTAATGTTCAACCAACGTACCAATATGCTTTTCAAAAAAGCACACGATTTGGTTAAAGGCGGTGAATTGGGCGAACTTAAACGTATGGTATGGATTATCACCAACTGGTATCGCACACAGCATTATTATGATTCAGGCGCATGGCGTGCAACCTGGTCGGGTGAAGGCGGTGGCGTTTTGCTTAATCAAGCACCCCACAACCTTGACCTTTGGCAGTGGATTTGCGGAAAACCTAAGAGAGTTAGAGGTTTTTGCTCGGTTGCAAAATACCACAACATTGAGGTTGAAGACGATGCAACCATTTACGCCGAGTACGAAAATGGTGCAACCGGAATCTTTATAACATCTACAGGTGAAGCCCCCGGCACCAACCGTTTAGAAATTGGCGGCACTAAGGGTAAATTGGTTATCGAAAACGGTAAATTGACATTATGTAAATTAAAAATTGATGAGCGTGAGTTCTGTTTTGAATGTCAGGAAAACTCATCCGCTATACCTTCTGAAACTGTCGTTATTGAACAAACCGAAAAAGAAACAGCACACAAAGGAATTTTGCAAAACTTTGCTAATGCAATTTTACACGGTGAAGAACTTATTTCCCCTGGTTTTGACGGCATTAACGAGGTTGAAATTTCCAACGCGGCTTACCTTTCCTCTTGGCAAGACCGTTGGGTAGAACTTCCCGTTGACGAAGATTTGTACTATAAAGAACTGAAAAAAAGAGCCGATAATTCATCACTCAAAACCACTAGAAACGACAAGCACGCTGATATGAAATACAGCGAGCGTTGGAGTGTTAAGTGGTAACTTTATGTAAACAAAAAGCACCTTCAAATTTGAACAAGTCCAGTAAAAACGGACAATAGTAAAAAAGCACCTCCTATGGTAGAATTAAAGAACTACCATAGGAGGTTTTGTTATGTCAGGAATAAAAGGGATGAAAATGTACCCACAAGGAGTGCGAGAAAAAATAC
>JAZRSW010000044.1:0-2614 GCA_045651745.1 Acutalibacteraceae bacterium
GGGATTTCATAATCTTCCCAGAGCATTTTTATCTATCGATAATAAAATGAAAGTATCTACAGCGGAAGCAATGGAATACTTTAAACCATATCTCAAGTTAGATTGACAAATCCGTTAAGAACAACCGCACCAAAGACGTAAGATTCTTCTTACGTCTTTTTTTATTTGTTATATGAGTAAACGGGTTGCACATTTCTGTGCAAGCCGTTTTGGTATTTTAGAACGATAAATATTAGTAATTCTCTTGTCTTACTTCAAAGAAGCTCTTGGGATGAGCACATACGGGGCAAACTTCAGGTGCTTTTTTGCCCATTACCAAGTGTCCACAGTTACGGCACTCCCACATTGTCTCCTCGCTCTTTTCGAATACCTTCTGCATCTCAACGTTGTTAAGCAATGCGCGGTATCTTTCCTCGTGTGCTTTTTCAATTTTAGCAACCTCGCGGAATTTGAATGCTAAATCGTGGAAACCTTCTTCCTCTGCATCTTTTGCAAAGCGGTCATCCATATCGGTCCACTCGTAGTTCTCACCTGCAGCAGCGGCTGCCAAGTTCTCGGCGGTATTACCAAGCTCACCCAAAGCCTTAAACCACATTTTTGCATGCTCTTTTTCATTGTCGGCAGTTTTCTGGAAAATTGCCGAAATTTGCTCATAACCTTCCTTTTTGGCAACAGAAGCGAAATAGGTGTACTTATTTCTTGCCTGACTCTCGCCTGCAAATGCCTCCATCAAATTTCTTTCAGTTTTAGTTCCCTTTAATTCCATTGTTATTTCCTCCAAATTTAATTTATTTATTAACCGCGACAATTATCGCAGATATAATACATATTTAATTCGTACGATGAAATTTCCTGACCTGTTTTTTGCTTTAATTCGTCAAGTAAATCACAGTTTTTCAAGAATACATCAGTAACGTTACCGCACTCTTTACACTTTAGATGTTCATGTGGCAGATAAGCGTTATCGTATCTATCAGGCTCGCCGTGACAGGTTATTCTTCTTATTAAACCCGCATCTGTCAAGGCGTTAATATTGTTATAAACCGTTGCCATTACAATCCCCGGCATTTTGAGTTTTGCTATTTCAAAAACTTGCTCAACCGTTGGATGTATACAAGACGTATTAACAATATCAAAAACCAATTTTCTTTGTTTTGTCATCGTTAACCTCTTTTTTAGAATTATTCTAAATTTAATATACCATAAATTTTCTATTTGTCAAGTACTTTTTTAAAATTATTCTAAAAAATTTTTACAAAGCAAAAAACCACCGAAAAATTTCGGTGGTTTTAAACTTATTGAGCAGGTGTATTGTTTGAAGTTGTGTTTTCAGATGGGTTACCTTGAGTAATACCGTCACCTGTCATATTTCCCTCTTCACCTTCGGGAACTTCGGGCTCAGGTACAATTTCAGGCAAAAGTACACCTTGGTGCGTCGTGCAAGCACTAGGCAATGCTACATTTGTTTTATACCAACCCTCTGCCTTATCTTCGCAAAGGTCAGTTGCAAGCAATCCCGTTGCTTTACAGTAATATCTATGATACACAAACTCACTGTCAGTAAACTCTTTGACTTCCAAATCCTTATGAATTCGTTGCATAACGGTTTTCCACATATTTTTAGCAAGTCGAGAATTATTTAGTTTTTCCTGACTGTCATAACCAAACCAACAAGAGCCGACATAATAAGGTGTACCACCTGCAAGCCAGCTGTCATAAACGTCACTCGAAGTACCGGTTTTAGCGTAGCATTTAATTGTTTCGCTAAATGTTGCTATTTCTTTTGCAGTACCCTTTTCACCGTAAACGACATTTTGCAATAAATGGTTCATAATGGTTGCAGTGTTTTCATCGAGCGCCGCAACACCGTTTTTCTGTTCTAAAATAACCTTATCGTGTTGGTCGGTAACCAAGGTGAATGTAGTAGGCTCATAGTACGTACCTAAATTTCCGAAAACCGCAAATGCAGCGGCTGATTGAGTTGTACTGATACCTTTTACTGTACCGCCCAAACCTAACGAAGAAAGGTTCATATCCTGTGAACCTAACAAGTTACTTATACCAAAATTATCATCAAGGAAATAATAGGTAGATTCAACGCCCATTTGTTTAACCAATTTACATGGAATTGTATTGGTTGAACGTTCTAATGCTTCTGCAACCGTCATTTTACCGTCATAACGGTCATACGAGTTTGAAGGACCGGGTTTACCGTCAGGATAATACCGGTCAAGCGGAGCATCTTCCATAATCGTAGAGTAATTAATCAAACTCTTTTGAATAGCTTGAGAATAAGCCGCCAATGGTTTCATTGTTGAACCCGGTTGACGTTGTGTCATAGTTGCACGGTTAAGTCCGCGGTTGGTTGTTTTTTCACCCGAACCGCCGATTATACCGACAATATGACCTTCATAATCCATAATCGTAAAGGCTGACTGAACACGCTTACCGTTTTTCTTACTCTTTAAATAAAAGTATTTTTCGGTATTCAAATATTCTTCTTCAAGAATGTTCTGAATTTCAGGATTTACAGTACAATAAATCTTATAACCGCCGTTATAAATATTTTTAGATGCATACGATTCATCCATACCGTATTCAGCCACCAAACGGT
>JAZRSW010000045.1:0-13558 GCA_045651745.1 Acutalibacteraceae bacterium
ACACCGAGTAAAGCATTACGTCGGCATTTGAGGACGCCAAGCCAACGGTTTCAACCTTGATTTCAAGTAAACCGGGTATTTTACCTAATAAAGACTCTAAACTTTCTTTAATTCCGGACTTAACAGATGATTTTTCCAAATCAGACAATTCATCTTTTAGTTGCCAAAGTATAATATGTTTAACCATTTTAAAAATCACTCTATCCTAAAATATTCAATAAAACACCGGCGGCAACTGCCGAACCGATAACGCCGGCAACATTCGGACCCATAGCGTGCATAAGTAAATAGTTGTTGGGGTTTTCTTCGCGGCCAACCTTTTGCGCAACACGGGCAGCCATTGGAACTGCGGAAACACCTGCAGCACCAATAAGAGGATTAATCTTGCCTTTAGTAACAACATACATCAATTTACCGAACAGTACGCCTGCAGCAGTACCAATTGCAAATGCACAAAGACCCATAAGAAGAATGATGAGAGTTTGTGTCTTTAAGAATGTAGCACCATTAGTAGTTGCACCGACAGTCAGACCTAAGAAAATAACAACAATATTCATCAACTCATTCTGTGCAGTCTTCGCAAGACGGTCAACAACACCCGACTCCTTAAACAAGTTACCGAGCATAAGCATACCAACCAAAACAGCAGCATCAGGCAACAACAAGGAAACAAGAATAGTAACAAGGATGGGAAAAATAATTTTTTCGGTTTTAGAAACGTTGCGGAGCTGCTCCATCTTAACAGCTCTTTCCTTTTTGGTGGTTAAAGCACGCATAATAGGCGGCTGAATAACCGGAACCAACGCCATATAAGAATAAGCAGCTACGGCAATGGCACCTAAAATATTGGGTGAAAGACGTGATGCAACAAATATTGCAGTAGGGCCGTCTGCACCGCCGATAATACCGATACCACCGGCTTCCTGCGGTGTCATACCCAAAGCCAACGCACCTAAGAAAGCAGCGAAAATACCGAACTGTGCTGCTGCACCAAGCAAAAAGCTCTTAGGGTTGGCAATCAAAGGACCAAAGTCAGTCATAGCGCCAACGCCTAAGAAAATAAGCGGAGGATAAATACCAAGCTTAACACCTAAATATAAAATATCTAACAAACCGCCGTGCTTTAAAACCTCTCCAGCAAGAATATGGAATGAGGTGCCGTCGTACTCCCAAAACGAAAAGGACTGAGCAACACCCTCAGTAACCTCAGGTATTGACCATATGTCAGCACGATAAATACCTGCCAACGGCAAGTTTGCCAACAGCATACCAAAAGCTATAGGTAAAAGTAATAGCGGTTCAAACTGAAATTTAGGATGGATTGCAAGAAATAAGAACACACATGCAACACCAATCATAATAAGATTCTTATATCCGTCACCAACGAACAACAGTGCTAAACCGGAATCACTTAAAATACCTTTAATAGTTTCTAAAATCTGACTCATAATACCACCCTATATCATCAACCCATTAAAAAGGTCTTGTATTATTCATAACACCTGCTGTAGCCCATGCAGAACGACGTTGTTTCAATTGAGGTTTAATCGAACGAATAAACGGGGTTTTCCCTGTTCCCTCATACATCATATTAACAGCGGCGGAAATGGCAGCGACTACCTCTTCATCCATCATCATGACGGCGGCTGAAATAGCAGCTAAAACTTCATCGTCCTCCACCTCATCAGCAGAGTTTTTGGCTAAAAGTTTATTTTTTTTTTCTTTTTTTACCTTCTCTTTCTTTGGTTGACCGAAAAATTTAGTCATAACCAAACCAAATATATATATAACAAAAACAAGCAACACTAACATTGCAAAGACAATTATTACACCGCTTAATGTAATATTTATACCATAATTTTTTAAATTTTCCAAAGCCTGAGTGCTAAACATACAAATCAACCTCTTCTTTAAACCATATACACATAACAATTACAAATATTATACTATACTTTTTCCGTAAATTCAACATATATTTCCAAACTATTTCAATTTTTTAAATAAAAAAATTACGCCCTAAAACTTAATTGATTTAAGGCGTATTGACAATATTTAATTATTCCTTGATTTCGGTACCGCCAATTGGACGGATATTAAGAACATAGCAAGATTTTTCACCGAATACCGATTTCATTATATTAAGATAATTTTCCAATAAATCGTCAGGTACAAAGGCTTGGATAGTACCCGCGAAACCACCGCCATGAACACGGTATGCACCTCTATGCTCTAATGCCTTAGATGCTAACGCCAACGCCAAAGAAAGACCTTGTTCCTGCGCGTTTGACGGAGAATAAACATTCTGCAAAAACTGGAATGAAGACTGACCTGAATTTTTGGAAATTTTTAAGAAATCTTCAAATCGTCCTTCTTTCAATGCAACCTTTTCATCAATAGCGCGTTGGTTGTCATTAAAGAAGTGAATTGCACGAAGCACTGCCCTATCGCCAACGGCTTTTCGAAGTTCAGCCAATGAAGAGTAGAACTCGTCAGTATCAACCTCGCGTAAAACTTTTTTACCAAAGAACTCTGAAACTGCACGGCATTCGATTGTAATATCAGCATAATCTTGAGTTAAATCAGCGTGGTTACCGCCGGTATTAACAATAACAAGGTTATGACCGTGAGCCTTAATATCAAAAGACACCTTTTCAATTATCGGGTTTTCAGGGTCTTTAAAATCAATACCTGTAAAACCACCAACAGAACTTGCCATTTGGTCCATAAGACCGCAAGGTTTACCAAAATATTTATTTTCAGAACGCTGAGCAATTTTTGCTATTTCAACGGGGTCAACGGAATTATTGTTATAAAGACCGCTTAAAATGTTACCGATAAGCACCTCAAACGCAGCTGATGAAGAAAGTCCCGAACCTTTTAAAACATTCGAAGTTGTATATGCCTTAAAACCGCCGATTTTATAACCATCAGCCTTAAACTCACCACACATACCGCGAATTAATGCTGATGCGCGTCCAAACTCAGCCTCACTCGGTTGTAATTCGTCGAGGTTAATCAAATCCTCGTCATATCCCTCGGATTTAACTCTGACAAGTCCGTCATCATCTTGGGCTACAACTGCGATAACGTCCAAATCAACACTACCAGCTAAAACGCAACCGTGCTGATGGTCGGTATGGTTACCACCAACCTCAGTACGACCGGGAGCAGAAAAAAGTCTCACATTATCAAACTTACCGTAAATTTTTTCGAAATTATCCACAGCGTTGCAATAGCGAACTTTAGCCGCCTCAACATCACCGTAAAGCAACTTAAAACTTTTATCAAACTTACCGTTTAAAATATCGTTTTTAATAGAAATCATAACATATTCCTTAATAAATTATTTGCCGATAGCAAGTGCTAAAGTATCCTTTGCAATAGCCAATTCCTCATTAGTAGGAATAACGTAAACTTTAACTTTAGAATCAGGAGTTGAAATTTCAACCTCTTCACCACGGATGTGGTTCTTCTCTTCGTCAATTTTAACGCCCATATACTCAAAGTGTTTGCAAACTTCAGTACGAAGTACGGGGTCATTTTCACCGATACCTGCAGTAAATACAATAGCGTCTGTACCGTTCATTGCTGCGATATAAGAACCGACGAATTTAGCAATCTGATAACGCTGAATATCGTTTGCCAATGCTGCTCTATGGTTGCCTTCAGCGGCAGCTGCGGAAACGTCACGGTTATCACTTGAAACACCCGAGATACCTAAAAGACCCGATTTTTTATTGCAAATATCAGAAATCTGGTCAGCTGTCAAGTTCTCTTTATTAGCAATATAGGTCAAAGCAGAGGGGTCAACACCGCCACTACGTGTACCCATAATAAATCCGTCAAGCGGAGTAAAGCCCATAGAGGTATCCACACACTCACCCTTATCAACAGCGGTAATGGAAGCACCGTTACCGATATGGCAGGTAACAATTTTAACCTCGCTCTTATCTTTACCCATAATCTCGGCACAACGTTCTGCAACGTATTTATGGGAAGTACCGTGCATACCATAACGGCGAACAGCATACTTTTCAAAATACTCATAAGGCAAACCGAAAATATAAGCTTTTTCGGGCATTGTCTGATGGAAAGCGGTATCAAAAACAGCAACCTGCGGAATTTCCTTACCAAATGTTTTGGTACAAGCAACAATACCAAGGTAGTTAGGATAGTTATGAAGTGGTGCGAGTTCTTTTAATTCGTTGATTTTTTCTGCAACTGCATCGTCAATTAAGCAAGATTTATTAAAGAAAGTACCGCCGTGAACAACACGGTGACCGATAGCGCCGATTTCCTTCGGTGAGCTGATAACCTTTGCTTCACTTTCTGTCAAAGCAAACATTAAAGCCTCAAAAGCCTCAGCGTGAGAAGGCATATTGATTGTAGCAGAATAAACCCTGCCGTCACCTGCTTTATGGGTGATATTACTGCCATTAAGACCGATTTTATCGCAAAGACCTTTTGCGATAACCTGTTCATTATCCATATCAATAAGTTGATACTTTAATGATGAACTACCTGCATTTGCTACGAGAATTTTCATTGAAACTTCCTCCCAAGATTATGTTTTGTGTTTCGGTATTGCAATCCGAATAAAATTATTGTAATATAATAAATAATACAATTACCAATATGTTATGATACAACATAAGTTGTAATTTTTCAAGTCAAATTTGAAAGAATGTGAGAAAATGAAAGTAACCGGTATCGTTGCAGAATACAACCCGTTTCATAACGGTCATAAATACCAGATAGATGAGGCTCGCAAGCGCGGTGCAGAGATAATTGTTGCCGTTATGAGCGGTAATTTTGTGCAGCGCGGTGATACTGCCATTATTTCCAAATTTTCAAGAACTAAACAAGCGTTAGAATGTGGAGTTGACTTGGTTGTTGAACTTCCTACCCATTGGGCTATGTCAACGGCACAGAAATTTAGCTTAGGTGCACTCCAAATATTAGAAAACATTGGTATTGACACTCTCATTTTCGGAAGCGAATGCGGTGATATTGAAAAAATAATGAAAACCGCTTATTGTGTCCGTTCAAAAGAATTTTCAAACGAAATGCGTGAACAACTAGATTTAGGGTTTACCCCAGCCAAAGCACGTGAAATTGCCGTCGAGAAACTCTGCGGTAACGGTGAACTTTTACGTTCACCCAACGATACCTTAGCTGTTGAATACGTTTCGGCAGCGAAAACGTTTAACTCAAAAATGAAATTTATCGCGGTAAAACGTCAAGGTGTTGAGCACGACAGTACTGATACAAATAATGAGTTTTGCTCGGCAAGTACGTTACGCGAAATGATATTATCGGGCAAAATTGAGCGTGCATCAAAATATATGCCCGAAAAGGCTTATGAAATTCTAAAAACTGCCTACGACGACGGCAAAATATCCGATTTAAAAATCCTTGAAACTACAATTCTTTCAACATTAAGAACAACATCAAAAGAAGAATACAAGGCATTGCCCGATATCAGCGAAGGAATCGAAAACAGACTATTTTCGGCGGCAAGAATGGGCAGAAATATGAAAGAACTGTTGGAATACGCCGCTACAAAGCGCTATACCAACGCCCGACTTCGTCGGCTTGTACTTTCGGCTTTTTTGAAGGCAAAATCGGCTGAAATTCCTGAAACCGTACCTTACATCAGGGTTTTAGGTTGTAACGCTTTAGGTGCCGAGGTGCTTAAAACTGCTCGCGAAAACTCTAAAATTCCCGTAATTATGCGGTCAACCGCCTTAAAAGGCAACACGACGTTTGAATTTGACGTAAAGTCGAGCGATATTTACGCTTTATCCCAAATCAATCCCGACCAATGTGGTCAAGAATTCACAAATGGTGTAATTGTTAAAAAGGACTAATTCAAGTTTAAATATTCAACTATTTTTTCAGCCGTTTTTTGAGGTATGCCTAATTTGGTTATTTCCTCTTTTGAAGCGGCTGATAATTTTTTTATAGTTTTAAAATTAGATAACAGTTTTTTTGCGGTTGCCTCACCTACGCCCTCAATTTCACATAATTTTAAAACTTTAATGTTCTTTGAGCGTGTTTTTCGGTGGTATCCTATTGCAAAGCGGTGAACTTCCTCTTGAATATTAGATACAAGCGTATATGCACTGCGGTTGGCTTTTATAGCTATCTCTCCGCCGTCACCCGTGACTGCACGTGTTTTATGCTTTGAATCCTTAACCATACCAAAGACAGGTACGTCAATACCCATTCTATTTAAAACTTCGTTAACGGCAGAAAGTTGGCCTTTGCCACCGTCCAATAAAATCAAATCGGGTAATCTTCCGAAGCCGTCAGTGGTTTCGGCATTTTTATATTCATTAAAACGTCGTTCTATAACCTCGGCTAAAGACCTGAAATCGTCCTGACCGGAAAAACCTTTAATTCTAAATTTTTTATAGTCTTGTTTATAAGGTTTACCGTCTTTAAATACAACCATTCCTGCAACATTATCCTCACCCGCGGTGTTAGAAATATCGTAGGACTCAATAAATTTAGGCGGTTTACTCAGTCCCAAAAGACGTGCCAACTCATCAAGTCCTGCCGTTTGACCGATATGCCGACCTAAATGCTTTGCCAAGCGTTCACTTGCATTATTACGGCACATTGTAACCAATTGTTCCTGTTCTCCACGTTCAGGTACGGCAATCGTAACGTTAGAACCACGCTTTTCAGTGAGCCATTTTTCGAGCAGTTCAATATCCTCAACTTCACCGTCAACGGCAATTCTTGGTGGAATATTATCCTGCATAGAGTAATACTGCATAATAAATTGACTTCGAGCATTTGCTAAATCTGTCACAGAATCAATAATAAATTCTTGTCGGTCGGTTAAGTTTCCGTCAGAAAACCTAAAAACCTCAAAGCATGCACTAGTTTCTGACTGTGCCAATGCGATAATATCCTGCTTTTTGTAAATTGAACTGTAAATTTTCTGTCTTTCACCAATTCGTTCGATTGCAGAAATTCTGTCACGAATAGTGGCAGCTTTTTCAAACTGTAAATTTTCGGCAGCGGTTTCCATTTCAGATTTAAGCAAAGCTATAGTTTTACTTGCACCGCCTTTTAAAAACTCAACCGCCTGACGTACTGATTCTCGATATTCTTCTGCTGAAATTTTACCCGCACAAATTCCGCAACAATTTTTAATATGAAAATTTAAACAAGGACGGCTTTTTCGGTTAATATCTCTTGGGAAAACCTTACTGCAATGAGGAAGTTTAAAAATTTTCAGCACTTCATCTACCGTTTGGTTAACAACAAAACCTGACATATACGGGCCTATATATTCGGCATTTTTATCATCATTATCAAACGACGCCGAAATGGTCGGATACTCACCCTTTGTTATTTTAATATAATGATAACCCTTATCATCTTTCAATAAAATATTATATTTAGGCTTATGTTGCTTTATTAGCGAGCATTCCAAAATCAAAGCCTCAAACTCACTGTCGCAAATAATGTATTCGAAATCTTCAATATTGGAGACCATTTTTCTGACCTTGTCCGAATGCTGATTACCACTGCCAAAATACTGGGAAACTCTGTTTTTGAGTTTCTTCGCTTTACCGATATAGATAATCTCACCCGATTTCCCGTGCATTATATAAACACCCGGCATAAGCGGTAAATCCATTGCTTTTTTGCGAAGTTTTGACATTCTCTCGTCGGTCATTTTCGGTCTCCTTTCGTTGAATTTTAAAATAACATTTATTTGCTCAACTGATACGCTTTCATCCAAACTCCATGCGGTAAATAAACCATTCCACAATATTTAAAGCCTAACTTTTCCAGTGCTGACTGCATAACAGTATTATCAACGTGTGTATCAATCTTAATATTATCAGAAAACTGCAAACCGTGTTCAACTGCGGTTTTAAGTATTCCTTTTACCCTGCCTGAACCGGCAATTCTGTGAATAACACCGTAAGGTTTATCATTTAGCCATTGCCCGTCAATCTCAACATAGGTCGGGTCAACGCCTAACGACCAAAAGAAAACACCCTCTACTGTTTCGTTTTCGGTTATAACCAAAAGACGTTGTTTTTCTATATCCTCTTTAATTAAGTCGGGATATGGATAGCCCAAGTCACCCCACTGATGCGGATTGCCCGTTTCAGCCATAAACAAGCGGGCATTTTCATAGATTTCCATTATTCGATTATAGTCGGACTCTACAGCTTTTCTGACCAACATAATTCTCCTACTTTATAATGTTAACTCTTTTAAATAATTTAATAAATTGTTTATTGATTATACCGACTAATATTGCTAAAACAACTGTACCAAAGCCAATACTGCCGAAACTTTTGATGAACACAAGACACAAAACTGCAGAGATTGTAACAACAGTGCAATCAAAAATAACCTTAATATCAGAAAAATTCTTTTTTGTGACATCAGCAACGGTTTTGATAAGACCCTCTGACGGCATAGGGACAATATTGGCAGGCACATAAAGTGCAATTCCAAGCGCAATAAGCACGCAGGAAATTAAAATCATTGCAATCCTTACTGCTAAAATATCAGTAAACGGCAAAAGACCGACAACATAGTTTGAAAATGTTGTCATCCAACCGAAAACTATACTAACTCCAATTTGCAGAAGGTTTTTTAACTCGAAATTTTTACGTAAAATCAAAATTTGAATGACAACCAAAAATGACTGAAAAATCATTGTACCAAGTCCCATTTCAAGACCGATAATTTTAGTCATAGTATACGGAATTGCACTGACCGGTGAAACGCCAAAGTTTGATTTTACGGCAAAACCGATACCGACAGTTACGATAAACAGTCCTAATATGTATTTAATAATCCTTGATGTTAACTTCTCCATTTTTATTTTCCTTTTTTATATTTTATTTGAAAGAGATAATTGCACAACACACTCAACATGGTTAGTATGTGGAAACATATCAACAGGTTGAATTTTTTTAACCTTATAACCCTTTTTTGTCAGATAACTTAAATCTCTTGCCTGAGTTTCGGGATTACAAGATATATAAACAACGTTCTGCGGTTTTAAAGTTACCAATGATTTTAGAAAATCAAGGCTTGCACCTGCCCTTGGCGGGTCCATAATGACGGTATCAATCTTTTGGTTTAAAGATGCCAACTCAACCATAAATTTGCCTGCATCAGCTTCATAAAACTCAATATTTTGAACGCCGTTTAACTCGGCATTTACTTTAGCATCCTTAACTGCATCAGCATTTAACTCAACACCGATTACCTTTTTAGCCGACCTTGAAGCTAAAATACCGATTGTACCGGTACCGCAGTAAGCATCTATAACCGTTTCGTTTCCGGTTAATTTAGCGTACCCTAACGCCTTGCTATATAAAACTTCGGTCTGTGTAGGGTTAATCTGATAAAACGCTTTAGGTGAAATGCGGAATTTACACTCAAGTAAACTATCCTCGATATATCCGCTACCGTATAGCACTCTTGTCTGCTCACCTAAAACAAGGCTTGTACGCTTGTTATTAACATTTTGAACAATTGTAGTGATTTCAGGATGTCTGCTTAATAATGCGTTAACAAACTTTGACTCGTCGGGGAAATTTAGCGTGCCTGTCACCAAAACAACCATAAGTTCGCCCGTACTGAAACTCCGTTTTACCAAAACGTGACGAAGAAAACCTTTGAAAGTATCCTCGTTAAAAACTTTTAACTTAAAACTTTTCAGTAATTTACGGATAGTGACAATAACCTCGTCAGCCTTTTCGTCCTCAATCATACAACTGTCAACCGGAATAATGTTATGAGTTGATGACTGATAAACACCTGAAACAATTTTACCGCCGACACGTTTAAACGCCGCTTGCACTTTGTTTCGGTAATGATATGGATTTTCCATACCGATTATCTCATTGACGTGGGCATATTTACCGAGCAGTTTTATAACCTTGACCTGCTTAAAACTCAACTGTCGGTCGTACGGCAGATTTTGCAACTGACATCCACCGCATTTTTTATAATGTTCACATTTTATATGTTCTATCATTTTAATTTTCCTTTTTTAATAAACACACCGTTTCCACATGACTGGTTCTCGGGAACATATCAAACGTGGCAGCTTTTATATTGTTATAACCAAAACCTTTAAAAATTTTACAGTCACGAGCGAGCGTTGCGGGGTCGCAGGAAACGTAAACTACTCGTTCAGGTTTAAAGTCCTCGGCTATTGTTTTAATTAATTCACCGTCACAACCTTTTCTTGGTGGGTCTACGATTACAACATCGGGACTAATACCCTTTTCGGCAAACTCTACCGCCGCTTTTGCAGCATCACTGCACATAAACTTGGCATTATCAATGCCATTTAGTTTGGCGTTGAATTTTGCATCCTCAATTGCTTCAGGAATAATCTCAACACCGATAACTTTTTTACATACTTTTGCCATTGAAAGACCGATTGTGCCCGCACCGCAGTATAAATCAAGCACTGTTTTACCGATTGGCTCGGCATATTCTTTGGCTTTTTCATACAACTTTTCCGCCATATCGTGATTAACCTGATAAAAAGACAAGGGCGAAATACGAATTTTCACACCGCAAAGTACGTCGGTAATATATCCGTCACCGTAAATAGTTTCACATTTTTCACCCATAATAACATTAGTCTTATCGGTGTTAAAATTAAGCACAACAGATTTTAAATTTTCACCAAAAACAGACATCATTGCATCAATAAATTCTTTATTACACGGAAATTTACGACCGTTAATACAAAGGCAAACCATAATCTCACCGGTTACAACTGCTTTACGGAAATAAATATGACGAACCAGTCCTTTATGCTCGTTTTCATTGTAAATTGAAATATTATTTTTTATCAAAAATTCTTTAAATTTTAATACTGCTTCAGAAAATTCAGGCGGTTGCAGTGCACAATTTTCACAAGACACTACTCTGTGGCTATGTCCTGCAAAAAAGCCAATTTTAACCTCACCGTTTTCCATTGACACGGGATACTGCGCTTTGTTTCGGTAGCCCGACTCAGATAAACACAAAATCGACTCAAACTCCGGCTCAACTGTACCTATACGTCTTAAATTATTTTTAACGTGATTTTCTTTTATTAAAAGTTCTTTTTTATAGTCAATGTGTCTGAACGAACAACCACCGCATTGCGGAAAACTTTTACAGGTATTCTCAATTCTGTCTTTTGAAGGTTTAATTATTTCGTGAATTTTAGCAAAAGCACAATTCTGTTTAACCTTTAAAATATGCGCAACAACAATGTCACCCGTAACGGCAGAATCAACAAAAACGGTCAAACCATCTGCTTTGCCGACACCTGCACCTTGTAAAGTTGTATCAATTATTTCTAAATTCACTAAATCATTCTTTTTCATAAAAAATTCCTTTGAATAAAGTTTAAATAACGGTCAAAAATAAAAGCGAAAAGGAGTGAAAAAAATGTTTGATAAAATTTGCTTAATACTTTTAATTATCGGCGGACTTAACTGGGGTAGTATCGGTTTGTTCCAGTTTGACCTTGTCGCTTGGCTTTTCGGCGGACAAGACGCACTTTTAAGCCGTATTGTCTACACATTGGTAGCATTAGCAGGCGTATGGTGTATCTCACTTTTATTCCGCGATACAACCGAAGCCGGCGACAACGATATTCATACACCGATGGTCGGCGGAGCAGACTAAACTACAATAGTAAAGTCGTTCTCGGGGAGGAAAACTCCTTCCCTACATACTATTTTCCGTCCCAACGACCCTTTGCTTTAAAGGGTTTCGGGGCGGTTTTTGTTTTATTCTTTGATGTTTTATTATTGCGGTTTTTCTGATTGTTTTTAGTAGTATTATTTCCCGGAAAATTAGGCGCATTTATTAGACAATCAGGACCGTTACCGATTAAATCAGTACGACCGCAATCTTTAAGTGCTTTTAATACAATAGATTTATTTTCAGGCTTGAAATACTGTAACAACGCCCTCTGTTCGGCCTTTTGAGAAGGTGTTTTCGGCACAAAAACGTATTCTAACGTATACGGGTCAAGCTCGGTATAGTACATACAGGTCGAAATCGTACCGGGTGTTGGGTAAAAATCCTGCACCTGTTCCGGACGCATTTTGTTTTGCTTTAAAAACAATGCTAACTCAATAGCGTCACTCATTCTGCAACCTGGGTGACTTGACATTAAATAAGGCACTAAATATTGCTCTTTTCCTACCTGCTTTGTGATTTTATAAAACTTATTCACAAATCTTCGGTAAGTTTCAATATGCGGTTTGCCCATTTTATCAAGCACACTGTCACTACAATGCTCGGGCGCAACCTTTAATTGTCCGCTGACGTGATGTTCGACTAATTCTTTGAAAAATTCATCATTTTTATCTTCTAAGAGATAGTCAAAACGAATACCAGAACGAATAAACACCTTTTTAACGCCCTTAACTGCTCTGATTTTTCGTAGCATTTCAAGGTATTCGGTATGGTCACATTGTAAGTTTTTGCAAACAGTCGGTGCTAAACACTTTTTACCTTTACAAAGTCCCATTTCCAACTGCTTTTGGCACGAAACTTGGCGGAAGTTTGCGGTAGGACCGCCAACGTCGTGAATATAGCCCTTAAAATGAGGATTTTTTGTAAGTATTTGGACCTCATTTAAAATCGACTTTTCACTTCTAACAGCAATTTGTCTACCTTGATGGTAAGCAATAGAACAAAAGTTGCAAGCTCCAAAGCAACCTCGGTTATGAGTAACCGAAAACTCAACCTCTTTTATAGCAGGAACGCCACCTAAACTTTCATATTTCGGGTGGTAGTATCTCAGATATGGTAATGCATAAACCTCGTCTAATTCAGCCGTTGTAAGCACTCTCATCGGTTTATTTTGAACAACATAATGGTCACCATGCTTTTGAACAATACGTTTACCCCTTACAGCATCTTGCTCGTCATACTGGACTCGGCAAGCAATTGCATATTGGCGTTTATTGATTTTACACTCCTCAAAAGACGGCACTGTCAGTGCGTTAATACCGACAACGCTATCCGTAACATAAGCTGTTCCGTCAATATCGGTCAAATCTTTGATATTTTCACCGTTATTCAATCGGTCAGCAATGATTTTAGTCTGCAATTCGCCCATACCGAAACTCAACAAATCGGCTTCGGAATCGATTAAAACAGAGGGAAAAACAGTATCAGACCAATAGTCATAATGAGCAAAACGGCGCAGAGAAGCCTCCACGCCGCCTATAATAAGCGGAATGGCACCGTAAACTTTACGAATGAGTTTAGAGTAAACCGTAACTGCTCTGTCGGGTCTTAACCCTGCTTTAGCGCCGGGTGAATACATATCCTCACTACGCTTTTTCTTTGCGGCGGTATAATGAGCAACCATTGAATCAATGTTTCCCGACGAAACGAAAAAACCGAGTCGTGGCTTTCCGTATTCAGTAAACGCTTCGGTAGAACGCCAATCAGGCTGGGAAATTATACCCACGGTAAAGCCGTTATTTTCAAGCACTCTTGAGATTATCGCAGGGCCGAAGGAAGGGTGGTCAACATA
>JAZRSW010000046.1:0-42336 GCA_045651745.1 Acutalibacteraceae bacterium
GGCTCTTGTATGATTGATGATGTACTTTTCGATATGCTTGTTGATTATAATTTCGATATGCTCTATGACAATAGTTTTGAAATGATATTTTGAAATTACTATCATTCCCTCAAAAAAGGATTGTGCTGACCGTCCGTTCGAAAGTACTTTCATTTCGAGTTTGGGTCAGCACAATCTATGAAAGCAATTTATATGCCCCTCGTTTTGAAATGATATATGACTTTCATTTCGAAATGAGCAAAGCGCTTATGTTTACATTTTGAAATGCTTTATGGCTGTCATTTTGAAATGAGGGGGAGAAAAATTCGTACACAAAATTATTTTCGTCAGAAGATGATAAGACATTTTATTGACGAAAATACATCTATTATTACTATTTTCGTACACGGTTTTTTACGCAGTGTTCGAGTCCCTATCACTGCGTTTAAATAAATTTTTTGAAGAAAGGAGACGGTTTGCTATGTCAGATTCTAATAACATTACAGTGCTAAACCCAGGCTTGTATAAGAACTTACTTGCTCAAATCGAAGCCATTTACAACCACAGCAATGAGCTTAGCTTTAAAACACGGGCTCGGTACTTTGAAGCGACAAAAAGGTTCTGTAAATTTTTAGCCGATAATTTACGTCTGCAAAACTTTAAGAACGTGGAAGATCGGCACTTCAAAGCCTATGTTGAGCATCTAAAAGAAAACAACTCTGCCGCGACTATTCAATCCGATCTATCAGGCATACGGTATTTCCATAGAAAATCCGGTAGTAAAAACAGGCTATCCCCTAATAGCAAGTTGGCGCTACCAAAACGTGCAACAGGCGTTAAAGACCATTCACTATTAGATAAAGAACTTGTCCGTATACGACAGTTGGCTATCGAAAAAGGTCGACAGGATGTGGTTATTGGCTTTGACTTTGCCAGTGAATTTGGTTTGAGGCTTGAAGAGATTTGCACGCTGAGAGTTGAACACCTTATGTCCGCATTAAAGACCGGACAACTTGTCATAAAAGGCAAAGGCGGTCAGACAAGGGCTATCGATTTAAGCGCAAAGCAACGCAGTATTATTACCGATAATTTGAACTATGCCAGGTGTTCAGGCAAATATCCAAGAGATTACTTAATCTCAGGCAGCGAAAAGGGCGGCGTACAGCGGGAAAAGCGTTCCTTGCAGAACTGGATGAGCTATAACAGAAAATACTTTATGGTAGAAAACCGTGGGGATTTGAGTGAAGACGGTAAAAAGAAAAGAACCGAGACAATCTCTTGGCACAGTCTGAGACACACCTATGCACAAAGAACCTATGCCGAAGCGTTGCAAGAGAGACCAAAGAAAGCTCGGAAGATTGTAAGCGAAAACTTAGGTCACCACAGAACCGAAGTAACAAGAATTTACTTGGCTGATAAGCCGAAGAAAAAGTAATCTATTAATTAAAATAATGAAGGAATTTTTTAAATTGACTACAATATCCTACTGACGAAAATATGCGGGATTGATATATAGGGACAATTAGGAAGGATGTAACGGCGGTGATACTAACCACCGCCTGTAAGGAGAATTTTTATGTTATATGTTTTGAGTAAAGCGAATAAAAAACGTCCATACTACTAGTGAGTAGAAAGGAAAATATATGAAAAAAGATAATAAGCTTGAAGTTGAGATTATGACAAGAGAGCTTAGATTGCTTTATTATAATGATTATCTTTTTAAGAATGGTGTTATAACAAAGCGTGTGCACGATGAGATGAATCTTGCTATAATCTCAAAATACGGAAAAAGACGTCGTAACGAACTTGGCGAAATTTCGTTAGAAGATCGTCTTTCTTCCGCCCGGCACATTTAATATGTGCCCTTACATAAAATTTTAGAGTTTATTATCTTAAATGAGTTGACAATATATCAATATTATGATAGAATATGCATAGAATAATTACAGGAGGTAATTTTATGGCAGCTATCAGACCAAGTTCAGATTTAAGAAATAAATATAATGAAATATCTGATTTTTGTAATCAGTTTAACGAGCCTGTGTTCATTACTAAAAACGGAACGGGAGATTTAGTTGTTCTCTCAAATGCAGAATACGAAAGACTTTGCGGCAAGGCTGAGCTGCACCGACTGTTAGACGAAGGTTTGTTTGCAGTTAAAAACAGTAATAGCCGTCCGGCAAACGATGTATTTTCTGATATAGAGAGGAAGTTCGGATTTGACGGAGTATAAAATTGTTATTGAAGAAACAGCTGAGAACGATTTAGTCGGTATTTTATCATATATCAGCGATACACTTCACGAACCGGGTATTGCGATGAAAATTTACGGGTCGATTAAGAAGGAAGTGTTAACATTAAATAAAATGCCGTTTAGGTACGCTGTTGTTAACGAGGAGCCTTATCGTTCTATGGGTGTTCGCAGAATACCGGTCGAAAATTATACTGCTTTTTATATTGTTGACGAAAATGAAAAAACAGTACATATTTTCCGAATCCTCTATAACCGTAGAGAATGGCAATATTTATTGTAATACAGATAAGCTTATGACGATTTAAAGGCACGAACTGTGGAAAGTTCGTGCCTTTAATAATATCTATACAACCACTCGAAATCCGTATGTAATCTGCCTTTCATAGCCTTTTACAGTGCGATTTTTACGTGTGAAATTCATATGTCGTACAGGACAGATGTTATTTACCATCTGTCCGCCGATAGAGCCAGCCTGCTTTGCAGTCAAATCACCATTATAACCCTGCTTAAGATTTACGCCAACCTCGTTAGCAGCCTCCATCTTAAAACGGTTAAGTGCTTCCTTTGCCTCAGGTACTACTGTCATTTTGGTTTCCCTCCTTCTTCAAAATTTACGTTTGCAATACTATTTTAAGCAAATGAATAGTTTATATTAAAGGTAATTTAATGTTTTTCTGCTAATTTTTGTTATTTAAAAATAGTTGTTTCATTTTTTAATTACAATCAAAAAATATTACTATTGTTTACTCTTGACTTAAATATAAATAAAATATAGAATAATGTTATACTATATATCAAGAGGTTTTTATGAAGCGGTTAGTTTCTGTTTTACTTTCAGTTTTATTGATTTCAGCCTTTGTCGGTTGCAACGACAAAGTAAATATTGTTTCTGCCAATAAGATGACCGTTTATTTTTTCGATGTAGGTCAGGCTGACTGCTCACTTGTTGTGTTTCCCGACGGAAAAACTATGCTTATTGACGCGGGCAACCGTGCCGACGGACCTTTAATTGCTGACTACCTTGATGAATTAAACATTAAGACACTTGATTATTTTGTTCTCACTCACCCTCATGAAGACCATATCGGCGGTGCTGAGGACATATTTGAGGAATTCCAAGTTTTGACGGTTTGTTTACCCAAATTACCCACAGAATACGAACCCGATACCGACATTTTCCGCGATGTTAACAAAGCAATAGAAAAAGAAAACTGCCGAACTGTAAAACTTAACACAGGCACGATTATTGCTCAAACTGAAACTTACGATATTACCGCCTTATCGCCCTTTGAAAATTCGGTTTACAGCGATATGAACGACTGGTCATTATCACTTTTGGTTAATTGCTTTACCAACACAATTCTTTTCACCGGTGACTGTGAAAAGGCAGCAGAATTGGATATGCTAAACTCTAAAATTAACCTTGATGCCGATATTTTAAAGGTTGGACATCACGGTAGCGATAACGCCTCTAATAGCGAGTTTTTGCAAGCCGTTACACCATTAGCTTCGGTTATTTCTTGCGGTATTGGTAACACCTACAACCATCCCCATTCTGCCGCGATTAACAGGCTCACCGATATAGGCTCAAAAGTTTATCGCACCGATACCGTCGGTACTGTTATAGCCTTGTGTTACGACGGTGGTTTTAACATTAAAACAGACAACTCAACAAATTTAAACGGAAACAAGTGAGGTATTTTATGACAAGTAATAATTTGAACATTCACAATAAAAACGGTTTGGTTTACCTCACCTTTCCATCTCTTTCTCTCCCTGGCGTTACACATTGCTACACCACACGTCACGGCGGTGTTTCGGAAGGGATATTTTCCACAATGAATATGTCCTTTTCGCGAGGTGACAATCCCCTATCCGTTACCGAAAACTATAAAAGAATTTGTGACGCTTTAGGTACAGATTACAAAAAATGCGTTTTATCACACCAAACACACACAACTAATATTAGAATTGTGACCGAAGAAGATGCTGGAAAAGGTATAATCTCAGAGCGTGACTACGAGGACGTGGACGGACTTATTACTAATGTCAAAGGGTTGACTTTAGTCACACAGTATGCCGATTGTGTAGGGTTGCTTTTTTATGACCCAATAAAAAAAGTTATTGCTTCTTCGCACGCAGGTTGGCGAGGAACAGTTGGGCAAATCGGCAAGAAAACCGTAGAGAAGATGCAAGAAAACTTCGGTTGCAACCCAAAAGACATAAGGTGCGGTATTGCACCATCAATCGGCAAATGTTGTTTTGAGGTTGACTCGCCCGTTTATGATGAGTTTATTAAAATGACCGATATTGATTTGAGTGACTGCATAACCGATGACAAAAACGGAAAATACCACATTGATTTATGGGAAATTAACCGTCGCACACTGATTTCGGCAGGTGTGAATCCTCAAAAAATTTCGGTCACCGACCTTTGCACTAAATGTTTACACGAGGATTTTTTCTCTCACCGTCACACCAACGGCCAACGTGGAAATTTAGCAGCATTAATTTGTTTGGTTTAATTGATTTTTATAAAAGCCTTTGGTTTCCCAAAGGCTTTTATCATTAAATGAAAATATAAATTTTAACACTTGTATTGTTATATTATTTCGTGTAAAATAAATTATAGAGTGTTAAAAATCCAAAAAACTAAAAGAGGTTTTTATGAAAATCAAAATTAAACATCTTCCATTTGAGGAAGTTTTGAAAATAGAAAAGCCGAAATTTTTAAGACCTAAAAGGCCGAATTTGGCTTTCAGAACACTTATCCGTCTGTTGTCAATCCCCGATTTGTTGGCAACGAGCTTTAAATACACTAAAACCGATATGGATAAGGCGGGTGAAGGTCCCTATTTTATATTAATGAACCATTCGAGTTTTATTGATTTGGAAATCGCGTCTAAAATATTTTACCCTCACCCTTATTGTATCGTCAGTACGGTTGACGGATTTGTGGGCAAAAAATGGCTTATGCGCCAAATTGGTTGTATACCAACGCAAAAATACGTTACCGATTTAAAGCTTATAACCGATATTTTACACACCTTACAGAAAAAGAAAACATCCGTTTTAATGTACCCCGAAGCAGGATACAGTTTTGACGGCACTGCAACGGCACTACCCCGCCGTTTAGGTACTTTAATTAAGAAATTGAATGTTCCCGTTTTAACAGTTATTACCGACGGTGCATTTTTAAGACAACCTTTATACAATTGTCTTAAAAAGCGTAAAGTTAATGTCTCTGCCGAATTGAAATGCATTTTAAGTTCAGACGACATCAAAACCAAATCGGTTGAGGAAATTGACGAAATAATCGACAAAACCTTTACATTTGATGCTTTTAAGAGTCAATTAGAAAACAAAACTGTGGTTGACAACCCAGACCGTGCTGACGGTTTGGAACGAATTCTTTACAAATGCACAGAATGTGAAACCGAAAACAAAATGGTTGGCAGTGGCACTACCCTCACCTGTAAACACTGCGGTAAATCATACCAAATGGATATTTACGGTCAGTTGAAAGCTGTTAACGGTGAAACCAAATTCTCACATATTCCCGATTGGTACAATTGGGAACGAGAAAGAGTCAGGCAAGAGATAATCGACGGCAAGTATAGCCTTGACTGTGACGTTGACATTGGTATAATTGCCGACACAAAGGCACTTTATATGGTAGGCGAAGGCACTTTAAAGCACGACGAAAACGGGTTTACGCTTAACGGTTGTGACGGCAAGTTAGAATACAGTCAGCCACCTACGGCTTCATTTGGGCTTAACGCTGATTATTATTGGTACGAAATTGGTGATGTGATTTCAATCGGCAATAAAGAGAGGCTTTATTATTGTTTCCCGAAAACAAACATTTCGGTAGCAAAAGCCCGTTTAGCCCACGAGGAACTGTATAAACTAAAAGCTAAAAAGCCTGCAAAGGCATAAAAATCACGGTCGTATGACCGTGTTTTTTGTTTTATTTCTTTAAAAGCTTCTTAATAATTACAATAGCAAAGTGAAGTACAAGACCAACCGCAATTGCTACTACAAGGTCTTTTACAACGGTTAAAACAAAGGTTATAACCAAAATAGCAACATTAAACCACTTCTCGCTCTTGCAAATTCCTACAAAATCACGCCATTCGCTCATATTGTAGGCGACCATAAAGAGAATTGCAGCAATAGCAGGCATCGGGATAAGCTTTGCTAAAGGTAACAATACCAAAATCACAAGCAACAACACGACAGCGTGTACCATACCCGCAACGGGTGTTTTACCGCCGTTTTTAGCATTGGCAGCAGTACGGGCAATCGCACCGGTAGCAGGAATTCCACCGAACATTACAGACAACATGTTACCGCAACCTTGTGCTACCAACTCAGCATTGGGGTTATGCTTGGCATCAACCATTTTATCTGCAACAACGCAAGACAACAAAGACTCAATTCCAGCCAAAATTGCAATGGTAACTGCATCAGGTAAAACGGCCAACGCTTTATCAAAACTAAATTCAAGACCTGACAAGGTAAATTTCGGGAAGCCTGCTTTAATATTGGGGTAAAGCCCACCAATTGTGGCAACATTTTCACTGAAAATGGGTATAAATTTAACCAAAAGCACGCTTACGATTACAGCAATCAATGACGGTGGCACTCTTTTTTCGAATTTAGGATATACAATTAAAATTGCAAGGCAAATTGCACCAATTACCAGTGACTGCCAACTGAATGTGTCGATTGCGTGGATATTAGCCTCTACCTTTTCGAATGTTTCGACCGCCACAGTACCCGGTGCATATGTAAGACCCAAAAAGTCCTTAATTTGACCTAATAAAATAGTAACTGCAATACCCGATGTGAAGCCAACTGTAATTGTAGTCGGAACGAACTTTATAAGTCCGCCTAACTTACATACACCCATAATTATTAGGATGATACCTGCCATAAGGGTGGCTAAAATCAAGCCTTCCATTCCTTGAGTTGCAATAACACCTGCAACAATTGTCGCAAATGCGGCGGTAGGACCTGCAATTTGGATATTACTTCCGCCAAGCAAGGATACCGTGAACCCCGCAAAAATAGCAGTGTAAATACCCTGCTGCGGCTGGGCGCCCGAAGCCAATGCCAATGCAATTGACAACGGCAGTGCAATAATTGCAACGATTAAACCTGCAATTAAGTCTTTCAAAAATTGCTGACTAGAATAGTCCTTTAAAGTAGAAAAGAACTTCGGTTTTAAATAGAATTCCCTCAAATTAATCCCTCACAATGTTTAAAAATCAAAAACCGTTACAAAATATACCACAATTTGCAACGGTTTTCAACTGTTTATTATATTTTTTGCTCTGTTTTAACTATTTACTGCATCAATAAATTTCAAGAAAGCGGCTTTGCCGTCATCTGTCAACTTATAAACGCCTGCATGCTCCAAAACCTTTTTGAAAACTAAACCTACTTCATTTTGGATAATTTCATCAATGTTTTGAGCGTTTACTGTGTCATACTTTTTTAAAAATTCGATTGTCCAATCGGCGTGTTTAGCGGTAATATCGTCTTCATAAAGGTTTTTGCCCTTAATGATATTTTCAGCTAAAATCTGCATTTCCGTTTTTAATCTTGACGGCAGAACAGCAAGACCCATAACCTCAATTAAACCGATATTTTCCTTTTTTATATGATGCAATTCCGCGTGCGGATGGTATACTCCCAAAGGATGTTCTTCGGTTGTGATGTTATTACGAAGCACCAAATCAAGCTCATACATTTCCCCTGCTTTGCGTGCAATCGGGGTGATTGTGTTATGCGGTGTTGAGTCAGTTTCAGCAAAAACAAAAGCTGACTCATCAGTAAAGCCACGCCACTTTATTAAAATTTTATCGGCAAGCTCAATAAGCCTTTCGGGCTCAGCACAGCTTAAACGGATAACCGACATAGGCCATTTTACAATACCTGCTTTCACATCGTCAAAACCTTCAAATTTAACGTCGCACATAAGCGGTGCTTTTGCCATTGCAAAGGTGTAATGACCGCCTTGGAAATGGTCATGAGTCAAAATTGAGCCACCGACTATCGGTAAATCGGCATTTGAACCGACAAAATAGTGCGGAAAAAGTGTGACAAAGTCTAGCAATTTTTTGAAAGTATCACGGTTAATTGCCATAGGTGTATGCTCGGAATTGAACACGATACAATGTTCGTTATAATAAACGTAAGGCGAATACTGTAACATCCACTCAGTATCATTTATAACCATTGGGATAATGCGGTGATTTTGACGTGCAGGATGATTTACCCTACCCTTATAACCCTCATTTTCCTTACACAATAAGCATTTTGGGTAACCGCTCTGTTTTGCCGACTTTGCGGCGGCGATTGCCTTAGGGTCTTTTTCAGGCTTCGAAAGATTTATAGTAATATCAAGGTCGCCGTATTCAGTAGGTGTTACCCACTTTACATCCTTATTTATACGGTAACGACGGATATAGTCGCTGTCACAACTTAATTTGTAGTAATAATCGGTAGCCGTTTCAGGACTTTGCTCATACTTTTGCCAAAAGGTACTTATAACCTCAGACGGACGGGGCACTAAAACACCCATAATCTTAGTGTCAAACAAATCCTTCTCGGTAATATTATCCTCTAAAAGACCGTTTTCTACTCCATAATCTATAAAGCTTTGAAGTATCTCCTCTAAATCGGTTGATGTAACATTTTCAGATTCTACATATTCATCTAAGCCCAACACATCCAACAAACAATTGGTTGTATAGATTTTATCTTCCGTAGTAATGAGATTGGTTTTAACACCATACTCAACCAAATTTTTTATTGCCTGATTAATCATTATAAACTCCTACTTGGAAATTTCAATTAAAACGTCAATATCTTCATTGCGATTACAAAGTATACAATAAGCGACAAAACATCAACAATAGTTGTAATAAACGGGCTTGCCATTACAGCAGGGTCTAATTTTACCGCCTTTGCTAAAATCGGCAACGCACAACCAACAATTTTAGCTATGAAAACAGTTACCATTAAGGTTAAGGAAATAACAAGCATTTGCAAGTATGAAACATCCATACCTAAAAGCAGATTATCAATCAAATAAATCTTTGCAAAGCCTGTAACTGCCAATGTAACACCACAAAGCAAAGCCACTCGGAATTCTTTCCACAAAACCCTTAAAATATCAGAAAGTTCAATTTCACCAACGGCAATACCGC
Source organism: Acutalibacteraceae bacterium (assembly GCA_045651745.1). Classification (GTDB taxonomy): domain Bacteria; phylum Bacillota; class Clostridia; order Oscillospirales; family Acutalibacteraceae; genus UMGS172. The sequence continues at coordinate 9,454 of JAZRSW010000046.1, forward strand.
GGATAACGGTAGCCGAAGACTGTCCGCCCGCATTACCGCCAGTGCCCATAAGCATGGGGATAAATGAAATTAACACCGGAACTGCACTTAAAGCCGATTCAAACGAATTTAAAATAACACCCGTAAATGTAGCCGAAAGCATAAGCAACATCAACCACGGAATACGTGTTTTCCAAATATTGAAAACACCGGTTTTAAGATACGGCTTATCGGTTGAAGAAATAGCAGCCATACGCTCAATATCCTCGGTTGCCTCTTCTTCCATAACGTCCATAGCGTCGTCAACCGTAACGATACCGACAATTCTTTGGTCCTTATCAACAACCGGCAAAGCCAAAACGTCATACTTCGAAAACATTTGAGCAACAATTTCTTTGTCCTCGTAAGCATCGATACTCAAAACATTGGTTTCCATTATTTCGGAAACCAACTCATCAGAATCGGCAAGCAACAAATCCTTTACCGAAACAATACCGACCAATTTTCTTCGATTGGTAACGTAACAGGTATAAACCGTTTCCTTATTTACACCCTCTCGGCGTATTTTTTGGAAACACTGTTCAACCGTCAAATCCTCAGCCAAGGAAACATACTCAACCGTCATAATACTTCCTGCGCTATCCTCAGGGTACTTTAACAATTCGTTTATCTGACGGCGAAGTCCTGCAGGTGCGGTTCTTAAAATACGTGCAACAACGTTAGCGGGCATTTCTTCGATAATATCAACAGTGTCATCTAGCCAAAGGTCATTAATAATTTCTTTAAGCTCAACATCGCTGAAACTTTTAATCAACAAATGTTGTGCCTCGGTTTCCATATAAGAAAAGGTGTCACCGGCCAAGTCTTTAGGTAATATTCTGAAAACCAAGGGTATTTCAGTCGGTGTCAGTTCACCAATAAGTTCACCCAAGTCAGGCGGATTCATTTCACTTAAAACTTCACGTAAAGTTTTAAATGCACGTGTGTTTACAAGTTGGCTGATATATTCCAACAATTCTTCTTTTTCCATATTTTCGTTCTCCTTTCTTTTTTTGAAAGGTACAAAACGACAAGGATTTAATGACGAGAAAAACGGACAACTGCCATTTTTCTCATACTACCTCGCGGTTTCGCGCCGTCTTTAGAATAACTACTGCCAGCGTCCATTTTTATCCTCACCTCTTTAAATTTAAAATACCAAAAAATCTAATTGATTATACTACTCTAAAAAAACAATTGTCAATATTATTGTGAAACCAAGCATAATGCAATTTTTCCCTGCTCTGACAATATCCAATCAAACAAAACTCTGACATTATTTCCCGAGCCTTCAGACGAACGGATTGTAACGCCTATCGGGAAACTTAAGGGATACTGTCCGTTTTCGACAGTTTCCTCATTCGGCAAAACTCCGTTAACTTTAAGCGGTTTTATTGTACCCTTATTAAAGTCACCCGCTAATTTAAAAAGCGTGTACCCTATTGCGCCCTTGCGGTTATCGTAACTGATTTCGGCTTGAAATTCACCGTTTTCGGTTGTAATGGTCTTGTATACAGGCGGAACGGTAATATCGGTCGCTATATACTTTTCGAAAGCGTTTTGAACTGCGGTGCTGTCTTTTGAGCCAAACAGAGTAATTGCCATATCACTGTCGCCAAAAGCATTCCAATTTGTGACCTCACCTTTAAAAACAGATGCTATCTGCTCGGTTGACAATTCCTCAACACCTGTTTGATTGCTCATAAAAACAAGCGCATCACGAACAAGTTCATTGGTTGTTAGTTCTAACGCTGTTGTTTCAAGTTTTTCGGCAACGCTTTTACCGTAGCCGTGTGCAATTACAAAGTCACACTCACCGTTAATCAGCTTCATATAACACTCATCGGTCGTGTCGCAAACAGTAACAAATTTTGACGCTTCCGAAGGTGTAATTCCTAAAACGCTGACTGCTAAATTTATACCTATTTGCTCACTGTAAGACGTTACACAAACTTTGGGATAATTTTCGGCAGTAAACTTTACACTGCCGTCAGCCAAACGGTCAGGGGTTTTACTGCAAGCAACACAAAAAAGCATAAGGAACGATACACATAAAACGAATATCTTTTTCATTGTAATATCCTCTCCTTTAATGCTGACCGACCGACGCGATGCTTAATACAGTTTCAAGATTTTTATCGTAAACGGTCGTTTTGCTACCTAACGTCACCGACAGAAGTTCCGTTTCACCAAACGACGAAACCTTGATATAATCACTGTTTTCATACAAAAAAGCGTTGGTCAAAGTATCATAAAGACAGTATTTTTTGTCAATCTTTTTATTTGTGGTTAAAACCAAATAGCGATTATCCAAACATTCGTCGGAATACTGATAGTTTATCCACTCGGTTCTTTGTTTGGCGCTAACCGACACAAAACAAATCTTTTTTGTGTCGGAATTAGACACAACTGCAGTGTTGCCGAAACGACCTAATAAACCACCGAAATCACCCAAGGCTTCTATCGAATCGCCGTTTTCGTCAAAAATTGTGCCTGTTCCACTATAGGTACATACATAAAGACCACCAACTGAATTTTCACTGTCAGGAAACATTCCCGTTTCTTTGCAGTGGAACGGTTTACCTGTATCGGCATAAAAATACTCAACACGGCCTGTATCAATATTAGTTTTCTTATAGATAAAATTTTCCGAATCAATTATATCTATAAAACCACGGTCACATAGAATTGTTTTAACAACATTTTTATTAATATCATAAACATCGTACTGTCCCGTGGTTTTGCAGGCAAAAAGTTCTCTTGAGTGGTTAAAATCAATATCAAAGAACTTTGGCTCTAAAAACCACTCACCTTTAATATCCATAACGCCATAAAGGCCTTCTTCATTAACAACCACTGCCAAACCGTTGTAAAACTCCCCGCAGAAAAGGAAATTTTCGTATATCTTTTTACCGCTGTTATCAATATAATACGCGAACTTTTCTTCGGTATAGGTCTGTTTTTGACCCTCTTCAACCTTATCGGGCGTTTTTAAAACTACGTTAACGGGGGCTAAACCGTCACTAAATTTACCAATTGTATAAGTATATCGGTTATCTTCAGCCATTTTGGTTTCAAAAGTAAATTTTCGCTTGCCTTTAAAATCATAAAACTCTAAATATTTATATACTTTCTTGCCGGTTTTACGTGTGCGTTCTAACACAACGCGTTCAGCACCGACCGATTTCACAACTCTGTTTTTAGGAAGTTTAAACACCCAACTGCCGTTTGATGCAGCTACCCAACGCTCACCAACCGTTGCCAAAGAGCCGTCCGTACCCTTTATCATCTCATAAACGTAGCCACCCTCATCGGTTTCGTGTTTAATGATATTATCAAATACCGCATCAACTACAACTGCACCGTTTAAATCACATAAACCGTACACAGGGTTTTTGAAAATATCGTCACTACCCTCTTCGGTGGATATATACGTTTCATATCCACCCACAAAAGGTATGAGTTCACCGTAAGAATCTGATGCAACTAACGTATCGCAAAACTCAACACTCACGCGGTTGTGGACTACTGTATCTGTGACGACTTGGGCAGTCACATTTTCACGAAGTGCAAAAAATGGTGCTTCGGATGTATCGTTTTTATTATTTTTACAGCCGACCGATAAAACCAATACCAAAATTGCTAAAGTTAAACAAATATATTTTAATTGTTTCATTCTTGAACTCCCAAATTTTAAATATATATATATATTTATTTTACCACTTTAAGCTCTATTTGGCAACGAAAAAATAACCAAGCGCGAAATTTTGATTGACTAATTAAAGTTTCTCACGTATAATATACTCGAAAGTTAAGAAAGGAGTAATTAATATGGAAAGATTTCTTATTATGCACGATATTGATATGGCTGACTTTATTAAAACTTTAGACAGTTGCAAAGGCGACGTTTTTTTAGAGACTTCTGAGGGTGACGTTTTGAACCTTAAATCAAAACTTTGCCAGATGATAGGTGTTGCCAACATTATGAAGGGTGCAATTATCAAAGAAGCTGCTCTTCGTTGCTCTAACCCTGAAGATGAAAGTTTACTTTTTAGATTTAACCTTTACAAAGAGGTTCCCGTGAAGGATAGCGAAGACGAAGAAGATGAATAATTTTCAACATATTTAATGCAAAAACCGCAGTAGATAACATTATCTACTGCGGTTTTAATTTTGTTGATTATTTATTTAAGCCAAGCAAAGCTTCTACCTCGTCTGTATCACCTGAAACGACATCAATCATACTGTCGATTTGGTAATCATACAAAGCTGTCACTATTCCGTCGGTTAAATTAACCTCTTTTTGCTCGCCTGTAATCATATTTTTTAATATGCACTTATCGGTTGCTAACTCGTCATCACCGATAACGGTGCTGAATTTAGTACCGATTTTATCGGCATACTTCATCTGTGCCTTAACTGAACGGCCTGCAACGTCACAAACGGCAGTAAAGCCCTCGTTTCTTAAATCCATACATAATTTAGTGGCTTTGAGTTTTGCACCCTCACCCATTGTTGCGATATAAACGTCGGGAAGTTTTGCTTCGGGGAATTCTGCCTTTTGAGCCTCCATAACCATTAAAAGACGCTCAATACCCATTGCAAAGCCTAACGAAGGCAACTCAGGACCGCCCATTTGACCGACAAGCCCATCATAACGTCCGCCACCGCAAACAGTTGACTGTGCGCCAATATCACCCGACACGAACTCAAAAACTGTTTTAGTGTAATAATCAAGACCACGAACGATTTTGGGGTTAACTGTAAACTTTAAGTCTGCCGAATCCAAGTGTTTTTTAACACCTTCAAAATGCTCACGGCAACCGTCGCAAAGATAATCAAGCATTATAGGAGCAGTATCGGCAATCTCTTTGCAGACAGGTGATTTACAATCAAGAATTCGCATAGGATTACGTTCAAGACGGTCACGGCAGGTTTCGCAGAGTTCCTGTTGACGCGAAGCAAAATATTCTTTTAATGCGGCGTGATATTTTGCTCTGCACTCAGGACAACCAATTGAGTTAATCTCTAATGACAAATTCTTGATACCCAAGTTAGTAAGCACTGAATTTGCCAACAAAATCATTTCAGCATCGGCCGAAGGGTCAGCCGCGCCGAACATTTCTGCGCCGAACTGATGAAACTCTCTCATTCTGCCTGCCTGAGGCTTCTCATAACGGTAGCAACCACCGACATAGCAAGCCTTTACGGGCAAAGCACCGTTAATAAGACCGTGTTCGATAACCGAACGGACAACACCTGCGGTAAACTCAGGGCGCAAGGTAATTGAACGGTCACCCTTATCGGTAAAGGTATACATTTCCTTTTGAACAACGTCGGTTGTTTCACCAACGTTTTTAGTGAAAACTTCGGTATACTCAAAAACAGGAACTCTTATTTCAGAAAAGCCGAAAAGTCCCGCAGTTTCAAGCATTTTTTTCTCTACGAACTGCCATTTGTGGCTGTCAGCCGGCAAAACATCTGCAGTTCCTTTAATTGAAGTATTATATTTAGCCATATTTATCACCTATAATTCACACATAAATTCCCCACCAATTTGGTGAGGAATTTTTGTTTTAATTTCAAAATTTAGTTGGTATGAATAATCTCACGCCAGTCAAGGTCACCACGTTCAAGACCGTGAATAAGCATTTCAGCGGTTGCAATATTGGTTGCAATCGGAATATTATGCACATCACACAAGCGCATTACCGAGCCTTCATCGGGTTCGGACTCACCCTTTAAAGCGTCTCTGAAAAACAGCACCATATCAACCTCATCACAGCCGATACGGGAGGCTATTTGTTGAACACCACCCTGGTCACCACTTAAAAATCTTACGATTTCAAGACCTGTAGCCTCAGAAACCAACTTTCCCGTTGTGCCGGTAGCAAGGATGGTATGTCGGCTTAAAATACCACAATAAGCAATGCAAAACTGAACCATAAGTTCTTTTTTGGCGTCGTGTGCGATAATAGCAATTTTCATTTTTACCATCCTTTACTTTATAAAATTTCTTTTAAACATGGCAACGGAATATTTTGTCCGTTTATTCTTGCCGCAATTCTGAAAACCGCCTTTGCGGCAATTCCCAGCATTAGTGGTCCTGAATACGCGCCGATTTTTTTATCTTCAGGCACAAGACCAATTAACCTTGCATTTGTTTCATCAATAATACTATCAATATTAACAATGCTTCCATCTGCAGTTTTACGCTTAAAGCGGTTAATTATCAGCCTCGGTTTAAAGCCCTCGTGAATTAATTTAGAATTCAAAATACCGGTATTTCTGACGGCAATTTTATCGGTTGTTACAACCGAAATAATCTCTACCGATTTTGGCAATCCCACTAATCTTTCAGCAGGCAACTGACCTTTCGTATCAACAATAACCAAATCGTATTCCGATTTCAACGTTTCGGTCAATTCACCTAACGCGGTAAGGTCTAACGGCTCACCCGACATTGGTGACGGGATAATGTATACGTTAGGTAATTTCGGAACGCTCAACACTGCGTCGTTAACGTCGCAATTACCCTTTAAAACGTCGGATATATCAAACACTGTACCCTCGTTGACCGCCAACATTAAGTCCAAACATCTTGCGCCCTCGTCAGCATCAATAAGCAGTACCTTTTTACCTTCAAGCGAAAATGCCGTTGCAAGACCGACAGCAACAGTTGATTTACCGCTACCGCCCTTGGAAGATATAAGCACAACCGTCTTACCCAAGCATTTCACCTCTCTGATTTTCATTTACATAATTTAACACGTTAATATTATCATATTTTGATTTGTTTGTAAAGTATTATATTAAATAACAAAGTCTGTTATTTTAACAGTTCATTAGGATTATCTTCAAGCTCAGGTTCAGTAGAACCAAAGAAATATTCATCCATAATTGCTTTAGCAACAGGACCGGTTGAAAGACTTCTTTCACCGCGTTCAACAACAATAGAAACTGCAATTTCGGGGTCTTCATACGGTGCAAACAGTATCAAAACACTGTTATCGGGACGACCCTTTACCTGTGCAGTACCTGTTTTACCACCGATTTGCACCGGATAATCTTTGAAGTATGCACTAGCTGTTCCTTCTTCAGCAACCGACTGCATACCTTTTTTTACGGCATCTATAACGGCATCACTTACATCAAGTTGGTCCAAAATTTCAGGCACAGAACTATACACCTTTTCGTTACCCGTAGCCGTTCTGACCGCACTCAAAAGTGTGGTTTTATAACGCGTTCCGCCGTTAGCAATCGTAGCGGTATAGTTTGAAAGTTGTAACGGAGTAAACGCATTATCCGACTGACCGATAGCCGCCTGCAACGTAAGACCGTCATACCAAGGAACACCGACCGAATTTGAATAATTAGGGCCTGCCAATATACCTGCCGATTCACCAAGTTCAATACCTGTTTTAACACCTAACCCTAATTTTTTAGAGTATTCGTTCATTTTGGTAATACCAACTCGGCGCCCTAAATCAAAAAAGTAATAGTTGCAGGATTCGGAAATTGCCCTGAATACGTTAACATCTTTATGATAATGCATACAAGATGGTTGATAGTCTTCATAATAATCGTACTTTTGCTTACAATACACGGTATCATACGGCTCAATTTTATTTTCCTGCAAACCTGCAATTGCAACCATTGGTTTATATGCAGAACCCGGAGGGTAAACTCCCCTTAACGCACGGTCAAAAAGCGGGTTGTTTTTAACATTTTCACCCAAATAATCGCTCAAATTATTAAGGTCATACGAGGGATAGTTTGCAGAAGCCAACACCTGACCGGTTTTAACATTTGTAATGACAACCGCACCGCCTGTGATAGTCTGTCCGCCCGAATTAAGTTTTTTTATATTGTTAGCCAACGCATCCTGCGAAACCTTTTGTAATTTAGAGTCAAGCGTCAAAAATACGGTATGCCCCTGCACAGGCTGTTTTGTAATTTCGGTGTAAACAACGTTACCCTGCTTATCAAAATAATAGGTCAACTTACCGTCCGTACCGCGAAGATATGTTTCAAAAGCCTTTTCTACACCGCTTTTACCAACGTAATCATTATAGGAATACCCTTGTTCTTTTAATGTATCCCATTCCTCTGCATTGATTTTACCGATTGTTCCTATTGTATGAGGTGCTAACGTAGAGTCGGTATACTGCCGATATGACACAACATTAATCTCAACACCTCGAACATGCGAAAACGACTCGGCAACTGTAAGCATCAAATCCGACGGGATATCTTCCGCAAATGTAAACGGGTTAGCAACCGAAAAGTCCGCTCTTTCCATTGAATAGCGAACACCCATAATAGTTCTACGGTCTTTTTCATTAAAGGTCTCCAAACCGTACTTTTTAACCATTTCGTTATAACAGTTTTCAGGCGTTGCGTAATCATTAAGTTTCAAGGTCTTTTTAAGGCGTTTTGCACCGCTTTCATCAGTAAACTCATACGGCGCAGAATCCGACAAAGGAAGGTTGTCCACCCATTCATAATTATATGACGTCAGCAAATCGGTCAGCGTTTTTATCGAACTATTGTAATCCGCCTTTTTCATATAAGCACTGTTGAACACTATACTGTAACCGTCGCGGTTAGTAGCAATCGGTCTGCCATAGCGGTCGACAATTTCTCCGCGGGTGGCGGGAATTTTAGTGCTTATAGCCGTCAAATGTGCATTTTTAAGCGAAAAATCGTCGGCTGTGACCACCTGAAAATCTGCGGCACGTATACCGAAAACCATAAAAATTGAGAGCATTATCGAAATAAGCGTAATTATTCTCGGATTTTGACGTGCTTTAACGCGCATTAGTGGTCACCTCCTTTTTAAAAATGACATTTGGTAATTATTTTGATTGTCTTAAATCTATTTTCTTGAAAATCAAATTAGTTGGGAAGAACAACAAAAATCCCAAAACCGCTGTATACAAAAACGACGGTAAAATGTATCTTGTCAACACAAAACCTGCCGACGGGTCGCTGAATGCATAAACAAACATCCATTTTAGAAAAAAGTAAACTGCAGAACCGCCGAAATTCACAACCGCCGCAGCGGCTACATTACGGTTAAAATAATGCGACATCAATAGTCCGGCAACAAATCCCAACACCGTCATAAAAACAGTGTTATACATTAAAGTTGAAGAGAAAACGTCGGTTGCAGCACCAACTAAAAATCCCAAAACAGCAGCACCGAACGGACCGAAATAAAATGCAGCATACAACACTAACGGCAATGAGAGAACAACAGAGGCTGTGCCTAACTTAAAAGTGGCAAGCCCTGTTGACTGCAATAAAATTATGAACGCCATAATTAATGTATAAATAGAAATTGTAATTAAATATTTTACTCTAAACGCGTTCATATTTACTCCTTCGGTCCAGTATAGCCCTGACCTGCAAAGTAGGTTATTACCATAACCTCATTCAAATGGTCAAAATCTATATCTGATTTAATTTCAGCATAAAGCGAGGAGTCTTTACTCTGTTGCTTAATACCCGAAACTCTGCCAACAATAAGACCTTTCGGAAACACACTTCCGCCTGCGGTAATTACATAATCATCAACCGCAACCGAGCAGTCGCGTCTTAAATTATACAAATAGCATTTATTATCAATTGCCAATTCGGCTTTTCCTGAAAGTATACCGTCATCCTCTGTACGACTGTCCTTCGCACCGAATTTGAGTTCAGGGCTTAACACCGTCACAACCTTTGAGTATGTCGGTGCAATTTCACCGATATAGCCGATTAATCCCATTTCGGTGATAACGGGGTCGTGCAACGCTACACCGTCAATAAGACCGACATTTATGGTAAATCCGCAATACGGGTCGGTATAATCCCTTGCGGCAACGGTAGCCGACTGGAAAAGCATTTCAGGATGTTTCTCTTTAATCCCTAAATACTGCTCATAATTTTTATTTTGAGCCTCTAATTCTTCCATATCGACTAACTTGTTAGCAAGCGAAGCATTTTCCTTTTTTAAGGTTTCTATCTCGGACAATAAATCCTGATTGTCCCCAATAGCGCCCGTAATACCGCCAACCCAATTGGATACAGCGCTAAAAGCCTTTTGAACAGGGGTTGTAACGGCACCCATAAAACTGCTTATAGGCGATGACACACGGCTAAACACTGCAATAACAAGCACAAGCACCAAAAGTACCGATACCGAGGCAATAAATATTTTAAAACTTCGACTTCTTAAGAAAAATCGCATTTAATATTACCTCCTTATTATCTGTATCTCTTACCTCTTTTGAACGTATAGGTATCAAAGGTTAAATTAGCCTCAATACGTTCACCGATACCTCTTGCAACGCAGTCGGACGGGTCTTCGGCAACCGTAACCGTCATACCTGTTTCGGTAGCGATAAGTTTATCAATATTACGTAATTTAGAACTTCCGCCCGTCAGCACAATGCCCTTATCAATAATATCAGCCGCAAGTTCGGGTGGTGTTTTTTCAAAAGTATAACGTATAGTATCAACAATTTGAGAAAGTTGGTCTGAAACCGCCTCTCTGACTTCGGCTGCAGTAACCACAATGTTTTTAGGCAAGCCGTCAACCAGGTTACGACCTTTAACCTCCATAGAGCCTTCGTCCTCATACTCCATAGCAGAGCCTAACATAATTTTAATCTGTTCAGCAGTACGGTCACCGATTAAAAGGTTGTGTTTTTTACGAATGAAGTTAATAATTGCCTCATCGAAACTATCACCTGCTGATTTGGTCGACTGTGAAGTAACGATATCGCCCAAAGCCAATACCGCAACCTCGGTTGTACCACCGCCAATATCAACAACCATACTACCTGACGATGCACCGACGTTAACACCCGCACCGATTGCGGCGGCAAGCGGAACTTCAATCAAGTCAACCTCCGAAGCACCCGCGTGACTTGCGGCATCGAAAATAGCACGGCTTTCAACTTCGGTAACGCCCGACGGAACACAAAGCATAACACGGCATCTTGAAAAAAGAGAGCCACGAAGTGCAGATTTAATAAATTTACGAAGCATAGCCTCGGTAACGTCAAAATCAGCAATAACACCGCCCTTAATGGGTTTTACTGCAACAATTGAACCCGGTGTTCTACCTATCATTTCTTTAGCGGCAGAGCCAACAGCGCGAACAGTATCGTTACGTACATCGTATGCAACAACCGACGGCTCACGCGCGACAATTCCCTTGCCTTTTATTCCCACACGGGTATTATCAGTACCAAGGTCAATAAAGATATCTCTTATAAACATACAAAGCCTCCATATGTATTATGTAAACTTGATTTCAATAATTCTCGTATTGTATACTTAATCTATTATATTATAGTATAAAACACTTCTCACTTCAAGTAAAACCGATAAAAATTTACAAAAAAATCCGCAGACAGTAAAAACCATCTGCGGAATGTAAAATTTAAAGTATTAGAGTTTTAATTCGGCAACTTTCATAGTCTGCTCATACTCACGGCAAACAACACCTGCTGATTTAAGCATCATTTTAGCGGCCTTAGTCATTTCAGCATCAGCATATTTATCGGAAAGATAAATAACCTCTGTTATACCCTTTTGAATAATTGCTTTGGCACATTCGTTGCACGGGAAAAGTGTTGTATAAATTCTAAAACCTTTCATTGAACCGCCGTTAAAATTAAGAATAGCATTAAGTTCAGCGTGGCAAACAAACATATACTTGCTATCCAATGCGTCACCCTCGCGTTCCCAAGGATACTCGTCATCATGGCAACCGTAAGGCATACCGTTATAACCAACAGCCATAATTCTGTTTTCGTTATTAACGATACAAGCGCCTACCTGTGTACTGGGGTCTTTACTGCGTTGTGAAGACAATAAAGCAATACCCATAAAATATTCGTCCCAACCGAGATAATCACTACGTTTCATAAAATTGGCACCTCTCTTATGTAATGTAAAGTTAGTTTATATAAATTCTAAAATTTGACAAGGTTTATCAATGACAGCATCTGCACCGTTTTCAATAAGTTCTTCTCTTTCACGAAATCCCCACTGAACACCGACAGTAATAATGCCCGCATTTTTGCCGGTTTTAGCATCAACACCCGTATCACCGACGTAAAGACATTCACTAGGTTCAACATTGAGACTTTTCATAGCGTTAAACACCATTAAGGGATTAGGTTTTGGCGGCACGTTTTCAGACTGTCCCGTGACAAAATCGAAAGTATCACCGAAATAGTGTTTTATGACACTTTGTGTCATAAATTCTATTTTATTAGATGTAACGGCAAGCATAATACCGCGTTCTTTCAAACTTTTAAGCAATTCGGGTATACCATCATAAGGACGAGTACACTCCCCCGAATGTTCATTGTAATATTCAAAATAGTCTTCACGAACTTTTTTGAGCGTTTCGGCATCGCGGTTACTTTCGGGTAATGCACGGGTTATCATAACATCCGTACCGTCACCCGTGAAGATTTTAAACATCTCGGGGTTATGAGTGGGAAACCCGTTTTTATCTAATGCATAGTTCACCGAGTTGGCAAGGTCATTACAGGTATCCAATAAAGTACCGTCAAGGTCAAAAATAACGGCTTTTATTGCCACAAGGCACCATTCCAATCATTACCAATATAATTCTTTGTAATTATACACTATTTTTCGATAAATTGCAACTGTAATGAAACACTTTTTAACAAGAGTACAACAAATTTGAAAAAAATTTAGAAAAATCGAAAATAATGCTTGCAAAATGGAAAACTTTCTGTTATTATATCATTTGCGATTGTATGTAATTTAGTTAGGAGGTGCAGACTTATGGCAAAGTGTGAAATCTGCAGCAAAGAAATCACTTTCGGTATCAAGGTATCTCACTCACACAGACGTACCAACAGAACCTGGAAGCCCAACGTAAAACGTGTTAAGGCTATCGTAAACGGCGCTCCTTGTAGGATTTATGCCTGCACCCGTTGTCTCCGTTCAGGTAAGGTTACCCGTGCTATCTAATTTTAGATACTAAAAGTAAGAAATTATAGCGAACAGACTATTGTCTGCTCGCTTTTTTCTTTTTTATAAGGTTTACATCAAACCGTTGTCGGCTTTGATTAACTGTTCTGCAGTAGCACGAAGTTCCTCATCATTTTCAATGCTTCCTGCCGACTGCATAATTGCCTCCTGTACAAATTTGGGTAATCCTTGAAAATACTGACTTTCTCTCGGATTATACTCATTTTTATAATCTACGGGTTGCATATTGTCACCTCCATAATTCTTAGTATAACCTAGTTACACCGAATTAAATTAAAATTAATACATTTTATAATGGTCGTTGAACGTGGAAATGACACTCTCAAGGTCATTTCCACACCAAATCTTCGATTTGTCAACAAATTTTCAAAGAAAATTTGACAACGGTCATTACAATGATGTAGAAAAGCAATCAAATTCCACGAATTTGATTGCTTGAAAGCCGGTTAATTGGCTTTTGTGGAAACGTTTTTCGTTTCCACATTCTACAATCATTATTATCATTGTAGTATTGTATATAATAAAATAAGAGAGACTCTTCGCAAAGAAGTTGTCTCTCTTTCTTTTTAAATATTTGTATTAATATATTCGGCTATATCTTCAATTTGACAATCTAATGCTGAACATATTTTATCCAAAGTTTTAGTTTCAATATTGTCGTTAGCCTTAAGTCTTCTAATTGTCTTACTATCAATACCACACTGCTCTCTTAACTTGTATGTTGAAAATCCCTTATTTTTCATTGTAATCCATAATTTATCAAATACTATCATAAAATCCCCCTCTTGACACTAACTATTATGGGGGTTATAATCTTAAATATTAAGGGGATATAATCCTCATATTGAGGTTGCTTTATGATAAAGAAAGTTGTTATTGCAGGTAGTAGAGATTATAATAATTACGACGAAGCAAAGCAATATATTGATTTTTGCTTGTCAAATATCAGGGATGAGAATAATATTATTATCGTTTCAGGCTGTGCTACTGGTGCTGATACTATCGGAGAACGTTATGCTAAAGAAAATGGATTTATAGTCGAAAAATATCCTGCCGATTGGCAGAAATACGGAAAGAGTGCTGGTCCCAGAAGAAATAAAAGTATGACTAAAGTTAGCGATTATATTATATGTTTTTGGGACGGAAAAAGCAGAGGCACAAAATCATTAATTAGATACGCTAAAATGTATAATAAACCTATTAGGATAAAGAAAATATAAAACGTTATTAGTATATTATTTGTAAATCAAAAGACACTTCCCAATAATGAAAGTGTCTTTTATAAATAAATTGAAATGAGTTTAAAATTTAAATCTGGTTACATTATGTCAGCAAAACTTAATACCATTTTCGGTATCCATTGAGGAGATTTTGGCTAAAGACTCAACTCTATAGCCTTTATTTCTTAACAATTTTCCGCCATCTTGATATGCTTTTTCAATCACTATACCGCAGCCGACAACCTCTGCCCCCGCCTGCTCAACAATATCAATCAAACCTACCAAAGCATTGCCGGTGGCAAGAAAATCGTCAATTATTAGCACTTTATCTTTTTCGTTCAAATATTGCTTTGATGCAATTACGTCATATACTTTGCCGTGTGTAAATGACTCGATTTTAGATGAATAAACACCTGCCGAAATATTAGAACTGCGACTTTTTTTAGCAAAAAGCACCGGAACACCGAAATACTGTGCAGTAAGGCAAGCAACACCGATACCGGAAGCCTCAATGGTCAAAATTTTAGTAATACCGCAATCAGCATAAAGACGTTTAAACTCTTTACCAAGTTCACACAACAGCATAACATCAATTTGATGGTTAAGGAAGTTATCAACCTTTAAAATGTTTCCGTCTAAAACGCGACCGTCTTTAACGATTTTTTCCTCAAGCAGTTTCATACCTTAACCTCCTGAAATTTATACAGATATGATACCGCTTTTTGCAGTTTTTGTCAATATTAAATGTCGATTTTTAGAAGTTTAACGCAAAGAAAAGCCACGGGTTTACCCGTGGCTTAAATTTTAAGAGTTGATAATTATTCGTCTACACCGTCAAAGTGGAGATTCGGAACATACTTACAGAATTCCTTGATTTCCTCATTGAAGCCGCCTTCAATTTCGGAAACGTGGTGAATGTAAGGACCTTCAACTAGCTTTCTCTCCCACTTCGGCAAGTTCGGGAATTTAGCCCAAAGATATGTACCGAAGGTGTAAGGACCGTTATCACCGTCACACTCGCCGGTGATGATAGAATATTTGCCGTGGTCTTGGTCAATTCGAGCAACTGTGTAGTGACCCTCTTTAACCTGCATCCAAGTACGCATATTCTTACTTTCAACTGTGCAGCCCTTACGTGCCAATGACGGAGCAAAAGGTCCGCAGTGCCACAAAAGTTCGATGTTTCTGTCGCTCGGATGTCTTGTAGTGAACTCACCCAAGAACGGAACAGATTTGCCGAACGAAAGGCTCTTTAAGAGAACCTGTGTCATAGCGGCGTGCATATCGCTTTCGCAGGAAATGATGTAACCCATATCAGCCAAAATGCCGTATACAGTACAAGGCATTGCACCAACGAGCAACTGCATTGCAGTCCAGCACTCTGCAGAAATAGCATCAAGCTTATACTCCTCGAACAATTCCTTATACATAATTACAAACGCCCACATTTTTTCAATGTTAGCCTCGGTATCAGCATCGCAAAGATAAAGTTCACGAATCTTCTCTGCACCCGCTTTGAGCTCATCCTGACGCTCGTTAAGAATTTTATCAAACTTATCCTTAATAACAGCCAAGTTGATAGGAGTTACGTGAATATCAAACTCCTCCATCAATTCGCCTTCGTTAAAGATAACTGAATTAAACGGCTTCGGACGAAGACCAACCTGACCGATACGGCAACCGACAAAGTTTTTGACAGCACAAGCAACTCTTGCAAAGCGGTCAAAATCTCTCTTTAACATCGGGTCGTCAACGGGGCAATTTTCAACATAGGTGAACGGAACGTTCATACGGGTGAGCATACGGCTCATTGCGAAAATACCGCACTGAGAGTCGGTCATACGGCCGCCATCCTCGTAGAAAGTATCGTCCTGAGGACCCCAAAGAAGTACCGGTTTGCCGTAAAGTTTACCTAAAGCACCTGCAGCCTCCTCATTACCGAAGTTAGCGTTAATGAGGAAAATAGCGTCAACACCGTTTGCTCTGAAGTGGTCTGCAACCTTTTGAACATCGTCTAAAGACCAAAGAACTTCAACGTCAATAACACCCTTAAGGTCAACAAACTCAATATTTTCGGTAGCAAAATTCTTTTCGATATAGTCTACCATTCTACGACCGCGTTCCTCGGCAAACTCCCAGTTAAACATACCGGGACGAGGTGTGCAGTCACGTCTTAAAGGAACAAGTCCGATTTTAACTTTAAAATCTAACATAACATTATCCTTTCAGACCGTGTTTATAAGTTGCAACACGGTCATTTATTTTATCATAATCGATAACGCCGGTTTCTAAATACTTGGTCAAGGTTTCAAGGTCAGGAATACCTGCACGTCCGCCAAGCTGTGTGCATTTAATTGATGAAACGCCGGTTGCAAACTTTGCAGCTTCAACAACGTCCATACCTTTTAAATATGCTACATCAAAAGCACCGTGGAAAACGTCACCCGCACCGGTAGTATCTACAACCGGAACGTCCATAGCAGGTACGCTGAAGGTCTTATCCTCGTAAACACCCTTACTTCCGTCAGGACCAAAGGTGAAAATTACGATTTTGATACCCTTATTCTGCAAGTAACGCATAACCTCAAACTTTTCGTCATCGGTCATTTCCTTGGAAGGCTTTTTGCCGAGTTCAGCACACAAACCGTCAAAGAAATATTCAGAACCAATAAGGATATCATAAATATCATAATGGTCATAAATATACGGTTGATAATATGCGGCGTCAACACTGACAAGACCGCCTGCCTCATGCATCATATCGGCAGCCTTACGGATAGCCTCGTTAACGGCGCCAACATGCATCATTCTTGCAGACTGGATAAATTCCTTATCCAAATCGGAAATCTGTACTTCCCTGCACTCACCGGGACGGCTAATCAAAGATTTACTCTTTGTGCTACGTTCGGTAATGCACATACAGAAGTTACTGCGTTTACCCTCGTCAACGATTAAGTGAGAGGTATCAACATGGTTAAACTCAAAATCGGCCTTTATAAGATTACCGAAAACGTCACCACCGATAACACCCAAGAATGATGTTTTTGCACCAAGGTTACCTGCGGCACAAAGTGCGGTAGCAACCCAACCGCCACCCTGGAATGAGCAGTCATACATTCTGCTGCTGACAACGTCACGCGGTAAAGCCTCAAGCTCAACTACCAAGTCCTGACCCGGATTGGCAATACCGATTAAATCATATTTTTTCTCCATAATATCTCCTTAAATAAGAGCATTATATCCTCTTACGGATTGATTGAAATGAGTTTCAAATCATAATACTCTTCCATCGACCACTTGGACTTATCGCAACCGATACCCGACTGCTTATGTCCTGCGTGAGGAGTAAACTCACTACCTGCTGCGCCGTTAACGAAGATTTCACCGGCATCAACATAAGTGAGGAATTTGCTCATTTCCTGAGAATTGTGACCAAAGAAGTATGCAGACAAACCGAAAATGGTGTTATTAGACTTCTCAATAGCCTCGTCCAAAGTCTTGAACGGCTGTACAGGGATAATAGGTCCAAAGATTTCTTCGGTAGATACACGCATATCGTCAGTAACGTCTCTTAAGAATGCAGGAGTAATAAAGCTACCCTTCTTAAACTCCTCAGGTACAGTACCACCCATAACGAGTTTAGCACCGCTCTTTACAGCGTCATCAATAAGGTCTAACATTCTGTCTCTTGCCTGCATATTAATAACAGGACCCATTACATAACCTTCATCCTTGCCGTAGCCAAGTTTAACCTTGGAAAGCTCTGCGGCAATCTTTTCACACATTACTTCGTAAATGCTCTCGTGGATGTAAATTCTGTTATAGTTTACGCAAGTCTGACCTGCGAAACCAACCTTCTTGAATACGATATTGGCTGCAGTTGCATCTAAATCAGCATCCGGCATAACAACAACCGGTGCATTACCGCCGAGTTCAAGAGAGTAACGCTTCATAGAGGTAGCGCTCTGCTGTAAAATCTTAAGACCGGTTTCATAAGAACCGATGCAAGAAATCATACGGGGAATATCACTCTTATTAAGAATTTCTGCAACCTCACTTGAAGGACCTGCAAGAATATTTAAAACACCCTCAGGCAAGCCAACCTTTTCAGCAATAACGCCGAGGTAAAGGGTTGCAAGCGGAGTTTCACTCGAAGGCTTAATGATGCAGGTACAACCCGATGCCAAAGCGGGAGCTAACTTAATACTTGCATTACCCAAAGGATAGTTCCATGCCAAGTGACCTACGGTTACACCGATAGGCTCACGAACAACAACGTGATAAACTTCGGCGGCAGGAGTCGGTAAAATAGCACCTTCAATTCTCTTTGCCTCTTCAGGATAATATTGAAGGCTGGTGAGCAACCAGTTAACGTCACCTAAAGCGGCATCGTAAGGTCTGCCCGATTCCTTCATAATTAAATCTACTAAAGTATCAAACTCTTCAACACAACCTGCTCTGAATTTTGCAATCCATTCGCAACGCTTGCCAACCGGTACTTTAGACCAGGTTTTGAAAGCCTTTGCGGCAGCCTGTAATGCTTCTTCGGTCTGTTCGGTATTAGCACAGCCAACGGTATCGATAACCTCGCTTGTAGCGGGGTCGATAACTTCCATAACTCTGCCTTTACCGTCAACTAACTTACCGTTAATATACTGTTTAAACATAAAGGTTTATCCTCCGTTAAAAATTATAATGATTGTAGTTAGTTGAAACGCTCTAAAAGCGTTTCAACAAGCCACTTATTAAGTGGCTTTTGCAAAATTAAATTATAATATTTAATTTTGCACGACATTCATTTCAATGGAAAAGGACAAATTTTATCGAAATTTTGTCGCAAAATCAAAGATTTTGTGGCGAAACAGGATTGTTTCGCCTCACCTGTTTCATTATAACTTACCGTCTGCTCTCTGCTGGTTCTTGAAGCCCTTAAGACCTCTTGCGCCGATAAATTTAGCAGCAGCACCGAGTTCTTCTTCGATTTCCAAGAAACGGTTACCGCGGTCACCGATAGCACTCTCACGGATAGAGCCTGCATTGATACCAACTGCATAGTCAGCAATATCTGCGCCTTCACCGCGGCTATCAGACGGCATTACAGAGTAACCGAACTTGTAAGCATACTGAATCATCTCTAATGCTTCAGAAATGGTACCAATCTGGTTAACTTTAAGAAGAATAGAGTTAGCAGCACCCTTAGAAATACCGTGAGCAACACGCTTCGGGTTAGTGGTAAACAAGTCATCGCCGACAATCTGAATACCACATTCCTTGGTCAATGCTGCAGTAGTATCGTAGTCGTCCTCATTGAACGGGTCTTCGATAATAACGAACGGATAATCGTTAATAATCTGCATATAGAAGTCGTAAAGTTCTTCTTTGGTCTTAGGAGTGCTGTCGAAAAGACCATAGTACTTGCCGTCTTCCTTATTGTGGTAAGTATCGGTAGCAACGTCCATCTGAAAACCGATTTTGCCTTCAAAACCTGCTTCATTGATGGTTTTGCACATATCTTCCCAAATTTCACGGTCACACTTGTACTGACCTTCCGGAACGATAACGAAATCTCTGATATTGGGGCTACCGCCAAACTTTTTAGCCATTTTTTCAGCCCAACGGGTATGAACTTCCCAGCAAGCATAAGATGCTTCGGAGAACTTATCAAAACCGAAAGCCATAATAGACATGGTGGGTTTGCCGCCCGGAGTAGTAATACCACCGCCGTAACGCATATGACCTGCTACCATAGCAGCACCCGGAACGGGCAAATACATAGCACCTGCACCACCGATATGACGGTAAAGCGGAATACCCAAAGCCTTAGCACCAGCCTTTAATGCTGCAGCAGAAACCGCGGCAACAGCGTTACCGCCAAGGTTCAACTTTGCATCGGGCATAATGTTAAGCATTGCATTATCAATTTCTGCCTGATTTGCGGCGTCTAAACCGATAAGTTTAGGAGCAATAATATTGTGAATATTATCAACTGCTCTCTGAACACCGCGACCACCGAACATTTTACCGCCGTCATAGGTAAAGTCTACCTCGTGAGTACCCATAGAGATACCTGCGGTACACATACCTCTGCCAACTGCACCATTTTCGGTTGTAACAACAGCCTCTACACCCGGCTTACCGCGGTTGGTGTAAACCTGTCTTGCTGTGATTGATTTAATCAAAGTACCTGACATGTTTCAATCTCCTTAAAAATTATTCCATAATTAAAATTATACGTAAATCCAATGCTGAAACGTTGTTTTCAACATCGACACCGCAATTTAACTTCCAAAGTGGCTCACTCGTTCCGTGTGTTTTTAATGCATCCCAGAAGTCAACGCCTTTTTGTTTTGCTTCGGCAACAGTATAACCGTCAACAATAGCACCGCCCAAGCATTCGGGCGCACCTGGGAACTTAAATCCACCCGGACCGTCGGTGCCGTCGGTATCAACTGCACCAACAACGATTTTTTCACTACCCGCGATAGTAATGGCAGCACCGATACAATACTCCTGATTACGTCCACCGACACCGCACTCTTTACCAACGGTAACGAGGTTTTCGCCGGATGACATCAATACAATCGGAGCTTTAAACGGTTCAGCCATACGTTCGGCTGTTAAAGCCATTGCGCCGTCAACATAACCTGCTTCACGGGCTTCTGCACACTGATATTCCGAAAGCATTTTACATTCAAAGCCTAATTCTTTTGCTCTTTTTCTTACTGCGGGATACACTGTGGAATCCTTAAAAATAAGACCAAAGAATCTTGCGCCGATTTTTTCATGCTCTTCAATTCCCATATTTTCAGTTTCGGCTGTGCCTGCCAACAGATGATTCTTAATGGAATCGGGGGTTAAATCCCAAGCATCCCACTTTTTAAGAATCTCCAAACAGTCGGCATAGGTTGAGCCGGTCGAAACTGTAGGGAAAAATGTATTGATTTCAAGCATTTCAAAATAGGTCATTCTTGTAACGGGAGTACCCATTTTAGAGGGGTCTGCCGTTACCATATTAACAACCGTTGCCGGTTGCATAAGTCTTAAAATTCTGCCACCTTTAAAGCGGTCGATATGCGTACGAATGGGGTTCAAATCACTTGTAGGTACACCCTTTTCAATCTGCATCATATGGGTAAACTTAGACATTTCGTCCATAGTTATATCCCCTGCAGGATATGTAAAGAGCGAGCCACAACCGCTACCGAAAA
Source organism: Acutalibacteraceae bacterium (assembly GCA_045651745.1). GTDB lineage: Bacteria > Bacillota > Clostridia > Oscillospirales > Acutalibacteraceae > UMGS172. The sequence continues at coordinate 30,926 of JAZRSW010000046.1, forward strand.
TGGTGAAAACGAGGTCGCGCTCGGTCAGATTGCTGACCATATCTTCAATGATTTTACAACCGTCAATACAGCACTGGTCGGGTACGGGATGACCGGCTAATGTAACGCCGATTTTCTTGCAGGTGATTTCCTCGCCGTGCTTGGCAATTACGTGACCTGCAGTCAAAATATCACCCAAAACCTCTTCCATAGCTATAGCCGCACGCTGAACGCCTTTAGCGGCACCGATAACAAATACTCGGTCATAATCCTTAAGTTCGAAGGTGACGGGACCTTTATGAGGGTCCTCCTTCATCTCAAAACCGTCGGTATGAAGAATAATTTTGTCATCAGTAACTTCAATCAGCTCTTTAACACGAACATAAGGGTCAAGCGCGTCGAGACCTGCATCAAGCAGGTCTGCGACGATTTTTCTACCCTCAATATTACCGTGACTAGAGAGCATTTCTTTGTTTTTAACTCTCATAAGCAATTAGAAAAGGATGTTATCCGGGTCGGGAGTTTCTCCACAATAACCCTGAAGATTTGAGATAATATCCATATCCTCTTTAGAAATTTCAAAGTCAAAGATATCAGCGTTATCTTTAATTCTAACAGGATTAGCCGACTTCGACAATGATACAAAGCCAAGCTGGAAGCACCATCTTAAGCAAAGCTGACCAATAGACTTGTTGTACTTTGCAGCAAGAGCCTTCATCTCGGGAGCGGTGAAAATTCCACCCTGACCGAACGGGCTATATGCTTCAACAAGAATATCGTTATCACGACAATACTTAACGATTTCAGGCTGAGTAATTCCGGGGCAAAGCTTTAACTGGTTAACCATCGGCTTAATTTCAGCAGTCTTTTCAAGCTCTTTGATGTGATGCTCCATAAAGTTACTGATACCGATAGCTCTGATACGGCCCTGCTTATAGAACTCTTCCATAGCCTTCCAAGTGCCTGCCATAGCCTCCTGCCAATGTGTTCTGTACTGAACAGGATTGGGCCAGTGCATCAAATAAAGGTCAAGATAATCGGTGTCAAGCTTTTTAAGAGTTAACTCAAAAGCTCTGACAGTGTTTTTATAGCCGTGGTCAGCGTTTCTTAATTTACTTGTGATAAAAATCTCCTCACGCTTTAAGCCGCATTCCTTAACGCCTTGACCTACGCCAATCTCATTGCCGTATGCGGCAGCGGTATCGATAAGTCTGTACCCGTGAGAAATAGCTGCCAAAACAGCTAATTTAGTAGTAGCGTCATCAGCCTGATATGTGCCGAGACCCATTACGGGAATCTCAACACCGTTGCTAATCTTAAATGTATCGTTTAACATTTTACGATTCTCCTAAATATTTTTAAGGTATTAAAAATTAAAGAACAAGTTTACCTGCTCTTACATCAAGAACATCCTGAATGGTCTGACGAGTGTTGATAGCAATCTGCTCAGCATTCTTATCAACTAAAGCATTGTTTGCATTGAACATCCAGTCACCGCCGGAAGCCAAAACATAGTTGATTTTGGAGAACGGTAAGAAGTTCTGACCGTTAAGACCACCGGTAACAACCCATTCAACCTTACCGAACGGACCACCGTGATACTGTGCAAGAATATCTGCACCACCGAGCTGATAAATCGGGAAGAATTTAAGAATGTTGATACCGTAATTCAAAGCAATAGAAATATCACTTGCGGTTACGCAACCGGGCAAAATAGGCATATTGTTCTTTAATGCGAACTCTACAACCTCAGGGACAAGGCCGGGAGCTACAAAGAACTTTGCACCTGCATCGATAGCTTCTTCAGCATCGCGAAGAGAAATAACAGAACCTGCACCAACGATTACTTCGGGAGCATCTTTTGCGATTTTCTTGATTCTGTCGAGTGAATACTCGTCTCTGTGAAGCAATACTTCACATACGGGAAGTCCGCCCTCTGCAAGACCTTTTGCAGCATCAGCAGCAAAATCAACATCGGGAGCTACCATAATCGGGCAAATACCTGTTGTTTTTAAAATACCATACATTGTCTTTTCCATTTTGAATTTCTCCTTTATATTTAAAAAATTTAAATTAATACAAATTAAGTTCCAAGTTAGAAGCTTCTGCTAACTGTTTAAGGCTTGCTGCCATAGCATCGGTAAGCTCAAGTTCACCGCTTGCAAGTACTTTTTCTCTTCTATCCCATTCCATTTCACCGGGAAGGAAGATTTTTTCAGCACCCTTTGCTTTAGGTCCGTTTTTGAGTTCATCAGCCATTTGAGTAACTCTTGCAGTAAACATCTCCATCGGCATCATCTTTGAAATGTCAATAGCGATAAATGCGTGACCTGCATTGTTAGTTGAAGACAAATCCAAATTCCAGCTTGATACTTCGCTTAAGATTCCTGCACCTGTCATAACAGCTGCCAACAACTCAACCAATACTGCAAAACCGTAACCCTTATGGGCTGCCATAGGCTGTAAGCTTGCATTTTTGGGGAACTTGAATGCATCAGTAGTAGGCTGACCTTCTTCATCAACAAGCCAAGTATCCGGAATAGGCTGATTCTTTTCCTGAGCCATAATTACCTTCAAAGCGGCAACGTTACTTAAAGCGATATCAAGGAACACGCTTTTGCCGTCACCCAAAGGAGCTGCAAATGAGAACGGGTTTGTTCCAATTGCTTTTTTGCAACCGTTAGGAACTGCGATTACCGGGTCAGCATTACTCATTGAAAGACCAATAAGACCTTCCTTAGCGGCAAGGTTTGCATAAAATCCTGCTGCACCGAAGTGACAACTATTCTTTACGCCAACATAAGCAATACCGCACTGTTTTGCCTTTTCAATAGCCAATTTCATAGCCTTATAGCCTGAAACCATACCAACGGCTTTGTTACCGTTAAGCATTGCAAAAGCAGGACCTTCGCACTCAACAGTAGGCTCTGCGGCAGCGTCAAGACCGCCTGCATGCATTTTTTGAATGTACTGATTCAAGTTTTTGGTACCGTGAGTCAAAACACCGAAAGTGTCGGTAGTCATGAGAACTTCGGTAACAATCTTGGCGTTTTCTTCTGTTACGCCTGCTTTCATAAGAGCGGCTTCACAGAAACTTTTGAGTTCAGCGAGTTTAATCTTTTTCATAAAATATAACCTCCGTTTGCATTAATCCTTTATTAATCGATGACTTCTAACTCAAAGTTTTCGCCATAAATACCGGCAGCAGCGCCGCCAGAAAGCAATCGCTCATTCTCAACATGAGCAATAAGCCACTTATTTTTGGCACGAAGAGTAATGTCACCCTTTTTATCAAGAGTAGTGTTGGTGTCTTTGGGCAAAACAACGATGCAAGAGAAACCGCTATCCTGTACCTTACAAGGTGCATAATGCATTGAGGTTGCATAAACCTCAACAGCCTCACCCTTTTCAAGATAGAACATCTTAACGTTAGCGGAATCAAACTTACCGTCAACAATATCCTGACGGCGACCTAACATCAAAACAAGCGGTGTAATAGCAATATTAATCTCACTTGCAGTATGCCACTCCAAAGCGTTTAACTGCTTACTGTGACCCAAGCAGATGCCAACCTGAATCGGCAACTGACCATAATAGTCATCCTGCAAAGTCTGGAACAACGCGTCTGCCTCCAATTCGGGAACGGCAGGTGTATAAACAATGCCGGCTTCGGGCACCTTTATAGCCTCTGCCTTTTCAATCAATGATGCACTGTCTAACTTCAAAACGCGACCAAACTCGTTAAATTCTTTATCATTAACCGAATAAATTTTAAAACGGTTATTCTTTTCTCTTAAAGCTTCTAACATATGTAATTACCCGTTATACTTGTCAGCGCCCAAGAGTTTAATGCGCTCGATAGCATATTCCTTAACGTCATCAGCGGGATGAGAAAGCAATACGTCAAACGGCTCACTATACGGGTCAAGCTTCTTGTAGCCTTCGATAAAAGCAGTGCAAACGTCGGTAGCGTAGTTAATCTTACGAACACCTGCTTCAACAACTGCACGAATCTGGTCATCGGGAACACCCGAACCACCATGGAGAACAAGGTGAGCATCAACTGCTTCATAAAGTTCTTTTACACGGTCAACAGCCAAGATAGGAGCTTTCTTATATCTACCGTGAGCAGTACCAACCATAACTGCAAGCAAATCAACGCCGGTCTTTTCAACAAAGTCCTTAGCAGCGTCAACTTCGGTATAGTTGCCGTTTTCATCACCATTGGCAGCAGAACCAACGTGACCAAGCTCACCCTCAACAGAAACGCCAACCTCTTTAGCAATATCAACAACTGCTTTGGTTTTTGCAACGTTCTCGTCAAAAGGAAGAGTAGAAGCATCAATCATAACACTAGTAGCGCCGTAACGGATAGCTCTTAAAACTTCAGGGTTACCTGCACCGTGGTCAAGGTGAATAGCAGCGGGGGTCTTAAGGTCATTAACAACTGCCAAAATTGCAGGCATCAAATACTTTGCTGTGCCGGTGTTGAGAAGACGGTTGTAAACCTGGAAAATAACAGGTGCGCCGGTCTCTTCTGCAGCGGCTTTAACGCCCATAAGACTTCCGAAATTGTAGATGTTGAATGCGGGTACTGCATAGCCACCTTTATCGGCTATGTCGAGTATTTCTTTTGTTGTGTACTTCATAATGAATACCTCCATATATTATTTAAACATGCCCATGATTATTGTATACCATTTAAAGTGTAATTTGAAGTATCAATTATTTTGTAAAATATTCACTCAAATTTACACTTTTTTCGATAAAAAATACCGCCCTCAACATAAGGACGGTAAATTATTCTTAAAGTGACTGACTTTCACGCAAAAAGTTCTCAATATACTCTGCCGAAAGCACAGGATTTAATTTTTCATACATTTCATTTGTAGTCCTGCAACCAAACGCCTCTCGCATCTTTTTAAGGTGATAATTAACCGCCTCAAGCGACAGATAAGAAGCTTCGGAAATTTGAGTTCTTGTATACTTTTTCAAAACATACGAAAGTATCCACAAATCCCCTTTTGAAAGCTTGTTCAAAGTAAGGTCAATATTCGCAAGACGCGAAATCTCATAAGAACTATCATAAATCTTAGCAGCATTATACGGCGGTACCGACGGATACGCGCTATCATCGGTTTCAATACTCGAACGTATACTTTTAAAGGATATCCCCTTTGTTGTTTCACGCTCGTGAACGTGATAATCAACGTACACCGTAACGCCACGGTAATACTTCTTTTCTTTGTTGACCATACGGTATATATCGGCAACGGCGTTGGCAATCGAAACTAAATCAAGGTCCAAACTTGTGAACGGTCTTCTGCAAAGTTTGGAAAGCATTGTGTTAGAAAAACTGATAACCGAAAGTTTATTAAGATATTCAGGATTATCCCTTTCCAAATTTTCGATTAAATGATACGCAACATAGTCATTTGCGCAAATAACCGCATCAAATTCCGACTCACCGCAAAAAGCCTCATAACTTTCCTTAAAAGAACCGCCTTCGTTATAAAAAACTGCCGACTGTTCCTTTCCCATTCTCGACATATAAGCATCAACCAAAACCATATCGTTTTGCGAGTTGCCGTTAGGACCGTAAAGCGCAATTCTCGATTTTTGGTTAGCTTTAAAAGTCTTAATAATATTTGAAACGGTTCCATAAATATCACCCTGAATACAGTGACAACGATACTGCTCGCCCGAACTCAAAATAGCGTTGGGCAGTATAACCTGAACACCCTCGCGGCTACACTGTTTAACAATATCAAGCGTATCCGAGTTCATACCCAAAGGAAGCATAATTACCCCTTCAGTTTCGGCACACTTTTTTACCGTTTCATCAATATTTGAGCTTTCGATAAAATCTATTCGCTTTTGAATCAGAAGTTTTTTAACCGAATCGACAATTCGGTAAACCCACTGATTTTCACACCGCTTAATACCCGACAATATGTAAAGCATTACTTTACCCCACCAAATTCAAAGTTTTTAATGGTTTATTTGAATTTGAAGACCTGTTTTAATTGAGGCTGTGCGCCGGTAACGGGGTCAAGTTCCATTACCATAACATCCTTCATATATTCATTCCAACGGTCAACAACCGGGCTTTCACTCTGCACCTTTGCGGCAAAGTCAATACCCTTTTCGCACTCGTAATAACCAAAGAGTTCATTACCTACATTCCAAATTGAATAGTTAACAATGCCTGCTTCGGATAAAACCTCTAACATTTCAGGCCAAATCTCATCGTGACGCTTGATATACTCGTCAAGTTTCCCTTCTAAAACGATTGCTTTCCATGCATACTTTTCCATAACAATTCTCCTTTTAAATTTAGAATCAATTTTGACGTCGGACAATTTTATACTCGTCATCCAAGCGATAAAACGGACAGCCTTTATCCTTCAAACCCTGAAATCTTATATAATCATCCTCATCCATATCAGCAAGACAGACATATCCATCATAATCTTCGTCAAAGACAAAATATGTGCAGGTATCACAGCTTGAATCAGCCACCGTTTTCACCACTTTTCAAATATATTGAAAATTCCAGCTAAATTTTAAATATTTTACCACATATTTCAACGATTTTCAAGTGTATACAACACTATTTTATGGCAATCAATATCAATTTTGTTAACCTTAATTACAATTTTGTTATATTTCTTGAAGTTTGAAAAAGAATCGTATATTATTACTGAACGGAATAAAAAAGAATGTTTAGTAATTATATTTATATTACCTTTAAAAAATGGAGGCAGAAAATGAAACTCAAAAGAAGTATTGCCATAATTTTGTTGACACTTATTTCAACAATTTTACCGCTTACGGCATTTGCAACCGAGGGCGACACTAACCCTGCTCCCTTTACGCTTAATTTTGAGTGTAAAATTGACGGAAAAGTTTCTCAAAACACCGACTTTGTGTTTGAGGTGATGAGTGCAGATTTACAAGGCGGAGATACTGAAAGATTAACCAACGAAACCAAATTAAACGATTTTACCATCAGCACCAAAACCAATACCGACGGCAAATCGACCTACAATTTCGGCTCTGAAACACCGGTTAATAAATATTTCTGCTTAACACTAAAAAGTTGCAGTAATAAACTTGCAACTGTTATTGACACAAAGGTTGAAGTGCGTTTTATTGCAAATACAGTGAAAACCACAATACATAAAGGTGAAGAAATCGAAGATTTCCTTTACCCCGACGATGAATCACCTATCGTTGCCATAGACCTTGCTACACTTCCTCAATTAACCCTTTCAACCGACGGTTGTGAGGCTATTACCAAGGTTTACGACGGAAAACTCGATGCTGTTGTAACCGATAAAAACTTTAAGCTTTCAGGAGTTAAAGAAGGTCACGATGTAAAATTCTCTTTTGAAAAAGCCGAGTATGACACACCCAATGTAAAAACAGCAACCAAGGTTATTTTAAGCGGTTTAAAGCTCACAGGCAACGATGCCTCAAAGTACGGATTTGCTTCAAGTACATTAGAACTTAAAGCCTCTATCACTCCCCGTCCCATCACAGTTACCGCCGATAATCTTGTTATGAGTATGGGTGCAACAGAGCCTAAATTAACCTATACCCTTTCAGAAAATTTACTTCCCGGCAACACTGCCACGGGTGAATTGGAAAGAACGCTTGGCAACAAAGTTGGAGATTACCCGATAACAATCGGCACTCTTTCGTTAGGTGACAACTATACTGTTACTTTTGTTGAGGGTAAGTTAACTATTTCGAGTTTTGGTTTCTTCCAGGTTTTAGACCGCAATTCTTCGGTCAAAATCGCAGGTTATTTTAACCCAGAAGCCACTGTTTCAGCATCCGCGCTCGACCCCAACAGTGAAGCCTACTCCATACTCGCAACATCAGCCGGTTGGGGTAAAATAATTTCGGCATACGACGTTAAATTCACAAGCGATGGTTTTGACGGCAACATCACTGTCTACCTCCCCGTTGATGCAAGTTTTGCGGGTAAGAACATAACCGTTTATCAGAAAAAGACGGATAACTCGATTGCCTGCTACAAGGTAACCGCAAGCGGTGGTTATGTACCCGTTGAAACTAATGAATGTACGCAGTTTATGTTAGTCACCGAAGCCGACGAAACCGAAAAAAGCGAAGGCTCGGTTGCTTGGAAAATTCTTAAAGTGATTATTATTATTTTAGCCGTAATAATTGGCTTAGGTATAGTAATTGCGTTGTTATTCTTCGGTATGATTTTCTTCAATAAAACTGCCGAATTAAAGAAAATCATAAGACTGATAAAAAAGCTTTTCAAAAAATAAAAAATATAGTAAAATTCGGTTGACATTGGAGTTTTATAAACTTATAATGAGGTTAATGGGACCAATCCCCATTGACCTCATTTTTATATACAAAAGGTGGTTTTTCTATGGTAATGAACGGATACAGATTAGTATGGGCTGATGATTTTAAAGGCGACAAACTTGACGAAACCAAGTGGACCAGACAAATCGGCAAAATGACAAAGGTTTACAAAGCTTCAGGGTTGGACGCCGAGGATGTTGAAGACGTAATTGATTTTGCAGATTCGGAAGAAAATGCTTACGTTAAAGATAATCAACTTCATATAGTTGGACGCCATTTGGGTGAGCATAAGTATTCAGGTGGTACAGTTAGAACCGTTGATAACATGGCTTTTCTTTACGGATATTTAGAGGTTGTTGCTAAATTCGGTCCCGGTATGGGAGCTATCCCTGCAATTTGGATGAGCGGACGAACAAACAAAGATGTTATGGTTCCTCCCGAGTGTGATATTGTTGAAACCTTTGGAAGTAACATAAACGCTTTTGCCAACCTTCATCGTTGGTGGACAAATTATGATGCTGATGGCAATAAAATAAATGGACACGATAACATTCACTGTTTTACCAAGGAGTTGCGCAAGGCTTCTGCCCGTCCGGGTGACGGATTAAAAGAAAGTTTTCATAAGTTTGCTCTCGACTGGACTCCCGAGCATATGGAATTTTACATGGATGGCATTTGCTATCTCTCGGTTGATATTACAAAGGATTACTACAAATGTTTCCATCAACCAATGTTTGTTATAATGTCAACAAGATTACAAGGAACTAACAATCCCGAAGCTGAACCCGAAGTTTCGGAAGCATTATTCGAGTATGTTCATTTGTATCAGCGTGAGGGTTGCGTTTTATTAGACCCGAAGAAAGATGACATGACAAAATACAACATTAAATTTGACCTTGACAATATGATACACAATCCATAATTAAATTAATTTCAATTTTTTCAAAAAATCTTCAAAGAATTCTTGACATTACAAGATATAGTGGTTATAGTTAAGGTGACGGGCAAAATCTGTCATAAACAAACACTTTGAAAGGTGGTATTTTTATGGCAATGAACGGTTACAGAAGAGTTTGGGAAGACAACTTCAAGGGTGACAAGCTTGACAGTTCAAAATGGACTCGCGAAGTCGGTGTTATGACTAAGGTTTTCAAAGCATCAGGCGAAGATGCAACCGAGGTTAAAGATGTTATCGACTTTGCCGACACTGAACAAAATGCTTACGTTAAAGACGGTGAACTTCACATTGTAGGACGTCATGACGGCGAGCACAAGTATTCCGGTGGTACTGTAAGAACTGTTGACAATATGGCTTTCCTCTACGGATATTTAGAGGTTGAAGCAAAATTCGGTCCCGGTATGGGTGCTATCCCTGCAATTTGGATGGTTGGCTCAGGATACGGTTTTGACGTTCAGCCTGAGGTCGATATTGTTGAAACCTTCGGCAGCAACGTTTGTGCATATGCTAACCTTCACCGTTGGTGGAGATACACCGACGAAAACGGAGAAAATAAAGGCGGTCACGACTGTATTCATTGCTTTACCCCTGAACTTCGCCGTTCACATTGCAGACCCGGTGACGGTTTGAAAGACAACTACCACAAATTTGCTCTTGACTGGACACCCGAGCATATGGAATTTTATATGGACGGCATTTGCTACCTCTCGGTTGATATTACAAAGGATTACTACAAATGTTTCCACCAGCCGATGTTCGTAATTATGTCAACCAGACTTCAGGGTACAAACAACCCCGAAACCGAGCCCGAAATTTCTGAGGCACATTTCAGATATGTTCACCTTTATCAGCGTGAAGGTTGCAAGATTTTCGACCCCAAAACTCAGTTGGACGAAATCAAAAAATGCAACGTTCCTATTGATAAGAAAACACTTATTTGCAATCCGTAATTTGAAGAAAAATTAAAGCTATCGGCAGAGCTGATAGTTGTTACACGAAACCAAAAGCACGCCGCCCTAAATTCAAGGGCGGCGTGCTTTAAATTACTGTTCTTCCTGTTTTTGTTTGCGTCTTTTTTGCGACTTCTTTAAAGGAATATCAGTGCGGAAAATTTCTTCTCCTTTATAAGCGTCACAAATTTTTTCAAACTCATCGGGATTTAACGGATTTTCACCGTTTTTAGTATGCGCTTGATAAAGGTTATAGATTATTTTATCATAAGCTGCAGGTATTCTCATTTTATATGTAACAAAAATCATAATACCCAACGTTAACGACAGTACCGCACATAAGATTGATGGAATCGCCATAATCCAGAAATTATCAGACGGACCTGTCATAAACTCGTTAGCATTACTGACACTGTAAAATGTCGAAAAAATCAAAACGCAAGCAACACAACCCGTCACGGCAAACGGTATGCACAACTTATATCTCAATAAAAAGAAACTCGAAACTATCGAAAACACCGAAACCAACATAATTATAAAATAATTACGATGCTCATAATATAACGCTAACTGGTCGGCATTTTGTGCGTCTTTATATTCGCTCATCCAAACCAAGTTTCCCATCATCATAGTAAGGCAGGTCACAATTGTAACCATCGCTACCAACCAATAGGCTATTCTTAAAACCTTTGTAACAGTGTTGGAAGTTTTTGGATTACTTCCCCGTACGGCAATTTCAGCATATTTTCTGATATTTAAATTTTTCATTTTACTCAAAACTATCACCCAAAGTAAAAAATTAAAAAGCATTTGCCAAACGGCATTATTAATGCTATACTATTTTAATGATAAAGGTTTACTATCCCTTTGTCAAGAATTTGTTAGATTTAGCGAGGGTGTTTATTTTGAAAACTCTTAACATTGTTTTAGTTGAACCGGAAATTCCGCAAAACGCCGGCAACATTGCCCGTACCTGTGCCGCAACCGGTGCGAGATTGCACATTATTCGTCCTATGGGGTTTACCATTGACGATAAAAAGTTAAAACGTGCAGGGCTTGACTATTGGTATCTTTTAGATATCACATATTACGATAGTTTAGATGATTTTTTCTCTAAAAATGACGGTCAGTTTGCCTTTTTCACCACAAAGGGCAGAAAAACACACTCGGATGTT
>JAZRSW010000047.1:0-3144 GCA_045651745.1 Acutalibacteraceae bacterium
AGGAGTAACGATAACGGTTGCTGCCAACGAGCCCACAACAGGAATAAGTCCCAAAATTACACTTGCAATACTGGAAATAACCGCAATTACCAATGTAATTACGAATAAAATGCCGATTTTGCCCTTAATCTGCTGTTTTGCCGCCATTTTTAATTCTGCTCTGTTCATAAAACCTCTCCTCTTTAGCTTTTAGCTAAAATATTCAGGTGAATTACCTGTTACTTATATTTTATCATGCTCTTGGCTAATGTGCAACACTTTTATTTGAACTCATTGCTTTTTATATATAAAATTTAAACAAATTTAATTTATTTTTAAATCCATCCGCAAAAAAACCTTTACTTTTTGATATTTATATTGTAAAATGGAAACATCAGAAGATTATTATATCTTTTATTTTTGGAGGTTATGTTTATGGAAAAATTCGTACCGGTTGTTGTTATTAAAGAAATCGGCGAAACCGAGAAAATTTTAACTGCATTAAGAGCCAACGGCATCAACTGTGCAGAAATCACATTCAGAACCGCTTGCGCTAAAGAGGCAATTTCGTTAGCCTGCAAGCTCTTCCCCGATATGTCGGTCGGCGCAGGTACCGTTATCAATGCAAAACAGTGTAAAGATGCTTTAAAAGCCGGCGCACAGTTTATTGTTTCTCCCGGTCTTTCGGTTGATGTTGCAAAGGTTTGCAAAAAGAATAATGTTCCCTATTACCCCGGTTGCGTAACTCCTACTGAGATTATGCAGGCTTTGGATTTAGGTATTACAACCGTTAAATTCTTCCCTGCCAACGTTTACGGCGGTTTGACCGCTTTGAAAGCACTTTCCGCTCCGTTCCCGCAGGTTAAATTTATTCCCACCGGCGGTGTTGACAGAAAAAATATTGACGAATTTTTGGCATTCGATAAGGTTGAAGCTATCGGCGGAAGCTTTTTCGTAAAAGAAGCTCTTGAGAAAATGGAGGAAAAATAATATGGCAAAGAAAGTTGTTACCTTCGGTGAATTAATGTTAAGATTAGCCCCCAACGGCTATTACAGATTCTTTCAAAATGACCAGATGCAAGCAACCTTCGGTGGCGGTGAAGCCAATGTTGCAGTATCGTTAGCAAACTACGGACTTGATTCGGTATACGTAACCAAGTTGCCCAAGCATGCAATCGGTCAGGCTGCTGTTGATTCATTACGCTACTTCGGTGTTGACACTTCCAAGGTTGTTCGTGGTGGCGAGCGTGTTGGTATCTACTACCTTGAAAAAGGCGCTTCACAGAGAGGTTCGGTTTGTATTTACGACCGCGCATATTCTGCAATCCAGATGGCTGACAAGGCTGATTTTGATTGGGATGCAATTTTTGAGGGCGCAGATTGGTTCCACTTTACAGGTATCACTCCGGCATTAGGTCCCAATTTGGTTGAAATCTGCCGTGAGGCTTGCATTGCCGCAAAGAAAAGAAACGTTAAAATTTCCTGCGACTTAAACTACCGCGGAAAATTGTGGACTCGCGAGCAGGCTCGCGCCGCTATGACCGACCTTTGTCAGTATGTTGACGTTTGCATCTCCAACGAAGAAGATGCAAAAGACGTTTTCGGCATTGAGGCTGAAGACACCGACATTTACGGCGGTAAGCTCAACCACGAAGGCTACAAGTCGGTTGCAAAACAGTTGGCAGACAAGTTCGGATTTGAAAAGGTTGCTATCACTTTAAGAAGTTCGATTTCTGCATCTGATAACGACTGGGCAGGTATGCTTTATGACGGTGAGAACTATTGCTTCTCGAAGTCATATCATCTCCACATTGTTGACCGTGTAGGCGGCGGCGACAGTTTCGGCGGCGGTCTTATCTACGCTATCCTCAACGGAAAATCCACCCAGGATGCAATTGAGTTTGCAGTTGCAGCATCTGCATTGAAGCACTCGGTTGAGGGTGACTACAACCGCGTATCTGTCAGCGAAGTTGAAAAATTAGCCGGCGGTGACGGAAGCGGACGTGTTCAAAGATAAAACACATTTTAAGCAAAACAAAAAACCACCCGACTGGGTGGTTTTTTGTTTTTATGATATATAATTTTTCAGCAAAATCCAAACTTTTCGATTACCTCTGCTATGGCTGATTGCTCGTTTGAGTTTTCGCAAACGTAATCAGCCCTTTGTTTTAAAGCGTCCTCAGCATTAGCCACCGCAACGCCTAAACCTACGGCTTCAATCATTGAAATATCATTATAATTATCGCCGATTCCGACGGTTTTTTCAATTTCAATGCCATAATGTTTTGACAAAAACGAAACAGCACTGCCTTTAGAACACTTGTCATTGACGATTTCGACCAAGAATTTCGCACTTTTGGTAATGTCACAATCCGGGATATTTGCCTCTTTTAATTTTGCAACTATTTTGGCGTTATCCTCCGGCAAAACCATTGCCAGCAATTTATATGCACCCATTTTCTTTTTCAAAAGGAAATCGGACAGTTTTTCGTTTAAGACCAAACTTGCTTTGGTCTCGGTGATTTTTTCATAGTACATCAGCATTTCATCTTGGATGTTGGAGTAATATTCCCACAAATCGTAAGCGTGAATGTGCAATCCTAATTTTTCCATTTCGCGACAAGCATCAATGGTGGTTTTTTCGGGCAAACGTTGGTCGAACAACATATTTCCGCTTTCAATATCCAATATAATTGTACCCTGACAGCAGGAAATTAACCCTTTAAGACCAAGTTCCCTTGCTCTCGATAAAATTGCGGCGGGCACTCTGCCGGTTGAAATAACGAAAATTCCGCCCGCATCTATATATTCGTTGATTGCTTTGATGTTCTTTTCCGAAACATTGCCGTCACCCTGTACCAAAGTGCCGTCAAAGTCGGAAACAATCATTTTGTAATTTATCTTTCGCACCAAAAACCCACCTTTTAAGAAATCTACATAATTATATATCATATTTTCCCTGTTAGCAAGTGGATTTGCGATAAATTTTCAAACTCAAGATTTAGTTGATTTTAACCCTAAATTATCATAACTACCGGCCGTGCCGGTAGTATGCACTGCCCCCTTAGGGCATAAGACCGGCCGAGCCTATAGGCTCGTCGAAAGGTTTGCCAACCGCAACACTTTCACCGGCTGCCCCTAAAGGGGCTTTTTATTTGCCTTCTT
>JAZRSW010000048.1:0-7722 GCA_045651745.1 Acutalibacteraceae bacterium
GACCTTAAAACAAGGCTTGAAGTTAACCAAAATGATGAAATAGGTGAACTTTGCGACACTATAAACTATATGGCGTCAGAACTTGAAAATAACGGGAAATCTAAAAACGATTTTATTTCTTCGGTTTCGCATGAACTGAGAACACCGCTTACCGCAATCAAAGGTTGGGGTGAAACGGTAAGGCTTTCAATCGGTGAGGATGATGAGATTGTCCGTCACGGCGTCGATGTTATGCTGGGTGAGGCTGACCGTCTTTACGGTTTGGTTGAGGAATTGCTTGATTTCTCACGTATTGAGTCGGGTAAACTTACAATCACGCCGTCACTTAACGACCCGGTGGCAATTGTCGGTTCGGTAGTTGATATGTATGAGGAAATTGCCCATAGACAAAAGATTTCCTTAGTGTTCTCGAAACCCGAAACCAATGAAATGATTATGGCTGACCGCGACCGTATCAAGCAGGTTTTCATTAATGTTGTTGATAACGCTTTAAAGTATACCGAAGCAGGCGGCCATGTTGTTGTTTCGGCGTTTAATGAAGAGGGATGTATCCGTGTTACAATTTCGGATACGGGTTGCGGTATCGCCGCAAAAGACCTTGACCACGTTAAAGAAAAGTTTTTTAAGGCTAACACAAATGTACGCGGTTCAGGTATTGGACTTGCGGTTGCAGATGAGATTATAAAAAGTCATAACGGGTTGATGTTCCTTGAAAGCACCGAGGGTGAGGGTACTACCGTAACAGTAGTATTGCCAACCTTGACGGTGGCCGAGGACGAGATAACCGAGGTTATCTTCCCGCCCGAGCAGGAAGGGTTAGAATGAGCAAAAAAACATCAATAGGCGGTCAGGCACTCATTGAGGGCATTATGATGAAAGGCCCGTATAAGACCTCTATGGCCGTAAGAAAAAAAGACGGAACTATTGATATTAGCGAAGTCGAAGAGAAACATTTAAAAGACAAATATAAAATTTTCGGTTTGCCGTTGATAAGGGGTATGGTTAACCTTATCGAGTCAATGATTATCGGATATAAAACCATGATGCAGTCGGCTGAAATTTCAGGGTTTGCCGACGTTGAGGACGAGCCGAAAGACGCCGACAACAAAGCGGACGGTGAAACTTCTGAAAAAAAGGAAAGCCTTTTGAACGGTGCGGTTATGACCATAAGCGCTGTGTTGGGCGTCGCCTTGGCGGTAGTGTTGTTTATGTGGTTACCATCGATGATTTTCAAAGGCGTTCAGTACATATTTGGCGCCGACCTTAAGTATTATAAAGGACTTATTGAGGGCATTGTCAAAATCGCAATTTTTGTGGGATATATTGCATTAACCTCAATGGAGAAGGATATAAAGCGTGTTTTCCAGTTTCACGGTGCCGAGCATAAAACCATTTTCTGTTATGAAAGTGGCGAAGAACTGACGGTTGAAAATGTCAGAAAACATACCCGTTTTCACCCCAGATGTGGCACGTCGTTTATGTTTTTAATGTTGGCTGTGGGAATTTTAATCAGCAGCGTGCTGGTTGTTATATTGCCTGAGTTTATCATCAGCCGAAACTATATTTGGGTACCTATAAAAATTTTACTTTTACCGCTTACTTGCGGTATCGGTTATGAGTTGATTAAGATTTGCGGACGTCACGATAATATTGTGACACGTATTATCGCCGCCCCCGGCCTTTGGGTGCAAAGGTTGACCACAAAAGAGCCGGACGACAGTATGATTGAGATTGCAATTGCCGCAGTTAAAGAGGTTATACCCTCTGACGGTTCAGACGCAATCGAATGTTGTGGTGAAAAATGACCAAGCAAGAGTTAATAGTGAAATTTACTAAAACTTTAAGCGAGGCGGGTTTCGAATCCGCACGGTTTGAGGCAACGCAGATAGTCGAGTTTTTGCTTGGTGATGATGGCAGTGTTACCGACGAGATTGAGCTTAAGGCGTCAGAGTTGCTAAACCGCAGGTTAGACCGCGAACCGTTGCAGTATATTTTGGGCGAGTGGGAGTTTTACGGCTTGCCGTTTTATGTTGGTAAGGGCGTGTTAATCCCAAGGCCCGACACCGAAACAGTCGTCGAAACGGCAATAAAATTGTTTAAAGGCAAACAAAACCCGACGGTTTTCGACCTTTGTGCAGGTAGCGGTTGCATAGGTATTACGTTGTCGCATTATACCGATGCAAACGTGAAACTGTTTGAAAAAAGCGTTGACGCGTTGTTGTATATTTTTAAAAACATTAAACTAAACGGCGTTGAGGCGGAAGTTTATGAGTGCAACGTTTTGGGTGAACCACCGCTTAAAGATATGGCAGATTTAATAATTTCCAATCCGCCGTATATCAGGTCAAACGTGCTTGAAACATTAGAACCTGAAGTGAAATGCGAGCCCAAAATGGCGCTTGACGGCGGTGAAGATGGGTTAATATTTTACCGCCACATTGCGAAGGTTTGGAAAAAATCGCTCAATAAGGGTGGTTGGCTTGTGTTTGAAATCGGATTCGACCAAGCAGAAGATGTTACAAAAATAATGCAGGACGAGGGTTTCAGTGATGTCCAAGTAATTAAAGATTTAGGCAAAAACAACCGCGTCGTGCTGGGACATATATAAAAAGTAAATCATCGGTCGCAAGACCAATTACATATTTAAGGAGAGATTATTATGGCAAACGATAAGTCAAAAGCACTTGCTACGGCACTTGAACAGATTGAAAAAACCTACGGCAAAGGCACAATCATGAAGTTGGGCGAGAACGCTCACATGAATGTCGACCACATTTCGACCGGCTCAATCGGTCTTGATGCCGCATTAGGTATCGGCGGTATGCCCAGAGGCCGTATTGTTGAAATTTTCGGACCTGAATCTTCAGGTAAAACCACTATTGCGCTTCACGTTATCGCAGAAGCACAAAAGCAGGGCGGAGAGGTTGCATTTATCGACGTTGAGCATGCTCTTGACCCCGTTTATGCCGCCGCTTTGGGCGTTGATATTGACTCTATGCTGGTATCCCAGCCCGATACTGGTGAGCAGGCTTTGGAAATTACCGAGGCTTTGGTTCGTTCGGGTGCTTTGGACGTTGTAGTTGTCGACTCGGTTGCAGCACTTGTGCCAAGAGCCGAAATCGAAGGTGATATGGGTGACTCACACATGGGTCTTCACGCACGCTTGATGTCGCAGGCTTTAAGAAAACTTGCCGGTGCAATTTCAAAGTCTAACTGTGTTGCAATTTTCATTAACCAGTTGCGTTCAAATATCGGAGGCTACGGCGCCGCTGAAACTACAACCGGTGGTAGAGCATTACGTTTCTACGCTTCTGTCCGTCTTGATATCCGCCGTCGTGATGCCATCAAAATTGGCACCGAGGTTGTAGGTAACAAGACCGAGGCAAAGGTTGTTAAAAATAAGGTTGCACCTCCCTTTAAAACTGCCGAATTTGATATTATGTACGGCAAGGGTATTTTCCGTCCGGGTGAAATTATTGAACTCGGTATTAAACTTGATATTGTTAAACGTTCGGGTGCTTGGATTTCTTATAATGACGAAAAGATTGCTCAAGGACGTGACAATGCTAAAATGTATTTGGCAGAGCATCCCGAACTTGCCGCCGAAATCGAGGAGAAAATCCGTGTTGCATTAGCCGAGCAGGCGCAGACTGTCGGCAAATCGGCAAAAGAGGCTGCCGAGGCTAAGGCTGCCGAGTTGGATGCCGTTATTGCCGCCGCTAATGCCGAGGTTAAGGCAGAGGAAAGTGAGGAAGCATCTACAAAGGGTCGCAGAAAATCTAAAATCAATATTGATGTTGACGTTGAGTAATGAAGATTTTAGAAATTAGGCCTCGGCGTAAACAGGTAAGCGGAATTGTCTTTGACTGTGAGATTGACCCTAAAGAGTGGGGTGCTGACCCTGACGCCGCAGGGTATTTGAGTTTAGACAGTGAACTTTGCGAAATCAAAGGCTTAAAGGCAGGAATGTCGTTGACTGATGAACAGTTGGAAAACTTAATTCGTGAGTCGCACACAAAACGTGCTAAATCGCGGGCTATGTGGTATCTTTCGCGTTCCGACTGTTCAAGGAAAACGTTGATTGAAAAGTTGAATAAGGCGTTCCCCGAATATGCAAGTGAACTTGCCGCTGACCGTATGGAAGAATTAGGCTTTATAAATGACGAAAAGTATGCCCGGTATAAATTCGAGCGTATTTTGGCTGAAAAACGCGTGTCGGTGGGCGTTGCAAAACAACTCTTGCGTCAAGAGGGAATTGATAGCGAGTTGGTCGACATTATTGCTGAGGAAATAGAGGTTGACCCTATTGAGCCGATAGTAGAGTTGATTGAGAAAAAATATAAACACAAATTAGGCGGTTATGAGGAAAACAAAAAAGTTATTGCCGCCTTAATGCGAAAGGGTCACAGATACCCTGATATTAAAGAGGCTTTGAGCAGATTTGATATCGAAAACGAAGACTACAGCGAGGATTATGATGTTTAAGGTTGGAATGGTAAGTCTCGGTTGCGACAAAAACCGTGTCGATGCCGAGATTATGCTGAAAAAACTGCAGGATGCAGGGTATGAAATCGTCCCCGAAGAAGCCGAGGCTGACGCGATAATCGTCAACACCTGCGGATTTATTGAGGACGCTAAAGCCGAGGCGATTGAAAATATTATCGAGTCTGCTAAATACAAGCAAGAGGGCAACTTAAAGGCACTCATTGTCACAGGTTGCTTGGCTGAACGTTACCGCGACGAAATCAAAGAAGAATTGCCAGAGGTTGACGTGGTTGTTGGTATCGGCTCAAACGGTGATATAGTCGAGATTGTTGAAAACGCTTTAAACGGTAAATGCGAAAACCGTTACGGCGAGAAAGAGGCCTTGTGTTTAGAGGGTGAGCGACTGCTTACAACACCGCCATATACGGCTTACGTTAAGATTGCCGAAGGGTGCGACAACCACTGTACATACTGTGCAATCCCAAAAATCCGCGGTCGTTTCAGGTCGCGTCAGATGGTCGATATTTTATTTGAAATCGGACATTTGGCTGAAAAAGGCGTTAAGGAAATAGTGCTTATTGCTCAGGATACCGCCCGCTACGGCGAGGATATTTACGGCACACCGCAGTTGGCAACTTTGCTTAAAAACATCTGCAAGATTGAGCAAATAAAGTGGGTCAGAATGTTATACACCTACCCTGACCGCATTACCGACGAATTGCTTGACACAATGGCGAGCGAGGAAAAAATTGTAAATTACCTTGATATTCCTTTGCAACATTGTAACGGCGACGTGCTTAAACGAATGAACCGCAAAGGTAATCGTGGCAGTTTAGAGGCGCTGATTGATAAAATCCGCACAAAAATTCCTGATATTACACTTCGCACAACCATGATTACCGGCTTCCCCGGTGAAACCGACGAGCAGTTCGAGGAATTGTGCGAGTTTGTAAATGAAATAAAGTTTGACCGTTTGGGTTGCTTTGCTTATTCGGAAGAAGAGGGAACTCCCGCGGCGCAGTTACCCGACCAAATTGACGGGCAGGTAAGGGTTGACCGTTCGGAAATTATAATGAACGACCAGCTTCGAATTGCAAGTGAGAAAAACGAGTCAAAGTATGGCACTTTGCAAGAGGTTCTGATTGAGGGGTATGACGATTATATTAAGTGTTACTTCGGCAGAACGCGTGCTGATGCACCCGAAATTGACGGTAAAGTGTTCTTCACCGTTACCGAGCCGCAGGAAATAGGAACTTTTGTCAATGTAAGAATAACCGATTCGCTTGAGTATGACTTGCTCGGCGAAATGGAATAAAGGAGAAACAATTATGAATTTACCGAATCAATTAACCGTTGCAAGAATTATTATGACACCGCTTTTTATGGCGGCAATGTTAATCAATTTCCCGCATCATTATCTTGTTGCGCTTGTGTTGTTTGCCGCTGCATCGTTTACTGATTTTTTAGACGGCAATATTGCCCGTGCGCGTGGTATTGTCACTAACTTCGGCAAATTTTTAGACCCGTTGGCAGATAAAATGTTAACCACTGCCGCTTTCCTTGCTTTCTTGGCAAAGGGCTTCGGTTGGGGTATTGCTTGGGTTTTGTTCATCGTACTTTTCCGTGAATTTATGATTGCATCGCTTCGCCTTGTTGCCGTTTCGTCCGAGGTTAAGAAGGTAATTCCTGCAAATATGTGGGGCAAGGTTAAAACCGTTACTCAAATGGCTGCAATTATTTTTGGTATTGCATTGTTGTATTTTGCTGAGTCAATTTTGCCTATGTTAAATCTTTCATGGACTGCTTCAGTAAACACCATTAATGTATTGTATATCGTTTATTGTATTTTACTTTGGGTATCGACCATTGTTGCAGTCATTTCGGGTGCAATTTATATGAAAGATAGTTACGAGTTTGTTGACCCGTCGAAATAAATTATAAAAAACAGTAGACAAATTTGAAAATTATGATATAATGTACTAAACATTATATAAATGCGTTGATTTGGGAATAGTAGCTGTAACGCTTTAAAACAACAGGGACGGCACTGCATTGACTGAAACGGTGTCGGGTTTTAAATACGGTGAATGCACCCGAATAGCAGGCAGGGGGAAATAAAGTATCTCTGCACGGGTAAGGTCCGTTAAAGTCTTGTCGGTTGTGTGACCGATTGAGTATAATTTCGAAGTGGAACCGCGTTAATAACGCCTTCGGAAGCCAATAATGGCTTTCGAAGGCGTTTTGTTTTCACAGAAAATATTTTTTGGAGGAAATGTTTTGTTTAAGAGAATAAGAGAAGATATAAGGGCAGTTAAAGAACGTGACCCTGCGGCAAGAAGCGCTTTAGAAATATTCTTTTTGTACCCCGGCGTCAGAGCGTTAAGGTATTACCGTTTGGCACATTGGTTGTTTTTACACAAATTTAAGTTTTTCGCAAGACTGTTTTCACAGATTGCGGCTCGCAAAACCGGTATCGAAATTCACCCCGGTGCTACAATCGGTCACCGCTTGGTTATTGACCACGGACACGGTGTGGTTATCGGTGAAACCGCCGAAATTGGCGATGACGTACTGATTTATCAGGGCGTCACCTTGGGCGGTACGGGTAAAGACGTTGGTAAACGTCACCCGACTATTGGCAATAACGTTATGATTTGTAGCGGCGCTAAAGTTTTAGGTCCGTTTAAGGTCGGGGATAACTCACGTGTTGCGGCAGGTGCCGTTGTTTTGGAGGAAGTTCCGCCTAACTGCACAGTTGTTGGTGTGCCGGCAAGAATTGTACGTCAAGACGGCAAAAAAATTGCCCCGCTTGACCAGGTCAATATACCCGACCCCGTAGCACAGCAGTTGAATGAAATGAATGAAAAAATCAACAAGTTGACTGAACAACTTGACAAATTATCAAAATAAATCAAGAGGTAAAGAAAAATGAAAATTTATAACACCTTAACCCGCACAAAAGACGAACTCAAAACGGTTGATGAAGGTCAGGTTAAAATTTACGCTTGCGGACCTACCGTTTATAACTATATCCACATTGGCAACGCAAGACCGCTTTGCGTGTTTGACGTTTTGCGCAGATATTTGGAATGGCGCGGACTTGACGTTCGTTTTGTTCAGAACTTTACCGATATTGACGATAAACTCATCAAAAAGGCAAACGAGGAGGGTATTACCGTTCCCGAGGTTGCCGAAAGATATATTAAGGAATTTTGGGTTGATGCAAAGGGTATGAAC
>JAZRSW010000049.1:0-4081 GCA_045651745.1 Acutalibacteraceae bacterium
ATAATAGAGATGTATTTCGCTGGTAAAACCATTACTGAAATTTCAAACGAAACCGGCGTTGCGCGTAGCACATTAACTACTTGGATTAAAGAATACGAACGAAAGCCCAAAAGCACAAAACAAGTCAATATGAGAGATTACAATGACCTTAAGCAAAAATGCGAACAACAAGATAAAATGATACAAATTCTATGGGCCTCCCCGTGCACCGTAAGTGCTCCTTTGAACGAACGGTATGGTGCAGTTAAAAGTATGCTTGAGAAATTTGGATACAGCATAACTTTAACATGTAAAGCACTACAAGTGGATAAAGGAAGTTATTTCAACCACACGCTGCGAAACAAAAACGGAAACACTCTCGCCGCTCAGCGTAATGCGGAACTGCTACCTATTATCCAAAAGATATTTGAAGAAAGTAATCGCACTTATGGTGCTGATAAAATACATTACATACTCAAACAGCAGGGATATATAATAGGACGTAACACGGTAGCGAAAATCATGCATGAAAATGATTTGTTCTCATCTAGGGGCGGTGCAAAGAAACTATATGATCAGGCTCAAGACAGAAAATTAATCATTTCTAACCAAAAGTTCGAAGTATCACGTCCTAATCAAGTCTGGGCAGGAGATGTTACGCAGTTCAATGTGAATGATAAAAAATTCTATATTTGTATCATCCTTGATCTATACTCACGAAAAATCGTTGGATGCAAAGTGTCAACATCTAACTCCACCCACCTAACTAAATGCACTTTTAAACAGGCGTATGAGAATAGGAAACCAACCGATTTATTATTTCATAGTGATCAAGGCGCCAACTACACTTCAAAAACCTACATGAAATACTTAAAAGAGTTAGGCGTTCAGCAATCATTTTCCAGAGCAAGTATGCCTTATGATAATTCGATCGTTGAAGCATTTTTTAAAACCTTAAAGGCAGAAAAATTATATCATATACAATTCCGCACAGAACTGGAATTCAGACAAGCCGTAAGCGAATACACACTTCAATACAATGAGGTCCGGCCGCATACCGTACTGAGGTATATGACACCTTCTGCCTACGAAGCAGCCTATTATGAACGGCTTGAAAAGCGTGCAAATAACGAATCGAACACAATAGGTTCATAAAATGAAAGAAAATACATTAAGCACCTTGAATTTTCAAGAGTTTTGGTTATAAGTGTAGCATTAGATAAAATAAAAAATGCGGCTTTAAGCCGCATAAATACTAGTAATAAAAAAATAAATCACCCTTCAATCGAACACATATGGTTCAGATTTGAGGGGTGATTCATTGTGGAGGCGCCACCCAGAATCGAACTGGGGATAAGGGTGTTGCAGACCCGTGCCTTACCGCTTGGCCATGGCGCCGTATTATATTTTAAAAAATAAGGACGCTTAAAAAGCGTTTAAGCGTCCTTTTGGAGCGGATTACGAGGCTCGAACTCGCTACCTCCACCTTGGCAAGGTGGCGCTCTACCAGATGAGCTAAATCCGCATAAAAATGGTGCCTCCGATCGGAATCGAACCAATGACACGGGGATTTTCAGTCCCCTGCTCTACCTACTGAGCTACAGAGGCGTGTGTGGCGACCTGGATGGGGCTCGAACCCACGACCTCTAGCGTGACAGGCTAGCGTTCTAACCAACTGAACTACCAGGCCACCTTATGGTGGGAACAACAGGGCTCGAACCTGTGACCCTCTGCTTGTAAGGCAGATGCTCTCCCAGCTGAGCTATGCTCCCATCTCGCGGGGACCGTACCACCGGCGACGAATGATATATTACCATACTCGTCGCCGTTTGTCAACACTTATTTTAAATTTTTTTATTCTTTTTTGAAATTATTTTGTTTATATCACTGGGCGTAAAGGTATAACGCTTATTACAGAAGTGACAACTAACCTCGGTGTCCTTGGTATCGGCTGCCATTTCCTCTAAATCCTCAATGCCGATACTCATCAGTGCCTTTTCGGTACGCTGACGACTGCATTTACATTTATATGCTATTTCCTGCTCATAAAGCACCTCAACCTCGAAATTTTTGAGCGCAATTCTCAAAATTTCTTCGGGCGTTTTACCGTCACTTAACATCTTTGTGACCGATTCCAAGTCCTTGACCGAATCTTCTAACTTATCAATATCAGCATCGGTATACCCCGGCAACAACTGTATTATAAATCCGCCTGCAACATTAACAGTTAAATCGGGATTTACCAACACTCCCAACGCGCAAATGGTTGGTATCTGCTCGCTTATAGCATAATATGAGGTAACATCCTCGGCAATTTCACCCGAAGTCAACGGAATTTGACCGATATACGGGTCTTTCATTCCAAGGTCTTTAATAACATAAAGCGTTCCTGCACCAACAGCGCCACCGACATCCAATTTGCCCTTATTATTAAGCGGTATTTCAACCACGGGATTGGTAACATAGCCCCTGACGTTACCGTCAAAATCACTTGCGGCAACCAATGTCCCAATTGGACCTTCACCTGTGATTTTCAATGTGATACTATTGTCCTCGGCTTTCAGCATATTACCCATCATTGAGGTTGCGGTTAAAAGTCTTCCCAGCGCGGCAGTAACCACCGCTGAGGTTTTATGATACTTCTCGGCTTGAGCCACAATATCGGTTGTGTCAACCGCAGTTGCCATTACGGCACCCTCACTCGTGATACATCTTATAAGTTTACCCATTTTAAATCCTTCTTGTGACAAAAATTATACGTTGCTCTTCTTGAATTGGAGCATCAAAACTCAAATCTCCCAAAACTGCAACAGTTTCAAGTCCCGCAGCAGTAATACACTCTTTTAAATAGTCAATACTATACGCTCTTTCGGAAAAATCCTCAAAACTACGGGTATAAGTGCCGTCGTCGTTTTCTTTGAAAAAGTCAAGCGAAATATCGACAACACCCTCAGTATTACACTCTGAATTGCGCCAAACACAAAAACAATCCTCTGTTTCGGCAGTAAACACAGCGCCCGACAGCACATTTTGGTGTTTATATTCAGTATTGACGTCAAATATAAACAGTCTGTCCTTTTCCAAAAACAAAGCAATGCGGGCAATTGAGCGTTTTAACTCATCAGCGTCGGTTATATGGTTTAAACTGTCAAGACAACAAACTGCACCGTCAACCGTGCCGTATAAGTCCAAATCCTCAGCCGATTGACAAAGTAACAACGCGTTATAGCCACTGTCAAGCAACTTTTCCCTCGCGACATTAAGCATTTCGGGTGACGGGTCGGCGCCGATTACATCTATTCCCTTTTTCAAAAAAGGCAAAGTAAAACCGCCGGTACCGCACGCAACATCAAGCATTAGTGTGGGCAGGCGGTCGTATTTTTCGAACAATTTCAGTAAATAATCTGCCCGATTGTCATAATCGACATCGGTTTGCAGACTATCGTAAACTGAAGCAAAATTTTCGTAACTCATTTCTCAATACGGTCAAAAACAATACCGTAGCCGTCGTTACCGTAATTAAGAGAACGGTTTACACGGCTGATTGTAGCGGTTGAAGCACCGGTTTCGGCAACAATATCGCTATAAACCTTACCCTCTCTGAGCATTTGAGCAACGGTAACACGCTGTGCAATAGACAATATCTCCTTAACAGTGCAAATATCCTCAAAAAAAGCGTAACACTCATCAATGGTTTCCAAAGTTAAAATTGATTTAAACAGTAAATCTGTGCTTTCGTTATGCAATTTATTCATAGAAGTACACGTCCTTTCGTACTTTAAAATTTTAACATACTAAATCGTGAAAGTCAAGTGTAACATCAAAAATAATACTGAAATAAATAAAAAACCTCCGTTGTGCGAACACAACGGAGGTTTTGATTACATTTTTAAAGTATAAACTTTAAATTAGTTGATAGCGGTAACAACACCAGAACCAACAAGTCGGATCGTAGCCATGTCGTTCTGTGAGCCAAGGAGTTGCCTTAATTAATTGTCTTCCTAAGACCGCTTGGCCTCCGACTTCACAACGGAGGTTTTGATTACATTTTTAAAGTATAAACTTTAAATTAGTTGATAGCGGTAACAACACCAGAACCAAC
>JAZRSW010000050.1:0-3249 GCA_045651745.1 Acutalibacteraceae bacterium
TTTCAGGATATGGTCAATAACGGCAAGTACAGCTTTTTCTATGACACTGCACTGCCAACTATTGGTTTGAAAACACTACCCCGTAGTGAGTCAAAATCCGTCCGTGACGTATTTTATGAAACGGCTGAATCTACGCTCGGCTCACTGTATAACCACCCCTCAATCGTGTATTACACGATTTTTAACGAAGGCTGGGGTCAGCACAACGCCGACAAAGCGTACGACACATTAAAACCGTTAGACCCAACACGCATTTTTGACACTGCATCAGGCTGGTTTAAAAATAAAAAAAGTGACGTACAAAGCGAACACGTCTACTTTAAAAAGGCTGATTTCAAAATCGGCAACAAACCTTGTATACTGTCGGAATTCGGAGGATACTCCTGCAATGTCGAAGGACACGTATTTAATCTCGACAAGGTCTACGGATATAAAATCTGTAAAACACCCGAAGACTTAACCCTCGACCTTGAAAATCTTTATTCAAGCGAAATTATACCGCTTATTGAAAAAGGTCTTGGCGGTGCGGTTTTAACCCAAGTTTCCGACGTTGAGGACGAAACCAACGGTTTATTTACCTACGACCGAAAGTTTACAAAACCCAACTCCTACACAATGTTAAAAATCGCCGACAATTTAAAAACCGCATTCCAAAAAGCAACGGAATAAGCAAAACCCCACCTCCTGCCAAACAGCAAGAAGTGGGGTTCTTTTTTATTAATTTTTAAATAATTCACACAATTCCCATTGCATATTCTACTGTAATAGCAACGATTACGACGAGTGCTGAAATGATAAATCCATGTAACATAGGTCTTGCGCCCGACTTTGCCATCTTTTTGAAATCGGTATTAAGACCGATGGCAGCAAGTGCCGAAACCATCAAAAACTTGCTTATATCCTTTGCACCGCCCGAAACTACTGCGGGTACAATTCCAATACTGTTTATAATTGCCATTGCCAAAAATCCCAAGATAAACCACGGGAACAATTTTGTGAATTTAACCTTTGTTCTTTCACCGCTTACACCCGATTGCTTTTGCTTTAACCTTGTATTAATAACAGCAAAAATCAATACAACGGGAATAATAGACAATGTACGGGTTAACTTTACCATAGTCGCAAAATCACCTGCAGCCTCACTGTAAGCAAAACCGGCGGCAACAACGCTTGAAGTATCATTAACGGCAGTTCCCGTCCATAAGCCATACGCCATATCCGAAAGACCGAGCCATTCACCCATAAGCGGGAAGCACAAAATCATAACCATATCGAACAAAAAAGTTGCCGACATAGCGTAAGCAATATCCATATCGTCAGCATCAATAACGGGTGCTAAAGCCGCAATTGCCGAGCCACCGTAGATGCCCGTTCCTGCCGAAATGAGATTACTTGTTTTCCAGTTGAGTTTGAGTAATTTGCCTACAAAATAACCTACTCCAAAGCAAGTAAAAAGCGTAAACACCATAACAATCAACGACATTTTACCAACGTTGATAACCGTCTTGATACTTAAAGATAAACCTAAAAGAATGATGGCAAATTTCAATATTTTCTTTGAAGTAAAGGTCAATCCTGCTTTAAGCCAAGCAGGATGCCAAAAGTTGTTGATTATCATACCAATAAACAACGCTATAACCGAAGCACCGATTATATGTATAGGTAAAAGTGACTCCAAAAATTTTGATACTGCGGCAACAGCCATCGCCACAATGATACCCGACGCATATTTTTTTATAACCTGCATAATACTCAACTTTCCTCTTTAATGAACTTCACTAAACAGAATAATACTCCAAAATACCACAAAAGTCAATGCCATTACCATATATACGGTATCAAACGGTATTTCACCTTTTGTTTATATTCACGATAACCGTCAAGGTTTTCTTCAAGAAACTTTTCCTCGTGCTTAATCCTTTTCGCTATGATAAACGGATATGCAAGAAACATCAAAAACGAATACACAGACCCCAATACAACAGGCATTGACAAAAACAAAAACAGAGTAGCACTATACATCGGATGTCTGACAATACCGTACAATCCTGTGTCAATCACCTTTTGATTTTCTTGAACCTTTATTGTGCGACTGAGGTATGTGTTTTCACGAAGCACCTCGGCATAAAGAACATAAGCAACAAGAAACAGGATAGCCCCAACGATTGTAACACTTTTCGGTAAAACATACCAACCAAAGCGAACTCCAAGACCCGAAACGATAAAACCTGCTACAAACATAAGACCGCTTAATTTTACAACAAGGTCTTGCTCTTTTTGGCTTTCTTTAGCATCAAGTCTGCTTTTTAATAGGTCAGGGTTTTTAAACATCATTACAATCCCCGCAAAGAACATTGGAATAAATAAAATCCCCATAAGTAGCCAACCGTTAAAATAAGAAACAGTGCCCGCAGGCAAAAATATTAACAACCCAACCAAAGCAACACCTAACAAAAATTTTGTTATTGCCGAAATAAAAAACTTAACTGTCATACATTTTCTCCAAAATTTATTTTGCCAAATTAATATCTACGTCATACTCGTTTTCAATAAGTATATAATTCACGTTATTCTTTTTAGCAAGCGACAGCATTTGTGCATTGTCTTGCAAAACATTCTCTATGGTGCAATCATCATACAAACGCTTTTCAATAACATTTGCATATTTTTTTATATCTTCAAAATGATTTTTGATATAACTTCCGCTCATTACAAGGCAGAAATATTGAATATTATCAAGATAAGCCTTCGGAAAATCCTTTGACCAATCGAAAGGAATATAGCAACCCTCTATAATTAAATTTTGCTCGTTTTCAATAGCAGTTTTAATCGTCTCACGAACAATCGGCCACAAAAATTCGGTTAATTTATCATCATCCATTGGAGTAAGTTCTGTATTTCCGCTACGAATCAACCCCATTTTCAAATGGTCAATAGATAAATACGGATATTTATATTTTTCAAGCAATTTCTGTGCAAGCGCAGTTTTGCCTGTGTGCGATGCGCCGGTAATTAAGATAATCATAAATTCCATCCTTGCAAATTCCAAATTTTCAAATTGATTATACCACTTATACCCTTGAAGTTCAATATATATGAAAAATCCGCCCGAGTTTCGCCCACGCTTCATAAGGAAGTTTTTGTTTCTCAAACAAAATTCCCTGTATCATTGCCAAAAGCCTCGAAAGGCGACAGCCTTTCTGCGTTTTGTGTCTTCGACACAGGAAATTTTAATGTTTTACGAAACTG
>JAZRSW010000051.1:0-22620 GCA_045651745.1 Acutalibacteraceae bacterium
TAAGTGCATCTATATCAGCACCGGCAACTGCAATAGGAAGAAGACCAACTGCAGTAAGTACCGAGAAACGTCCGCCAACATCATCGGGAACTACGAAACTTTCGTAACCTTCCTCGTCAGCCAACTGCTTTAATGTGCCGCGAGCCTTATCGGTTGTGCAGTAAATACGCTTTACTGCTTCCTCGTGACCGTAGCGATTTTCAAGATATTCTCTGAAAATTCTGAAAGCAATAGCCGGCTCGGTAGTCGTACCGGATTTAGAAATAACGTTAACCGAAACACGCTTACCCTCACAGATTTTGAGTAAATCCTGAATAGCCGAACCGCTGATACTGTTACCTGCAAAATAAATATCAGGTGTGTTTTTAGGTAAATTATTATACAAAGGTGACTTCAAAAATTCAATTGCGGCGCGAGCGCCCAAATACGAACCGCCAATACCGATAACAATAAATACGTCAGTATCACTGATTATTTTCTGGGCAGCCTTTTTGATACGTGCAAATTCTTCCTTGTCATAATCAACCGGAAGGTCAACCCAACCCAAGAAGTCATTTCCGAGACCGTTACGCTCTTCTAACATTTTATGAGCGGTAGTTACGTGAGCCTTAATACCGGCATAATCATCCTCTGCCAAAAATTCTTTGGCGTAACCGTCCTTAAATTTAATAGCCATTTTAAACAATCCTTTCAGGGAAACTTCAAATAAAACATTTTGAGTGTTACACCACTCAAAACACTCTTTCTTTGTTATTATTATACAATACCCTATTCACTTTTTCAACTGTATTTTGAAAAGTTTACACATAAAAAATGTTTTTTAACAAAATTTTAAAAGAAAATCCAAAAGTAATCTTTTTTACTTCCTCTTTTGCGACAATTTTCACTGTACCCATTTCTCTGCCGTCTGAAAAAACACGCGTTACGCCGATTTGCTGACCTTCCGAAATCGGTGCTTTTAATGTTTCGGGAAGTTCAGTTTGCAAAGTTAATGTTTTAGCCTTTTTCTTTTCTATAAGAAAACCTTTTTTCTCCGTACAAATAGCTGTTACGCGGTTCAAAGTTCCACCGCTTATAGATATTTCGTGCAAGTCCTCCGGCGGTGCTGTAACGGTGACAAACGTATAGTTGGCAAATCCATAATCAAGCAATTTTCTTGCGCCGTTAAATCGGTCATTAGAGTTCCCTGCTCCCATTACAACCGCAACCAATTCCAATCCGTCACGCTCGGCGGTAGCACTCAAACAAGCGCCCGCACCCGAGGTTGTACCCGTTTTAAGACCGGTACATCCCTGATAAAATCGCACAAGTTTATTGGTATTAACAAGTTCTGACTCACCGTTACGCAGTGAGTCCATCCACACAGTTGAATAATTTTTAATAAGGTCATGTTTTATAAGTTCGCGCGACATAACGGCAATATCGTGAGCGCTGGTCACATGTCCGTCAGCGTCAAGTCCCGTACTGTTTACAAAGTTAGTATCGGTTAACCCTAACTGACCTGCGCGCTCGTTCATCATACTGACAAAGCCTTCTTCACTGCCGGCTAACGCCTCGCCAAGCATAACAGTAGCATCGTTAGCACTGCCGATTACTGCGGCTTTGAGTAGGTCGTTTACCGACATTTGTTCGTTTGGCTCTAACCAAATCTGCGAACCTCCCATTGAACAAGCGTAAGGGCTTGCGGTAAGCATTGTATCAAGGCTTAATTGCCCTGCATCAATAGCCTCCATTACAAGCAATAAAGCCATAACCTTTGTGATTGACGCAGGCGGTAATTTCAAATGACTTTCCGACTCATATAAAATTTCACCTGTATTTACCTCCATTAAAATGCAGGATTTTGCAGGAATTTCTAGCTTTTCACCAACTCCTGCAATCGTTTCGGTTGCATCAAACACTATTGGGTCTTTTAAATCGGCTGAATTATACTCGGTTACAATATTGCTTTTAACCTCGTCGATAGGAACTTCATCAGCCAAAGCACACATGGGTAAACACAAAAAACACAAAATTAATCCTATAGATACTAACTTCCGAAAAAACATAATCGGCACACCCTTTCAAAGAAAGAATATGCCGAAATTTTAATTTAAATTACTTTTTACGTTTTGAGTAGCGGTCTTCCTCGCTGAAAATACAACCGCAGTGTTTTTGCATATAAAGTTCTAATTCACGTGCTTTGTCCTGACCCTCTTTAAAATAGGGTCTGAAATCACGGTACAAAAACTGAACGCCGTACTTTTCTGCTGCTTCTTTTGCAGTTTTAATCAATAAATCGTGATTTTGATAAGGACTGACGAAAAGGGTTGAAGTAAACGCGTCAAAACCGTTTTCAGCGGCGAATTTCGCCGTTTGCTCAAACCGTATTCTGTAACAAAAACCGCAACGGTTATCAAAATCGGGGTAAATACCCTCAATAAACTTGCGTAAACCATACTCATTTTCCAAAATAAGTTTTACATTAATCATTTTAGCGTATTCAACCAACGTATTTTTACGCATTTTATACTCTTTCATCGGGTGGATATTGGGGTTATACCAATAAAGCGTCGGCTCAATGCCCTCTTGACGTAAAGTTTCAACACACATTATAGAACATGGAGCGCAACAAGTATGCATAAGTAATTTCATTTTTATCACTCACCTTAAAATAAGTATACCAAACACTGACTTACAAGTCAATCACAACTCATTCTTCTTTTCTTATTCAAAAAGCCGTCACCCAACAGGGTGATTTCTTTTATTAGAAAGGTTTAATAACCTCTGCAACGGCAAATTCTTGTAACCGCCCAAATTCCCAACAGTACTGCTAATACAACTGCGAGAATGATGAAAGCGGCAAGGTTAGCCATAATGATTTCTGCAATAGCCGAACCAACCAAAAGGCCTATAACGGCAAACAATAATGCAATCAAAACGCCGGGGATAATCCAAAAACAACCGTTGCAGGAACTGCAACTGCCATATTCGTTTCTCATATAAGAAACCGTCCTTTAGTTTTAAAATTAGAGGAGTTTGTCCTCAATTCATACTATGCAGGACTGTGTTATATTGTTAAATTAATTATTCGTGTTTACTTAAGCCTTTGCTGTAATTCTTCTATTTCTTTTAGGTGTTTTAAGTTAGCGAAAATTTTATCCTCACAAAAACTTAAACCTCTCTCCTCTAAAACTCTTTTTGCAGCCAAGGTTATAACCGGCAAAAGACTTGAAGAAGAAAAAACATAAGCATTCCAAGACCTTAAAGAAAATTCATCTGCCCAATCGTTAAGGTCAGCAACTTCGGACATAGCCGTAAGCTTACCGTCGTGTGTCGCTACAAAACTATCGGTATAATTTTTTGCAAACGACGGTTTGGGCACAGAATAGAATATATCAAAAAGGTCGATTTCGCTTTTATCAAGTTTTAATTTTTCACAAATTTTAACCGCTTCATCCTTAACCTCTTGTCTGAATCCACCCGAAAGCATAGCGGCTTTTACGGTATTATACGCTTTTTCAAGCGTCATTTCTCCATTAGATGACTTTAAATTAGCCATATTCAAAACTAACGCTTTTTTCGGTAAATCTCTGTTCTTTATTTGTCTTACAACATCGGATATTGTCTTTTTCGAATCATTATGTATAGGCATACTGAAAGCAGGTACTCTTAAATCAGGGTCACCGCTTTCATCATACAACTTATAAATATCGTCGTCACAATAATAAAGGAAATCGCAAGGGTGTTGTAATTTACCACCAAGTTTAAGTCCGCTGACAATATCGTAAACCAAAACATCGGTCGCCAACACCTTTTGATGCTGATAAATATAACGGGTTAACATCTGTTTGCCGAAAACGATTTCCTCAACCGTTGAAACTCCCGATTCCGACACGGTCAAATGCCTTGCCGTAACCTCTTTACCGTCAACCGTCTCGGTTAAATCATAAAGCCTTATTTTATAAAGGAATCGGTCAATATGATAGGTCAACGAAAGACCTGTGATATAACTGTCGCGTCTCAAATAATCGAGCGAATCCGCATCAAACTGACCGTTTATCATTTCGGTAAGGTAATATTTTTTAACAGTTTTACCGTCTTCACAATATACTTCATCAATAGACGCGCCAACAATCATTCGGCCCAAATCGTCAAAAAACGTATCCTCATTAACCCTTTCAGGATATTTCACCTGCGACATGAAGAACTTTTTGAACGACGGTGTGTTTATAATAATATAACCCAAAATCTCGTGCGGTTGAGCCTTTTGAAATATCTCAAATGTGCTTTTTAAAACAGCAAATTCTTCGGTGTTGCTATACATTCTTTCCGAAAGATGCGAGAAAAAGCAATGACCGACGTCGTGAAGTATTGCAGCTAACCGCATTTTGTTTATATCCGCACGCGACATCGGCATTTCGTTGCCGGCAGTATGACTGTCATTAATACTGTCCGCCATCTTTGTAACAAGCGAAGTTACACCCAAAGTATGTTCAAAACGTGAGTGATGTGCCGACGGATAAGTTAAAACCGCTAAGCCTAACTGATTTATATTACGCAGGCGTTGCAAAAGCGGAGAGTCCAAAATCTGCAATTCCCACGGATTAAACTTAATAGTGCCCCAAACAGGGTCGTGAATAACCTTGATTTCATTGTAAGAGGCAGGTTTATAACCTTTCAGCATTTTATTAACAAATACTTCTGCCCTTTTATTGAATTCTTCATAAACAGCCCATTCTTTTGAGCCGTTTGAAGCCATTTTCGGACATTTAATCATAATACCGCCTCCTAAAATTCACTGCACATTATTTTAGCATTTTTAACCACAAGTGTCAATGTTTGTGACGGCGGTTATTCAAATAAAATACGCGAAAAATTGTCGATTACCCTTGACAAATTAATCTCAAGTGGTATAATAACATCAAATTTAACAGAAAAGGGTGCTGGGAATTGACCCGGCTGAGATAGGGCGTGTTTCGTCCTGACCGTTACACCTGATTCGGATAATGCCGACGTAGGAATTTTTTCTAAACGTAAAATTTTAAGCTCATCAGGTGGTTTGCCTGATGAGCTTTTTATTTTCCTTTTCTGTCAAATTTAATTTAGGTTGCGGCACCGTAAGACCGCGAAAGGAAAGGAACAAAAATGGAAAACAAAAAAACATTCACAAAGAAACTCTGTGTCACGGCAATTTTGATTGCATTAGGCTCGGTTTTAAGCCTGATTAAAATCTACAATATGCCACTTGGCGGGTCGGTTACCCTGCTTTCGATGCTCCCCATCGTTATGCTCCCGTTAATGTACGGCACAGGTTGGGGACTTATCGGCGCGTTTATGTATTCGGTAATTCAACTGATGTTCGGCATTTTTATGGACGGACTGTTAGGTTGGGGTCTATCATTAGGTTACGTAATCGGCGCTATTATTTTCGATTACTTATTAGCATTCACAGTTTTGGGATTTGCAGGTGTTTTCAAAAATCTTGGTGTTAAAGGCATTGTTCTTGGAATTGTACTCGCTATGGTTTTAAGATTTTTATCTCACTTGGTTTCGGGCGGAATTTTCTTCGCAAGCTGGACTGATTGGGACAACGTTTGGTTATACTCAATCTGCTACAACGGTGCATATATGTTGCCCGAAATGATTATAACCTCACTGTCTGCCGTATTGGTATTCAAGAACCCCCAAATCAAACGTCTTTACAACTGATTTTAATATCTAAACAAAAGATAACCCCGTTGTTCAAATGAACAACGGGGTTATTTAATTTAAGTTATTATCTAACGTTTAATCCCTGACCGTCAACCTGATAGAGACGGAAGTAATCAACGTGATACTCAAGCGGGAACTTAACGTCAGCTGTAGGGGTCTTACGTGTAGCCCATCCTACATTAACACCTCCGATAATTTCCACAAATTTATCCATATGAATTTCATCAATCTGGTCCTCGTAGTACATTACGCCGTCACAGAAGAACTTAATACCATCCCAACTCCAGTAGCAACCGATTGTATGATAATCGTCAAACAAGGTGCCTTCTGACCTCGGCAAAACATACTGTCTATCCGTACCGGCAACGGCATGTACGCCTGCTCCATAAAGACCTGAGTCAAGCGATGTGTGTCGGTCATCAGCATCAGCACTATCCCAATAGTGAATATTTGCTCTTAAAGTGTGCGCCATACCAAGACTTTCGAAAATATCAACCTCAAGGCCACCACCGTTAAACCAGAACGAAGAGTAAACACCCTCACCGTCAGGAATTCTTGCGCGCATTTCAACATAACCCAAGTTATAGGTCATTTTAGAAGCACTGTGATAACCGCCCTGATGCTTATAGAGAAGACCGTCAGTACCGCCACCGTGGGTAGCATCGTTAGGATATAAAATGGTTGCGTCTTCCATTTTAATAGCACGCATAATAAAGTTGCCACCAGTTACAGCACTTGTATCAGCATCGGTTGCCAAGTATGCAGTACCGAATCTTCTATAAGGCTCGCCATCATCGGTATATTTTATCTGAGTATTAACGCTAATCGGGTCAACGGTCCAACCACTTGCTTCAATACTAACTGCTTCATAGTCGAACTCTTCCTGCCAGGTTAATGTGTAATATTCTGAAAAATCATAGGTAGCAACAGTAGATGCATAGCTACCGGTTTTAGAATCAGCGTTTGTTACAGCACCTTTTTCAAGCATCTTACCAAACTCGGTCAATGCTACCTGAACGGAGTATGTGCTACCACCTGCGATATAAACCTTTTTGTCGGCAATAGCGATTTCCCAAGAGTCATAATCATAACCCGACTGAGGTTTAGCGGTACGGATAGTATTACCGATATGAATTTCATATTCCTTTTCAGCGGTATCTTTATCCTCTCTCAAAGGCAATAAATAACCGGTTTTTTCACGGATTTTATCTTGTACCTTGCGATATTCCTCCTGCAAGAGCCAAGAACGGCTTGACTTATCACGGATAACAGTGAAATCACCAATGCTTTTTCCGTTGATAGTTATAGAACCAAACTCACCCGGTGTAGCATAGGTATATTTAATACCACCAGCAACACCTTCTTTTTTGACAAAATTTTCAACAAAATAGTTTACTGCGTTTTCAACAGCTTCTTCAGTAACAGCATTGATAACAATTTTCTTACCCACTGTGCAGATAATATAATCCTGATATCTGCCCATACCGTTATCATAAAGATAATCAAGAGCTGCTTTAGACTCAGCGCGATTAGTGTTACCGACCAAAATCTCATAAACATCTGTGCCGTCTTCTGCATCGGAAAGGTTTTTGATTCCAATTCCCAAACCGTCTTTCATTTTTTTGAAAAGAGCGTTGGCAAAAGGAGTTACTACTGTATTACCCTCGGGACGAATAATACGGTAAATCGACGAACCATCTTCAGCTATGTACTTAACATCGTCGGTAGTAATGACAAATCCTGTATCAGTTGCAGGTGTGCTAGTGTTATCGGCAGGCTTTTTACCGCCACAGCCAACAAGCAAACCAAAACTCATTGTCAAAACCATTAAAATACAGATAATGCGTTTCATAAATTTTCCCTTTCATTCTATGATTTAGTTAATTTTAACACAATTAATTACATGAGTCAACAAAATCATTGTATATTTAACTTTTTCAAAAGCCCGCCGCAACCAGTAACTCAAAATTGCATTACAACGATAACCTTGCATGGCCCAACGTACTTGGCGACTGCTCACGAAAAGCTTTAAAATCATTCAAAAGTGACGCTCTGACCACTGCCGTTTCGCCAAAGCGTTCACGAACCTTGTCCACACTTTGTTCCAAAATGTCCTGCTTTATAATCCTTGTCCTATCTTCAAAAAAGGACAACTGCATTTTTGGACTGTAACCTTTGAGGTTTATTGCCCGAATACCTACCGACCGTAACGGATACTCAAACCCGTAGTTCGATTTTAGAAGTTTTATCCCCTCATCCGCCAAGATTTTAGCCGATTGCAAAGGCTCTGACAACCCCGTCATAAACTCCTTAACCTGTAATCTGTTATCCCTGATATGAACGGCAATCGAATGTGCCTCCAACTCATCACGGCGAAGTTCTCTTGCAACCTCCTCCGAAAGCCTTAAAAATACGCGATACACCTCTTGAAAATCGGTCAAATCGCGTGGGACGGTAACCGACCGACCGACACTTTGCGGTTTATACTTAAAATTGCTTTTTAAAACCGAGGAATTTTCCTCACCATTAGCAAAGCGGTGTAAAAGTACCCCGTTTTTTCCAAGTTTTAACCGTAATGCTTCAGGGTCAATATTCGCCAAATCACCAATCGTGAACACCGCCAACGAGTGTAACTTACGCTCGGTCGCAGGGCCTACACCCAACAGTCGATTGACCTCTAACGGCCACAAAATTTCCCTAAAATTCTCATAAGGGATAATATTTGTCGCGTTCGGTTTTTTAAGGTCAGACCCTAATTTCGCGAAAATTTTATTGAAACTGACACCAACCGATGCAGTCAAACCTTGTTCTTCGATGATTTCACGCCTAATACGGTCGGCAATCTCCTCACCCTCACCAAACAGCCTGCGGCTGCCCGTGACGTCAAGCCAACATTCATCAATACCAAACGGCTCGATAAGGTCGGTATATCTCTCGTAAATCTTTCTGACCTGGTTTGAAAAATAGGTATACCGTTTAAAATCGGGCGGGACAATTACAAGTGACGGACATTTGAGTTTTGCCTGCCAAATTGCCTCTCCCGTTGAAACTCCATAAGATTTTGCAATCTCATTTTTAGCTAAAATTATGCCATGACGCTCTTCCTTGCTTCCACCCACCGCCACCGCCTTGCCTTTTAACTCAGGATTGTCACGGCAGGCTACCGAAGCATAAAAATTATTAAGGTCACAATGTAAAATCTGCCGTACCAATCCGTTTCACCTGACTTTCAGAACATCTGTTCTTTGATTGTAGCACACATCTTCGCAAATGTAAAGAACAAATGTTTGGAAAACGTTGCAATAAAAAACGGCTGAAACACCTAAGTAGATGTGTTCAGCCAATCTTCACCACGCTCTGACGCCGTCGATATGTATCGCTCTCGCAAAAGCAAAATCATAACTATTTAAAGGTTTATTCAATGCATCCCGCGAGTGTGCTGCAACCGTAATTTCAGGGAAAGTTGAAACAACAACTAATGTATGATAAAAATCGCCCTCGGAGTTTGCCAATTGCACAATATCACCCGGTAGCACTTCGCTAATCGGCACCTCACTGCCGTAAGGCCCTACCGATAGGTTATTGACCAAAAAGTCATACAAAAACTCAACGCCCGTCCACGACGGTGTGCGGTCGTTTGCCGAAATATAAAACCACCCTGTTTCGGGAGTATAATTCATAACCCCTGCTCCCGCGTAAATACACTGTGACGCAAAGTTGGTGCAATCCCCACCTAAATCGGCAAAATCATAAAACTTTGGATTGCGTGAATACGCCCAAACCCTCGCGTAATTAACCGCCCACTCGCGATTGTATGCAAATTCTCTCAAAAAAATCACCCTTTATTTTTGTTTACTTTATTCCAAAACTGCCGTCAATAGGGTCTTTGAACAACGGTATTGACGGCGGATAAAACGTGAATATAAAGAATGCGACAACTATTAAAAACCAAATTGCAAATATAATATTTTTATTTTTACACATTTGAGAATCAACGTTAAATTGCTTTGATTCATAAATAAATGTACCCGCCACGGAAACAAAGAAAATAGTAATGTTAATCCAATCCGGTGTTTTACCGAAAACTCCGTTTAGAGTATAAAAAATAGTTGGAATCAAAAACAATCCAAACAACGTACCTTTAAGTTTAACACACCAAAAGTTGTCATAATTTTTGCCGACTAAAAAGTATTCTACAATTGCAAATAAAAGCAACGGAAAAAACAAGAGTTTCATATGTTCCCACGTTGATTCATTCACGCCCGAAACCAAAGCCGAAATCGTACTTTTAGTCCAATCATAGAGAAAATGCAAAAGCGTACCCATTCCCGATACCGTAAAAAATCCCACTAATTGCCAAAACCCAATATTACGTTTCATACCGCACCGCCAAAAACTAAATACTGTAATTAATATATTTTTGACAGTTTGGATTTATGATAAACAGAAATACAAAAATTAGATACCTTTTACAATTTTGACCTATACGTTTAAACACCTGCCGATTTTTTATAATTCGTCGGCAAATCCGACACCTTTTCTTTTATCTCTTCTCTCTTATATTTTATCTGGAAACGACAATTTTAAAGAATAGTGAAAAGAGAATAGAGAAAAGTGAAGAGAACAAAAAGAAACGACAATCTATCAGTCGATAAATTGTCGTTTCTTTTTGGCCCGCTCGAAGGGATTCGAACCCCCGTCCTTCAGAATCGGAATCTGCTGCGATATCCAGCTTCGCTACGAGCGGAAATATTTGCATTTAAAACTTAATTTTTTATAGTGGGCGGTCAATGACCGCCCACGAATATTATTTAACGCTTTGAGGTTGTTTTGACTTTAAGTTAGGGTCGGCTAAAATTTTTCTTATTACTTTTTCTGCATTGGCTATATGTTTGCCTACGCCCTTTTTATTAGCAGTGGATTTTTCACTGATATTTCGCCTTAAAATATAATAATCAAAATTGTTTGTATACCCCTCACTAACGGCATTAAACGCCGCGTCAAACACCGTTCCGTTAAGTTTGTATGCCCTACCATCAAAATCGGGAAGTTTCATTCCGCTATACAAAAAGTCATCACCGAAACTATCGTTCAAATCATTATATGCCTCGGTATCGACAATATAACAAATTGCTTCCTCGTTTTGAAACTGTCCTAAAAGCCTGTTTGTACTGTCAGAACCCTCACTCGCCAATTTATTCGGAATTGAACAGTTAATAACCAACACATTTACTTCGCCGTCACCATTAAAATCTTCACAGTATTCTTTCGCAACGGTTGAAATATTATGAGCCATTGTATCATCGACAAAGGTTTTAAAATACATAACAATTGTCATATCATAGTCCGTTTTACCGACGCACGAACTGATACCTATTCCCATAATCACCGCAACAATTAAAATAAACGCTATTGTAAATTTACTGTAATACCAAAAGTTCTGCCATTTACTACGGCGTGACTGAACAAACTCCACACCGCCACCCTCGTGCTTAAATTCATCGGGATTTTCTTGAAAAGCTTCTTTTTGGCGTTTTAGTTCAATAAGTTCCCGTTGTCTTGCTCTTTGCTCCTCAACCGCGTCGCGTTTTTTATTGTCCGACATTACAAATCGCTCCTTTCGGCTGATTTACATTATTTTACCACAACAATTAAAAGTTATCAAGCATAGAATTCGGGCGGATAACGAAATTCGCTATCCACCCGAATTTAAAATTATTCTTTTTCATTGTGGCAAGCGTTACAGTTTCCACAACTGCCACCGCAAGAGCAACCGCCCTTGCCTGACTTTTTATCTTTAATAGATTTCACAATAATTGCTACAACCACGCCTGCAACCGCCAAAGCTACTAAAATTGTAGGTAAATTCATAAACTTTTCTTCCTTTTCTCGTTAGGGTTAGGTCTTAAAAGCAAGAACATCATAACTCCCAACACTAAAAATGCGAAAATTGTACCAATACCGAATACACCGTTGGCTATCAACATTCCGATTTGATATACCATAAGGGATATAGCATAAGCAAACACACACATATAGGTTATTGCGCCGACAGTCCATTTCATACTGTTCATTTCTTTGCGGATTGCACCCATTGCGGCAAAGCACGGTGCACACAGAAGATTAAACGCCATAAAACTGAACCCTGCAAGCTGACTTCCGCCGAAAATCTCTAATCCTAATGCAGCCTGACCGACACCGCTTTCAGCCATTGTGCCAAACGCACCGACAACCTCTTCTTTAGCAATTAAACCTAAAATTGTTGCAACTGCAGTCTGCCAATTACCGAAGCCCAAGGGCTTAAAAATCCAAGCAACCAAGCCACCCAAAATCTCTAAAATTGACGTTCCGCCGTTTTCTTCGGTGATATAATGAAAACCGCCTGTAAAAGACAGATTTTGAAGTATCCAAAGGATAACCCCTGCCGTCAAAACAACCGTTCCTGCGCGCTTTACAAAACCCCAACCGCGTTCCCAGGTAGTGCGCAAAACGTTACTCAGCACGGGCAAATGATATGACGGCAACTCCATAACAAAGGGTGCTACGTCACCGCTAAACGGTTTCGTTTTCTTTAAAATCAAACCTGATACAACAACTGACGCAATACCCAACATATAAGCGCTTAACGCTATAACGGCACTACCGCCAAATAATGCACCGGCAATGAAGCCAACCAACGGCATTTTTGCACCGCAAGGGATAAATCCCGTAGTTATAACGGTCATTCTGCGGTCACGTTCAAGTTCAATAGTACGTGATGCCATAATCCCCGGAACACCGCAACCTGTAGCAACAAGCAACGGGATAAAACTTTTACCCGAAAGCCCGAATTTACGGAAAATCTTATCCATAATAAAGGCGACGCGGGACATATATCCACAATCCTCAAGTAAAGAAAGCAGTAAAAACAGTATCATCATCTGCGGAACGAAACTCAAAACCGAACCGACACCGCCGACAATACCGTCAACAACCAAGCTTACCAACCACGAAGCACAGCCTATAGACGTCAATCCCGACTGAACTGCAGGTGCGATAATTCCACCAAACAATGTATCGGTCATAAATCCGACCGTCCAATCACCCACAGTGCCGATTGACAAAGCATAAACTATAAACATAATAAGAGCAAAAATAGGCAAAGCCAACACTCTATTTGTCACAATTCGGTCAATTTTATCCGAATTAGTCATTCTGTTCAACGATTTGCGCTTATAGCAAATTTTAGTTATCCCGCTAATATAATTATAGCGCTCGTTGGTAATGATACTTTCGGCGTCATCATCCATCAAACGCTCAACCGAAGTAATATCCTTTTCAATATGTATAATTTTTTCTTCGGTAAGTTTCAAAACACTTCTTACGCGGTCATCACGTTCAAAAAGTTTAATAGCGTACCAACGTTGCTGTTCATCAGGAAGTTCGTGAACACAAGCCTCCTCAATATGAGCAATCGCATGCTCAACATCACCTGAAAAAATATGCCTTGGCTCGTAGTTGCCGCTGCGTGCAGCCTCAATAGCAACTTCGGCAGCTTCTTCAACTCCGTCACCCTTTAAAGCCGAAATTTCAACAACTTTGCAACCTAACCTGCGACCTAAAACATCAACATCGATTTTATCCCCACGACGGCGGACAACATCCATCATATTAATAGCAATCACAACCGGAATGCCGATTTCCATAAGTTGAGTGGTAAGATAAAGATTACGTTCAAGGTTAGTACCGTCAACTAAATTAAGAATAGCATCGGGACGCTCATTTATAAGATAATTACGGGCAACAACCTCTTCCAAAGTATAGGGCGACAATGAGTAAATACCCGGTAAATCGGTTATAATTATACCCTTTTCCTTTTTATAGTTGCCTTCCTTTTTCTCAACCGTAACACCCGGCCAGTTGCCGACATATTGGTTAGAGCCGGTTAAGGCATTAAACAAAGTGGTTTTACCGCAGTTGGGGTTCCCCGCAAGCGCAATTTTAATATCCATATTCTACCTCAATTCAAAAACCGATAAATATCCCTATTCGACCTCAATCATTTCAGCGTCTGCCTTGCGGAGTGACAACTCATACCCGCGAAGCATAATCTCAATCGGGTCACCTAACGGTGCAGCTTTGCGAACGTAAATTTCAACGCCTTTGGTAACACCCATATCCATAATTCGACGGCG
The DNA here is from genome assembly GCA_045651745.1 of Acutalibacteraceae bacterium. Taxonomy (GTDB): domain Bacteria; phylum Bacillota; class Clostridia; order Oscillospirales; family Acutalibacteraceae; genus UMGS172. Next base: position 13,869 of record JAZRSW010000051.1, read on the forward strand.
TACTGCGCCCTCACCGTGCAGTTTTACCACACGCGTTGTCTTACCGATTTTAATATCTTTTAAGGTTTTCATTACAATCCCTGCCAAACCAATCAGTTAGCGCACGCTAACCAAAACGTAAAATAAATCAGTTAGCTACTGCTAACTTGCATATATGATACACCTTGTTATTAAATTTGTCAAGTGGATTTTCAAAATTTTGACAAAATTTTCATACAAAAAAATCCTTTACCATGACTTTCGTCAAGATAAAGGATTTTTCAGTAATTTAACAAATTTTCTTTATTGTTTGGTAATTTTCATTACCTCTTCAACAACTTTACGAATGATTTCTTCTTCATTGATTTTAGAAACATCACGTCCCTTACCGACAGAGCCAAACAGTTCCATTTTCTTAATAGACTCTTGCTTAATTGCCTCAACAGCGGCAGGGATAAGGTCGATAATACCCTTGTTCATATCGGTAAATCTGCTAAACTCAGCCTTTACTGCGGCAACGTTAATATCGGTAAAGATATTAACCTTGCTAATACCCTCTTTAATGGCTTGCTTGAAGTCATTATCGGTAAGACCTGAACCGCCGTGAAGAACAAGCGGTACGTCTACTGTTTTTGCAATGGTACGTATTCTTTCGAAATCAAGTTTCGGCGGAAATTTATATGCACCGTGAGCATTACCTACTGCAATAGCAAGAGCATCTACACCTGTTTTCTGCACAAAATCTTTTGCCATTTTAGGGTCGGTAAAGAATTTTGAAGGGTCAGCCAAATGACTGCTACCCTCTGCAGAGCCCTCATTATCTCCAACATGTCCCAATTCACCTTCAATTGTTGCACCAAAGGAATGAGCAATATCAGCCATTTCCTTTACCTTTCTTACGTTATCATCGTAAGAATCAGTAGAACAGTCATACATAATTGATGTAAAACCAAGTTCGAGCGCTTTCAAGCAGGTTTCTTTTTTAAGACCGTGGTCAAGATGGATTACAACCGGAACGTTTGCCTTTTTTGCCATAGGAAGCAAATAGTATGAAACTTCTTCTAAAGGACCATACGGGAAAAGCACCTCGGCGGTACCCATAATAACGGGAGAACCTGTTTGCTCTGCTGCGGCAATAATACCGCGAGCAAGTTCCAAATTTACAGCGTTAAAAAGACCAACTGCATAATGACCCTTTTTTGCATCATACAGTACTTCATTCATATTAACTAACATATCTAAAAGCTCCTATCTTTTCTTTTAAACTGTTCACAATATTTTTTGATTTCAGCCTCTGTGACAAGACCGCTTGTGGCATCAACTTGGCTTAAAGCCATAACCGCCGAGGCCGAACCGAATTCCAAAATTTCCTTATCTGTCCAACCCTTATAGATACCAATTAAAGAGCCTGCGCAAAATGCATCGCCCGCACCGGTTGTGCCTTTAATGTAATCTTTAGGCAGACAGTATGAGCCAACCACCGTAAAACCTTCGTCCGACAGACAAACAGCGTATTCAGGCTTATGAATAATAACCTTTTCTCTGACACCAAATTCTTTTAAACGATAAGCAATTTCTTTAATGTTTTGGTCGGTCGGTTCTAAACCGATAAGCTTACCTGCTTCCATTTCATTGATAATGAGATAATCGGTAAACTTAAGGCAAGGAAGAACAATATTATAACGGTCAGAGTTTTCACTAACCAAATCAATTGAGGTTTTAACACCCATTTGACTTGCTTTCCTTAAAATTTCTACACCTTCGCCCGAATCAACCTTTTCTAAAAGAAGAAAATAACCAAGGTGTAAAATTTTAGAATCAAATGTATCGAAATTTATATCGTCAATGCCAAAATCAGCGCTCGCACCGGGATAGCAGAAAAATGTTCTCTGACCGTTGATTATGCTCATAACATCGGTAAAACTTGTGTTTTTATGGTTTGAAATCGCCAAGCCACTCACGTCAACCCCGTTATCACTTAAAACTTTTGAAACAAAAGCCCCGTCTTCATCCGAACCAATTTTTCCAATCGCTTTAATATCAATATCGGGGCGGATTTTTTTCAGGTCAATAGCAACGTTTGGAACGCATCCGCCTACTGCTTTTTCAATACCGACGATTTGGGCTAATTCACCACACTCGGGATACGCCTTAATTTCGTTAATTTTATCAACTAAAACAGTACCTGCAACGGCAATTCCGTTTAACTTTTTATTTTCCATTTTAGTTACACTCTGCTACAAGCGGACCTGCAAGTTCGTTCAAGAAGAACAGTCTGCCGGGAAGAGTCGGAATATACGAAGACGTAATCCACGGAGTTGCACCATAGCGAAGTGTCATCCAGAGTGACATACCTTGCCATTGCATACCTCTGCCAAGTGTACCATCCGCACCGCCAATAGCGTAATCTGCTTTAAGGAACAAACCGGGACCTATTGTGTTAGCACGACAAGGAACCAATGTTGTTCTGGATTTAAAGCTGGTAAGAGCATTCTGCTCAACTGTCAAAGGATGAATTTTTGCAGCAATTCTGTAAGGTGCTGCTTCCCACTCTTTAGCAGTTGCATAGTCTGCAGCAAAGGTCGGCTCCCAGAATGCGATATGGCACATTCTTCCGATACCGTAAACGAGAACAAGTTTTGCACCTTCGGCTTTAAGTGCATCAATTTTTTCGGGATATGTAGGAAGATTATCTTTTGTGGCAAAATTTCTTTGCTCCTTAGGAACAGTCAAACTTCCCAAAGGATTGAAAAGAGCCTGCTCCATAGCATACTGGAATGCGCCTGAGTTATCAGGAGCCAAAGTATTACCGTTTTCGTCTGCCCATTCATCCATATTGAAGGTATGAACGTGCTCACAAGAAACGTTCCACTCTTTAAGGAAATATACAACCCATTTGTACATTCCCATAGGACCTACGGGTAAAATAAATGCTATTTTTTCATTTCTGTCCTTTGCAAGTTTAATCTGCATCGCAATTTCGTGACCCATATAGGTTTCAAACTCACCAAGGCTTTCGCATTTAACAGGTGTAAAACCTTTATTCCAATGTGACTGTCTTTCGGTTATTTTTTCGGGAGCGTCGATACAAGCATCGATTTTATCAAAATCCCATCCTGCAGGATAAAACCCTTCTAATGCTGAGCCTTTAACTGTTGAAATAAAATTCATAAATCTTTCTTCCTTCCTAATTGTTTATATTACGGTAAATAACGTTTTGTTGTTCCTTTAAGATAAACCATACACTGTGTAAAACCTTCTGCATAATCGGCACCGCATTGGAAGCCTCTGTATCTGCAACAAGTTTTAACCATATCGGGAAAATCAATACCGTCGTGGTCACGCATCCAAACAATTTGCGATTCATGACAGTTAAGCATTTCTAACTTTTTATCAATATACTCTGAAACATCAACGTATTCTGTCGGGTTAAAATTAACACCGCACAAAGTATCCATATAGAAAACAGGTGTGAGTTTTGCTTTTTTGTTTACTCCAACATCATAATGAGGAAGTGTTGCGGCAAAACAAGCGTCAAAAACGAGCTTTGAGGTTGCAACATGGTCAGGCATATAATCGTTAGGGTCATGTGTAATAATAAAATCGGGATTGACTTCTTTAATAACCTTAACAACCTTATCTCTCGACTCTTTGTTGTTATCGTAAATTTCAAGGTCGTCAAATCCACCCCAAATAACCTCAAACCCTGCCATTTCGCAACTTTTTTTAGCCTCGTTTAACCTTATTTTTGTAAGTTCGTCAGGCATAATAACTTCGTGACCTTGGTTTCCGCTTGAAAGATGACATACAACAACCCTATCGCCACGTTCTTTACACTTTAAAAGAGTACCTGCACAGGCAATTTCCATATCATCGGGATGACATGAAACCACTAAAACCGTATACATAAGATTCCTCCTATTTTATTGTTCTAATTCCTTTTTAACAATTCGCAACGCTTCAACTGCATCTTTTAAAGGCGCTGCACCCGAGCCTTTGCCGAATTCAACGTAATCCAAAAATGCGCTGATTTCCTTTAAGAACATTCCAAAATTAGAAATATTAATTCCTAAATCCTTGTTTATATCCTCTTCCAATTCGGGAACAAACGGCTCGCCTTCTTCGGGATAAACCTTCAAAACATTTGACTCATCCAAAACCAAGGTTGCGTTTTCGAGCATAACCCTAAAGCATCTTGAAAAAACAAAAGAAGTAGGATAATTCCAGGACGCTTCAGCGACCAAACAAGCATTGCCGTAGCGATATGAACCCCAAATATGATGAACTATTCCTTTTTCATCTTTAGCGACGCTTGCTTTAACGTCGTCAGGTGAAGTCCCCATAAGATAGCGGATATAATCAACATCGTGTATGTGCATATCAATGGCCATTCCACCCGTCTTTTCGGGGTTATCATAGTCCTTAATCCAAATCGGTTTCGGACTGATTCTGTGAAAGTTTGCAGAAATGACTTTGCCATATTCTCCGCTATCTACAACCTTTTTCAAATATTGATAAGGTGAATCAAAACGTACAACCTGAGCAACGTGTACTGTACCGCCACTTTCTTTTTCTGCTTTGAACATCTGCTCGGCTTGTTGTTCATTTAAGCAAACAGGTTTCTCAACCAATACGTTTTTGACATATTTCAAAGCCAAAATAACATATTCGGCATGTAAAAACGTGGGCAAGCAAATGTCAACAACATCCAAGTCTTCCTCTTGAAGCATTTTTAAAGCATCGGAATATACTTTTGCTTTTCCTTCGGCAACTTCGGTAGCTTTTTTTGTGTCAAAATCTGCAACTGCCAGAAGTTCAGCTCTGTCTTTTAACTCAAACCAACTCTTTGCATGGACTGCGCCTATTCCGCCGCAGCCAATCAATCCAACCTTAACCATATAATTCTCCCTAATTTTTAACAAATTTTAGGACTTATCTTATTTCCAATATTCACGAATTTTATCGCGGGCGTAAATAATATCGGCAATCTGTTTTTCACCGCTTATCTCACGCTCGATAGTAAGGCTACCCTCATATCCGAGTGACTTTAACTTGGGTAAAAACTCCTTAAAGTTTGCTTTACCGTCGCCAAAACGAACCTCTTTACCCAAATGCTTACCGTCGGTAGGATAAACACCGTCTTTCAAGTGAGTGTCCAAAACATACTGACCTATCATATCCAAAGCATCAACGGGATTAGCCTTACCATAAAGAATAAGGTTGCCGGTGTCGAAGTTGACACCGAGGTTACCGGTACCGATATCTTCGATAACACGCATTATTACAACCGGAGTTTCCTGACCTGTTTCGAACATAAACTTCATACCGTAATTTTTAAGTCTTTGGCAAAGGAAACGAAGCGCATATACGGTTTTTTGATAACGCTCATCAGCAGGATTTTCGGGCAAGAAACCAACGTGTGTGGCAAGTTGTTTAACACCCAATTTTCTTGCAAACTCTGCTGCCATAAGTAAGTCTTCCAAACGGTCGGCACGATATTCATCAGGAACAAGTCCTAAATCATACTGACCCTCATAGAAGTTCCAGGTCTGCGGACCTCTCCAACCTGACCAAAGTGTAGATATTTCAATTCCTGTTTCCTTTGAAGCCTCAACTATTTTTTGGGCAAATTCTTCGGTATAAATTGAAATATTACCGTTAATACAAATCTGGCAGGTCTGAAGACCCAACTCCTTTATATCGTTAAACTTTTTAATACGTCCGTATCGGGTTTAAAATGAACAAGAACTCCTATTTTAGCACTCATAATTTAATCACCTTTCCGTTTTTTATAACACTTGAGAAGTTATATAACGCCAAATTCGATAATGAAAAAATCTAAACTAACAATATTGAATTTTTACAATTTTATGTTACAATAGTGTTAAATCAATTTCAGTATCTTTTTTCCGTTAAATTTATATTTTAATCCGGAGGTAATATTTTGGCAAAAATCAGTGAATTGCGTGAAAATCAGCTTAACGTCAATGAATTATATGAAAATCGGCTCAAAATCAAAGATAGTATTTCTGTTTCAAGTATTATAACTATGTATTACTTTGACTTTACTGCAGATTTCAGCGCTCCTCTTGAAAAACATCCGTTTTGGGAATTCGTCTACGTCGATAACGGCAGTGTTATCGTTACGGCAGAAAACTCGACTTATGTATTAAACAAAGGTGAAATTGTCTTTCACAAACCGGATGTACTTCACAGTGTATGTTGCGACGGTAAAACTCCTGCAAATATTTTCATTATGACCTTTGTTGCCAACAACCGCGCAATGAATACTTTTAATAACTGTATTACAAAACTTCCGTACAATCTTCAAGGAATACTTGCCGCCATCATTGACGAAATGAAAAAGTCATACGGCGAATGTCCCGGTATTATAAGTGAACATCCGCAAGAACCGTTTGGCGCCGAGCAAATGATAAAATCATATTTAGAACAGTTTCTAATCTTAATGAAACGAACGATAGATACGGGCAATACCGAAAATTCATACAACAAACTTTTACAGCACAATAACACCGGCACTAACCAACTTGTAACCCACATCATTAATATTTTAGAGCAAAATATATACGGGAATATTACTATTGCGGATATTTCCAAACGCACAAATTACGGCAAAAGTCAGTTGTGTGAAACTTTTAAAAACGTTACGGGTAAAACGATTGTTGAATATTATACCCAATTAAAAATCAATGAAGCCAAGTTTTTAATGCGCGAACAGAGGCTTAAGAACGCACAAATATCAGATTTGTTATTCTTTTCCTCGCCCCAATATTTCACTAAAGTTTTTAAATCTGTAACCTCTATGACTCCGAGAGAATACAAGGCTTCAATTCAGTACATATTGTAGCAAAAACGCCCTTAATACTTAACTTAATTGTAAATCTTATTAATTATCTTAAAAATATTACAAAAAAGTGGAAATTTGAAAAAAATATGTTATACTAAATCTAATAGTTTATTTCTTAAAATTATAAATTAAAGTTAAAATCATCTGTTCTTGATACCAACTAAAAAAGGAGCGAATTTTATGGAAATGCAACTTCAGGAACTAATAGAAAAAATTAAGCAGGACGGCGTCAAAACTGCTGAAGCCGAGGCTGAAGCTATACTTGAATCTGCCAACGAAAAGGCAGAAAAAATTATTGCCGATGCAAAGGCCGAGGCCGAAAAATTAATGCTTAATGCAAAACAACAAAATGAACGTACTGTAAAGTCGGGTGAAGACGCAATCCGTCAGGCAGGACGCAATCTTTTGATTTCTTTCAGAGAAAGCGTCACAAAAGAGCTCGAAGCTATACTCAATAACGGCGTTTTAGATGCTTATTCTCCCAAAAACCTTACTGAACTCATTATAAAGGTGGTTGAGGCTTGGTCTAAAAACGCCGAGGCGTCAGATATTTCGATAATTTTAAACAGTAATGACTTAAAAGAAGTCGAAGGCACTTTACTTTCGGCTCTTAAAGAAAAAATGCTTCAAGGTGTCACCCTTAAGGCTAATGACAACTTTGACGGTGGTTTCAGAATTGCCGTAAACCAAGGTCAAGCATATTATGATTTCTCTGCCGAGGCAGTTACCGATATGCTGTCAGCATATTTAAGCCCAAAGGTTTCAGCACTTTTGAAAGAGGCTGAAACGGTATGAGCCAATATTATTTAGTATCACAGTTGCCTTCTTTAGACGGTGTCAGTGACTCGGTGCCCTTACCGATTACCGAAGAACGTTTTTTTGAACTATGTTCAAGGTTTTTAGGTAAAAAGTCTTTCCTTGAACTAAACGGGCTGACGCTTATACCGCCAAAGTTCCCTGAAAATATTAATTCACCGCTTTTAGAGTCTTGGTACACTATCGAGCGGAATTTAAGGCTTGCTTTAGGGAAATTCCGTGCCGAGAAGTTAAATAAAACTTTTGAGTTAGGCAATATAACCTTGCCGACCGAAGTTTTGCAAACTGCACGTGCCGCGGTTGAGTTTGATAATCCAATGGAAGCCGAAAAGTTTTTAAACAATTTCAGGTTAAAGGCTTTGGAAGCGTTAAGACCTATGGATACTTTTTCGGAAGATTATTTGTTTTATTACGCAATTAAATTAAAACTGATTTTACGTATCAGAGAGTTTGACAAATCCCGCGGTCAAACCGCATACAGAAATATTTACGACTCTATAATAAATAGAGCTGAATCGGAGGTCGAATAATGGCTGACACATTAGGAAAGGTTGTAAGCGTTAACGGTAACTTGGTTTCGGTCGAGTTTAGCGGTAACGTTTCGATGAATGAAATTTGCTACGTTAAGGTTGATAACACCGCTTTGAAAAGTGAGGTTATCCGTATCAGAGGCAACGTAGCTCAAGTACAGGTTTACGAAATGACCGGTGGCATTAAAAACGGTGACGAGGTTGAATTCACCGGTGATATGCTTTCGGCTGAATTAGGTCCGGGACTTTTAGGTCAGGTTTATGACGGACTTCAAAACCCGCTGCCGATAGTAGCTGAGCAGGCAGGTTGGTTTTTAGAGCGTGGTGTTTATGCCGACGGATTGGACCACGAGAAAAAATGGGAATTCACCCCTACTGCCAAGGTTGGCGACGTTTTGCGCGCCGGCGAACATTTCGGCACAGTACCCGAGGGTGCATTTACTCACAAAATTTTAGTGCCGTTCTATTTGCTCGGCAACTATACTTTAAAATCTATCGTAGAAAAGGGCGAATACAACGTTAAGGAAACAGTTGCGGTCGTAACTGATGAAAGAGGACG
>JAZRSW010000052.1:0-15626 GCA_045651745.1 Acutalibacteraceae bacterium
TTCTTTTATTATTTTGGTAAGGCCTGCCCGAATTTTGTTGGTTCTGTAGCATAAGCACAGCAAAAAAATTACGGACAGTCCGCATTGCATTTGCTTAACAGCTGTTGCAAGGCGGATTTTTTTAATTTTCAGAATTTTTCAGAAAAGGGGTAAAAACAATGCAGGTAACATTCCACAGACAGCTTCCTGAACCGCAGGAGGTAAAGAAAGATTATCCCTTGACCAAGCGTATGGCGCAGGTCAAGGCTGAACGCGATGAGAGTATTAAGGCGGCTTTTGATGGCAGGAGCGATAAGTTTATCCTTATCATAGGCCCTTGCTCGGCGGACCATAGCGAGCCGGTGCTTGAATATATTTCAAGACTTAAAAAATTAGAGGAAAAGGTATCCGATAAAATAGTAATTATACCAAGAATCTATACTAATAAACCAAGAACAACGGGTCAGGGTTATAAAGGAATGTTGCATCAACCCGACCCTGACGCCAAGCCTGATATGTATAAGGGTATTGTTGCTATTCGTGAACTTCATTTAGCAGCACTTCGCGATTACGGTTTTTCGTGCGCTGATGAGATGCTTTACCCTGAAAATTATCGTTACCTTTCCGATTTGCTTTCGTATGTTGCAGTGGGTGCCCGCTCGGTAGAAAATCAGCAACATAGACTTACTGCAAGCGGAATAGAAGTTCCCGTTGGTATGAAGAACCCCACAGGCGGTGACCTTAGCGTTATGATTAACTCTATCGTGGCTGCCCAATCAAGTCATACCTTTATTTATCGCGGTTGGGAAGTCACAACCGAGGGCAACCCTTATTCTCATGCCATTCTTCGCGGATATATTGACTATGCCGGTAGAAATGTATCCAACTATCACTACGAGGACCTTTTAAGAGTGGAAGAACTTTATGAAAAATCCAATCTTACCAACCCGTCGGTCATCGTTGATACTAACCACAACAACTCTGGAAAACAGTATCTTGAACAGATACGTATTGCAAAGGATATTGTATACAGTCGAAATCAGAACAAGGATATTAAGCGTCTTGTAAAGGGCTTGATGATTGAAAGTTACCTTGAAGACGGCGCACAAGGCGTGCATGAACACGTATTCGGCAAATCAATCACCGACCCGTGTCTTGGTTGGGAAAAGACCGAGCAGTTGATTTTGGATATTGCCGACAAACTGTGATTTTAGGTGGTTTTAATGATAAGACAAGCTATTGAAAATGATATACCAAAAATCGGAGATTTGCTGTCGCAGGTTGATATGGTACATCATAATGGTAGACCGGATATATTTAAAATCGGTCGAAAATATTCAGATGACGAGTTGAGAGAACTGCTGAAAGACGAGCAACGACCAATTTTAGTTTCGGTAGACGAAAACGATGAGGTTATGGGATATTGCTTCTGTATTTTTCAGCAACATATTAACAATTCGGTGCTTACCGATATTAAAACATTGTATATTGACGACTTATGTGTGGATGAAAACTTAAGAGGGGAACACATAGGTAAGGAGCTGTACGAGGCAGCAGTTAAACTGGCAAAGGATAGTGGTTGTTATAACCTGACATTAAACGTGTGGAGTTTAAATACTTCTGCTATGAAGTTTTATGAGTCGTTAGGACTCACTCCGCAAAAGGTTGGAATGGAACTGATAATAAAATAAAAAATACTTGACTTTTGTGATTTGATGTGCTAAAATACGAAGTAAATTTGAATATCACAAAAAACGACTATGATGAAGACGGTCGGAAAGTGAAACTATTAAGAGAGTTGCCGGTTGGTGTGAGGCAATGGTGGAACCTTCCAATGACCTATCACTTCTGAGTCGGAGGACCGAAAGGCTTTAGCTTAGTAGACTCCTTCCGTATTGCTGCGTAAAAGCAAAGGGCTTGTTAGAGCTCGGAAAGTGACGAAAATTTTAATTTTCGTAATTTGAGTGGTACCGCGGGTTAATAACTCGTCTCAAAGTTCTCTTTGAGACGAGTTTTGTTTTATTCAAATTCGTAACCATTATCCAAAATGTCATAAATGAAAGGAGACAGCAAAATGGATTACAGTTTGAAAGAGGTCGCAGGAAGAATTAAAGACCTGAGAGAAGCAAAAGGATACTCACAAGAACAACTTGCCAAGCTTACCGGTGTTTCGGTTGAGGAATACCGCGCATTAGAGCAGGGTGACACGGATTTCAGTTTTACTTTTATTTACAAGTGTGCAAAGGCTTGTGGTGTTGAAGTAGTTGATTTGCTTGAAGGAAGAAGTACAACTCTTACTTCTTTTGCCATCACCAGAAAGGGTGAGGGTCTTAAAATTTTGAAACAACACGGCGTTGAATATAACAACCTCGCTCCCAAGTTTAAGGAAAAGTTAGCCGAGCCTTTCTTGGTTAAATTCCCGTATATTCCCGAAGAGCAGGATGCTCCGATGAAACTTAATTCCCATAACGGTCAGGAATTTGACGTAATCGTAAAAGGTTCATTGAAAGTTCAGGTCGGTAATAAAGTAGAAATTCTTAATGAGGGTGACTCGATTTTCTATAACAGTCTTATTCCTCACGGTATGATTGCCGTTTCCGAAGGCGGTTGTGAGTTCCATGCCGTAGTTCTTAACCCGCAGGACGGTCTTGTAAGCGAAGAATACCCCGAAGCACCTATTGTTGCGACCAAAACTGTTGGGAAGACGGCTACTGCAACAACGGTTGCAGATAATTTTGTTGAGTCATTTTATGATGAAAACGGCGTTTTCAATGGCATCAAATTTAAGAATGAAGATAAATTCAACTTTGCTTTTGATTGTGTTGACGCTATCGCAGAAAAAAATCCTGACAAGCTCGCAATGATGTGGGTTGCAAACGATAAGACCGACCGAAAGTTCACATTTAGTGATATGAAGAAGTATTCAGCCAAGACTGCTAACTATTTTGAGTCGCTCGGCATCAAAAAAGGCGATACTGTAATGCTTGTGCTTAAAAGACATTATCAGTTCTGGTTCTGTATGCTTGCACTTCATAAAATCGGTGCTATCGCAATCCCTGCTACCAATCAGCTTGTAGAACACGATTTTACTTATAGATACAAAGCAGCAAAGGTTAAGGCGATTGTTTGTACTGCCGACGGTGATGTATCGGTTGAGGCAGAAAAGGCAGCAGCCGAGTTCCCCGAAATGCTCAAAATTTTGGTTGGCGGTAAAAGAGACGGTTGGAATGATTTTAATGTTGAAATGGAGCGTTTCAGCACCCACTATGACCGCACTGAAAACACACCTTGCGGTAACGACCCGATGCTTATGATTTTTACTTCGGGTACAACCGGTTATCCCCGTATCGCAACTCATTCTTATAAATACGCTTTAGGTCATTATCCTACCGCAAAGCATTGGCATAATGTTAATCCTGACGGCTTGCATTTCACAATTTCTGATACAGGTTGGGGTAAGGCGCTTTGGGGTAAACTTTACGGTCAGTGGCTCTGTGAAGCAGGTATATTTACCTATGACTTTGACAGATTCCATTCTGACGATATCTTGCCGATGTTCGCAAAATACGGCATTACCACATTCTGCGCACCGCCCACAAGGTACCGTTTCTTTATAAAAGAAGATTTGTCCAAGTATGACCTTTCTTCTATCGAGTATGCAACTACCGCGGGTGAAGCGCTTAACCCTGAGGTATTTAACCAGTTTAAAAAGGCAACAGGACTTACCATTATGGAAGGCTTCGGTCAGACCGAAACTACACTTTCTATTGCAAACTTTGTTGGTTCTACACCTAAAATCGGTTCAATGGGCAGACCGAGTCCGCTTTATGATGTAGTTGTTTTAGACCCTGACGGAAACGAGTGTAAAACAGGTGATACGGGTGAAATCTGTATCCGCGTAAAAGACGGTGAAGCACCTTGCGGACTCTTTATCGGTTATTATCTCGACGAAGAAAAGACCAATGAAGTCTGGCACGACGGATATTATCATACTGGCGACACCGCAACAATGGACGAGGAAGGATACTTGTGGTATGTCGGCCGTATTGATGATGTTATCAAGTCTTCGGGCTACCGTATCGGACCTTTCGAAATTGAGAGCGTAATTATGGAACTTCCCTATGTATTGGAATGCGCTGTTACTCCTGTACCTGATGAAGTTCGCGGTCAAATCGTAAAAGCTACGGTAGTTCTTGTAAAAGGAACAAAAGGCACAGACGAACTTAAAAAAGAAATTCAGGAATACGTTAAGACACATACTGCTCCTTATAAGTATCCGAGAATCGTTGAGTTTGTTGACGAACTTCCCAAGACTATCAGCGGTAAGGTAAGACGTGTTGAAATCCGTAAAAATGATATAGAAAAATTGCAAAAATAAAAAACCGAGGACTGATGTGTTTAAATCAGTCCTCGATTTTTATCTTGTTAGCACATAAATTTTCTCTTGCGGCAATTGTAGCAAGCGTGTCGCCGAGTTGAACGAAAATTCCTGCTAAAAGGGCAGTTTCGTCAATCGTCAGATTGCAGGCAATAGCGTTGGCAAGCGCCGTTATTGAGGTTGTTAATTCCAAAGAGTTCATTTTTAACATTTCCTTATGGTAGAAATTTAATTTTATATTCAATATCAGTATATGCAAAATTACTCATTCGGATAAAGTGTCAATTTGTCTTCTTCGGGGTGGTAAATACCAAGAAAGATGGCTTTCACGTCATTATAACCTTGTAATTTTAATTCGTTTTCAAGCCACTTTTCGTTACGTTTCATACGTGAGAGATTTTCGGCCATTACACAACCGTCCATAATAACCTCGACGCCGATGTGTGTTGCTTTGGCGGTGATTTTTAAATCTTCGGGGGTTGCAGGGCGGTTTTTAGGTTTCGATAAAATTGAAACCTTGCCGTTATGCTCAAAAATTGCCGTTTGTATTTCTCCAAGGTCGAAGTACCCTTGTTCTCGGCAAAGTAACATAAACTCAGATAAATCAAGTTTTGCTTTTTTTAAGTTTTTGCGGTAGATTTTGTCCTCGTTCATTAAAATACTCGGTGTGCCGTTAATATATTTACGGGATAGAGGGATTTTGTGGGTGATTAAGTTTAAAACGATTGATACAAGTCCGTAGATTATGAGCGCTATTAACGGTTTATACGGTTTTTCCAATTCGGTTGCAAGTTCCGCGCCGATTGAACCGATTGTAATACCGCTGACATAGTCAAAAAAGTCAAGTTGAGCCACCTGCTTGTGTCCCATAATTTTTGTGATGATAAATAATGCCACAACCGATAACAGCGATGTTAATATTACCTTTAAAATTTCCATTTCCTCACCCACTCAGAATTTAGTGTGTGGGGGAAAGAAGGGAATATACTTTTTTGCTTAATGCGAAAATCAGTTTTAATGAAGAGTGAATAATGAAGAGTGAATAGTGAAGAGTGAAGAGTGAAAAAGTAAAAATCCCCATTCTTGCGAATGAGGATTTTTGGTCGAGGTGACAAGACTTGAACTTGCGGCCTCTGCGTCCCGAACGCAGCGCTCTACCAAACTGAGCCACACCTCGAAGTATTTACTTTGCAGTCTTTTGACCGTGCTGTATCATTATATAGATTTAAATAAGAAATGTCAAGACATTTTTCCAAATATTTTTATTTTTAGGGCTGTTTTCTTGGTAAAAAAATCTTGACAAAATGGGATATTGGTGATATAATCTCTCAAAAGCGTTGAAGATATTAAGCTTGAAGTAAATACTTTTCAGAGAGTTGTCGGTCGGTGCGAGGCAATAGGTTAAATTCAAAGCGGTCTCATATCTGAGCTTGGTTTCCGAATTTTAAGTAAGAAATCACGGTCGGCACCGTTATTGGCCAAGGGTTTGTATGAACCTGATGAGTGGTCACTTTTTAGTGGCAATACGGGTGGTACCGTGGTTAATTTTTTAGTTAATCATCCCGCAGAGATTGTTTTCTCTGCGGTTTTTTGTTATATTGTAAAAAAGCAGAGCAGAAAAGGAGTAATAATAATGAAAAAAATCCTTGTAACCGATTTTACGCTTAAAAATGCTTCGGTAGGTGACCGCAAGTTGTCCTTCCGCGACAAGACCAACATTGCAAAATGTTTGGATTCGGTCGGCGTTGACGCCATTGAACTATCGGCACTTAAAAACACAAAAGAGGATGCGGTTATTAACCGTACCATTGCCGGTTTAGTTAAGAATTGCACCGTTAAAGTTTCTGCAAGCTTAACCGAGGAAAGTCTTAATGAGGCTTTTGAAAGCATAAAGGATGCGGTTGACCCTTGTATCAGAATTACTGTGCCTGTATCAACCGTACAAATGGAGTATATGTATCACATAAAGGCACCTAAAATGTTAGAAACAGTTGCTAATATGTGTGCTAAAGCCAAAGATAAATGCGAGAAGGTTGAGTTTGTAGCAGTCGATGCTTCACGTGCTGACCGTGAATTTTTGAAAGAGATTTCTGCCGCCGCATTTAATAATGGTGCTACTGCTGTTACCTTGTGTGATGATGCAGGAATTATGATGCCTGAAGAGTTTGCACAGATGGTAGCCGATGTAAAATCGGCATCTGATATCGCCGTTTTCGTAATGCCTTCCGATGAGCTTAATATGGCAGCCGCTAATGCAGTTGCCGCTATTAAAGCAGGAGCAGACGGCGTTGAAACCTGCAGTGCTGATAATTGGTTGCAGGCAGGTGTTTTGTCTGACATTATCCGTAAAAAAGGTATTGATTTAGGTGTTGAGAGCAGTCTTGATGCTACCGTTATTCACCGTAATCTCGACGAAATGCTTAACAACGTTTCAGATAACTTTAAGGTAACAGTCGCTCCTGAAGTTGGTGAGCATAACATAAGCCTTAACAGTAACAGTACATTGGCTGAAGTCAGTGAGGCTGTGCGTTCGTTGGGTTATGAGTTGTCACACGCTGACAGTGGTAAGGTTTATGAAGAATTCTGCCGTGTTGCCAACAAAAAGGAAAAAATCGGCGTTAAGGAAATTGATGCAATTGTAGCCTCTGCCGCAATGCAGGTGCCTTCAACCTATCACGTTGAAAGTTATGTTATTAACAGTGGTAACATTATTACCGCAACCGCTAATATTCAGTTGTCACGCAACGGTGAACTTTTGACAGGAACAAGTACCGGTGACGGCCCTATCAATGCCGCATTTTTGGCAATTGAGCAGGTAATAGGTCACCATTATGAACTTGACGATTTCCAAATTCAGTCGGTAACCGAGGGACACGAGGCTATGGGTTCTGCTATTGTTAAGCTTCGTGACGGTGATAAACTTTATTCAGGCAGCGGCGTTTCAACCGATATTATCGGTGCAAGTATCCGTGCCTATGTAAATGCACTTAATAAAATTGTTTACGGTGCAAAATAATTTGCTTTTGCCTTGATTGGCAGAACGGAGATAAATTATGAAACTCTCATTTTCTACTAAAGATATAAATGTTTCGAAGTTTGCCGAAGTTTGCAATATTGCTTGTGATTACGGCTTTCAGGGCTTTGAAATATATGATATTAACTCAAAAGTGGCTGTTGACAACAACGGTCTGTTTAATTCGGTCAGTGCCGCAGGTGCAAAGCGTAAACTTGTAAACCGTCATTTATCAGTTTCGGCTTTGGTGTATCCTGATGCCGTAGGTAAGGATAAAAATGCCACCGAGGAAATTAAGAATTACGTTGAAGAAGCAGGCTTTTTGTCGGTACAGAACGTTATCATAACACTTGATGACGAGGCAACTTTAGGCGAAATAAAAGCGGTTTTAGACCCTATAATGCCCGTGACTGAGCGGTGCGGTGTAACGCTTTTGTTTGAAACCGTCGGAAAATACGCCAACACCAAGAATGTTCTTGATATTATCAATATGTTCACATTTGGTTTTGTCGGTGTGTCGTGGAATATTAGCGAAACATATTTTAAAGCTAATGAGGACGCCGAAAAGACCATTCAGAATTTAGGCGCATACATTTGCAATGTGCGTATAGGCGATATGCGTGACGGCAAGCGTGTTTTGTTGGGTGACGGTGAACTGCCGGTTGGTGAGTTTATTTTTGCCTTGCGTTCACTCAATTTTGAAGGCTTTATCGCGGTTGAGTCTAATGATGAAATCAGTGATACCGATATTGTTTTCACTCATTTTGTTAATTTTATGAGTGTGGCTTCTAATGAAAAACAAAATGACCGCAGTCTTTACTATAACCGTTCTAAAACGGGTGTATTTCCTTGGGAACGTTTCGTAACGGTTGATAAAACCTTTTCCGAGGTTTTGGATACTATGGTTGAAAATTTCCCCGACCAGTATGCTTTTAAGTATACAACACTTGATTATACTCGCACTTATACCGAGTTTAGACGTGATGTTGACCGTGTTGCCGCATCGTTGATATCTCTGGGCGTAAAGCCGGGTTACCACGTTGCAATTTGGGCAACCAATGTACCTCAGTGGTTTTTAACATTCTGGGCAACCGTAAAAATCGCCGCAGTTTTGGTTACGGTTAATACTGCCTATAAATTACACGAGGCAGAGTATTTGTTACGTCAGTCAGACACTCATACTTTGGTTATGATTGATTCCTGCAAGGACTCTAACTATAAAGAAATTATTGAGGAGTTGTGTCCCGAGTTAAAGGATTTAACTCCCGGTCAGCCGTTGCACGCTAAAAAACTGCCTTTCCTTAAAAATGTTGTCACAGTCGGCTTTGATATGGACGGTTGTCTTAATTGGGAACAGTTTTATGACCGTTATACCCTCGTTCCGCACGAGGAGGTTTTACGCCGTGCTTCAGAGGTTAAGCCTGACGATGTTTGCAATATGCAGTATACTTCGGGTACAACCGGTTTCCCGAAAGGTGTTATGCTGACCCACCGTAATATTGTTAACAACGGTAAAATTATCGGTGACAGAATGGATTTGTCCACTGCCGACCGTATGATGATTCAAGTGCCGATGTTCCATTGCTTTGGAATGGTACTTTCAATGACTTCGAGTATGACTCATGGTGCAACTCTTTGCCCGATGCCGTATTTCTCACCGAAATCATCCTTGGCTTGTATAAATAATGAGAAAATCACCTGTTTTAACGGTGTTCCGACAATGTTTATTGCAATGTTTGCTCATCAGGATTTCGAGAAAACCGATTTTTCTCATATTCGCACAGGTATTATGGCCGGCGCAAACTGTCCTGCTGATTTGATGCGACGTGCCGCAGATGAAATGAATATGAAAGAAATTATCAGTGTTTACGGACAGACTGAGGCTTCTCCCGGTTGTACAATGGGTGACGTTAATGAGGATATTGACCACCGTGTTGAAACTGTCGGTTCGGCTTTCCCGGGTGTTGAATGTAAAATTATCGACCCCGAAACAGGTGAGGATTTGCCCGACGGTGAAAACGGTGAATTTGTTGCCCGCGGTTACAATATTATGAAGGGTTACTACAAAATGCCTCATGCAACCGCTCAGGCTATTGATAAAGAGGGTTGGTTGCATTCGGGAGATATCTGTTGCAGAACTGAGGACGGATACTATAAGGTAACAGGACGTCTTAAAGATATGATTATCCGTGGCGGTGAAAACCTCTATCCGCGTGAAATTGAGGAGTTTTATCTTGGTCACGACAAAGTTAAGGACGTTCAGGTTGTCGGTGTTCCCGATAAACGTTACGGTGAAGAGGCTTGTGCTTGGATTATACTTAATTCGGGTACCGAGTCCAGCGAGGACGAAATGCGTGAATACGGCAACAGTTTTATGGCTCGACATAAAGTTCCGAGATATTTTGTTTTTGTTAAGGAATTTCCGATGAATGCTGCGGGTAAAATATTAAAGTATAAAATGCGCGAGCAGTCGATTGAGATGTTAGGTCTCTAAAGTCAAAGGAGATTTTAAATGTACCCAATAATTGACAGTCATTGTCATATTTATCCCGAAAAAATAGCCGCAAAGGCAGTAGCAGGTATCGGTAAATTTTACGATATGGTTTTGCCGAATTCCGGCACTGCCGAAGATATGGTCAAAAAGTCTAAAGCGGCAGGAATTACTCATGCTATCGTTTTTTCGGTTGCAACAACAGTGGCACAGGTGAATTCAATAAATGAGTTTATAGCCGGCGAGGTTAAAAAATCCGATGGCTTTATGACCGGACTCGGCACACTGCACCCCGATAGCACTGACGTTTTGGGTGATGTTGAGCATTTAGAGGAATTAGGACTTCGCGGTGTAAAATTACACCCTGATATTCAAGGCTTTAAGGTTGACGATTACCGTTGCCTTAAAATCTATGAATTGTGTGAGAAAAAGGGTTTGCCGGTGTTACTTCATACGGGCGATTTTCGTTATGATTTTTCCAATCCCAACCGTGTTAAACCTATTTTGGAAACATATACGGATTTGACCGTTATCGGCGCTCATTTCGGTGGCTGGTCGGTTTGGGAGCAGGCGGTAGAAACTTTACACGGCTATGATAATTTCTATGTTGACTGTTCATCTTCGTTTTACTGTTTAGATAAAGAAACTGTTTTGAAAATGATACGAAAGTATACAGCTGAAAAAGTGCTTTTCGCAACCGATTATCCGACTTGGGAATTAAAAAATGAAATTGACTATTTTATGTCGTTAGACCTCACCGAAGAGGAAAGAGAAAAAATTCTTTATAAAAATGCTGTGAAATTGTTTAAGCTTGACTTATGATTTTTTGCGAAAACACTTGACAAAATTCGATTTCAGGCGTATAATACACTAAAATCTGAAAAAAGGCTTTGACGAAGAGGGTTTGAGTTCGTTTCGCTTTCAGAGAGTCGGCGGTTGGTGTAAGCCGATAGCGTGAATTCGTAATCTGTAACTTCCGAGCCGAAGGGAAGAAAGACTTTTTAGTTCAGTAGAACCCTTCCGTAACTGCTGCGTAAATGCATAGAGCTTTTTTAGAGCTTGAAGAGTGGCGTTTTTAACGCAATTTGAGTGGTACCGCGGGATATAAAGTTTTTTATAGCTCGTCTCAAAGATTTTGGCTTTGAGGCGGGCTTTTTTACCGCCTTGTGAAAGTGAGGTAATTTTTAAAATGAAAACCACAGGACTTGAATTTAAAATCAAGGAAATGGCGAAACGTATTTCGGATTTAAGGGAGATTATGGGCCTTACCACTTCTGAAATGGCGTTAAAAACCGGTGTAAGTGAAGAGGAGTATCTTGCTTGCGAACAAGGCGAGAGGGACTTAAACTTTGCTTTTTTGTACCGTTGCGCCACTGTTTTAAAGGTTGACGTTACCGATATTATCGAAGGTTCGAGCCCGAGGCTTGCCGGATATACCGTAACCCGTAAAGGTGAGGGTCAGCGTATTGAGGAAGCTCACGGACTTCAGTATTATAACTTGGCATCGGCTTTCAAAAACCGTATTGCCGAGCCGTTGTATGTTGTCACTCAGTATAACGAGGAAGCACAGAATGCCGATATCGAACTCACTGCCCACGACGGTCAGGAGTGCGATATTATCGTCAAAGGTGCATTAAAGGTACAGGTTGGCGACCATATTGAAATTATGCACGAGGGTGACAGTATTTATTATGACAGTTCTGTTCCTCACGGTATGATTGCAGTAGAGGGCGGAGAATGTATTTTCTACGCAATCGTGCTTAATCCTGCAGGTGAGCCGATTGATAATATTGTTCACGGTGGTGCTAAAGAATTTACTAAAGCACCTAAACGTGTTGCCGAAACTAAAAAGGACGAGTTCCGCGTTTGGGAGGATTTCTGTATTCCTACTGAAAACGATAAGGGAACCGTTACCAAAATTGATTTCAAAAATGAAGATAAATTCAACTTTGCTTTTGACGTTATCGACCGATTAGGTCGTGAAAAGCCTGAAAAGTTGGCTATGCTTCATATTGACCGCGAATTTTGTGAGCGTCGTTTCACTTTTGCCGATATTAAGCGTGCATCTTCGCAGACTGCTAACTACTTTAAGTCGTTAGGTATCGGCAAAGGCGATAAGGTAATGCTTATCTTAAAGCGTCATTATCAGTTTTGGTTCAGTATGATTGCTTTGCACAAATTAGGTGCTATTGCAATTCCTGCAACCAATCAGTTAAAAGAACACGATATTACCTACCGTATCAATGCCGCAGGCGTTAAGGCGATACTTTGTACTGCCGACGGTGATGTATCAAATGAGGTTGATTTAGCAGCTAAGCATTGTCCTTCGTTACAGCATAAAATTATGGTAAACGGTTGCCGCGATGATTGGAGAAACTTTGACGAGGAATATAGCCTTTATACAGGTAAGTTTGAGCGTACTGAAGAGTCACCTTGCGGTAACGACACAATGCTTATGTACTTTACTTCGGGTACAACCGGCAATCCTAAAATTGCAGTACATAATTATAAGTACCCGTTGGGTCACTTTACCACTGCAAAATATTGGCACTGCGTAAATCCTGACGGCATTCATTTCACCATTTCCGATACCGGTTGGGCAAAGGCTGCTTGGGGTAAAATTTACGGTCAGTGGCTTTGCGAAACGGGATTGTTTGTTTATGACTTTGACCGTTTTGATGCACACGAACTGTTACCGATGTTCGCAAAATATCAGATTACTACGTTCTGTGCACCGCCTACAATGTTGCGTATGCTTATTAAAGAGGATATAAGTAAGTACGATTTATCTTCGGTTGAGCATATGACTACTGCAGGTGAGGCGCTTAACCCTGAAGTTTTCCGTCAGTTTGAAAAGTCAACGGGATTACAGATTATGGAAGGCTTCGGTCAGACCGAAACCACCTGCGCTTTGGCTAACCTTGCAGGAACAAAAACCAAGGTTGGTTCAATGGGTAAACCCGTACCGCTTTATGATATTAAGTTGCTTGACAGTGACGGTAACGAGGTCGCAGTCGGTGAAACGGGCGAAATTTGTATCAACGTTTCCGAAAAAGTACCCTGCGGATTGTTCTGCGGTTACTATAACGATAAAGAAAAGACCGATGAGTGCTGGCACGACGGTTACTATCATACCGGTGATACTGCTTGGAAAGACGAGGACGGTTACTTCTGGTATGTCGGCCGTGTAGATGATGTTATTAAGTCTTCAGGCTACCGAATTGGACCTTTCGAAATCGAAAACGTTATTATGGAGTTGCCTTATGTTTTGGAATGCGGTGTTTCCGCCGCTCCCGATGAGGTGCGCGGTCAGGTTGTTAAGGCAAGTATAGTTCTTACCAAGGGTACTGTAGGCACTGAAGAACTCAAAAAGGAAATTCAGAGCTACGTTAAGAACCGTACCGCACCGTATAAATATCCGAGAATAGTTGTTTTCCGTGATGAGTTGCCAAAAACTACAAGCGGAAAAATCCAACGTAATAAGTTATAATTATGAAAAGAGTAACACTTTTTGCCGGACATTACGGCAGCGGAAAGACCAATATTGCGGTAAATTACGCTCTTTGGCTAAAACAACAAGGAAAAGACGTAATTATTGCCGATATGGATATTGTTAATCCGTATTTTAGAACTAAAGACAGTATTGACGTGTTGGAAAATAACGGGATTGAATTAATTTCACCCGAATTTGCCAACAGTAACGTTGATTTGCCCGCACTTCCGCAGGAAATGTACCGCGTTGTGCAGGATAAGTCAAAGTATGCTGTTTTAGATATTGGCGGTGATGACCGAGGAGCGTATGCTTTGGGTCGCTACACCCCCTCGATTTTAGAGGAAAACGATTACGAAATGGTTTTTGTCGCAAACTTTTACTGACCGTTGACCACTACGCCCGAAGAAGCGTTAGAGGTTATGCAAGAAGTAAGTCTGGCGGCAGGAATTAAGTTTACCGCAATCGTTAACAACTCTAACGTCGGTTGGGAAACCACTGCTGATGATATTTTGACAACTAATGACAAGGCAATTGAGTTGTCAAAATTGTCAGGTTTGCCGATACTTTTTACAACTGCTGAAAAGGGGATAGCACCGCTTTTGAGTGAAAAATTAGGAAACGTGCTACCGTTAGAATTACAAAATAAATATTTTGATATAAAGGGGATATAAAGATGGCTAAAGTTACATTTGATTCCGATTTGTGCAAAGGCTGCGGACTCTGTGTAGACGCATGTCCCAAAGGCATTATTGCCATTGCAAAGGGAAAAATTAATAAGAAAGGACATTCTCCGGCTGAAATGACCGACCAGGAAAAATGCATCGGTTGCGCATTCTGTGCAACTATGTGCCCTGACTGTGTCATTACCGTCGAGAAGTGAGGTGTGAATAATGGCTGAAAAGGTACTTATGAAAGGTAATGAGGCTATTGCAGAGGCCGCAATTCGTGCAGGTTGCCGTCATTACTTCGGTTATCCGATTACTCCGCAGACTGAAATTGCCGCATATATGGCAAAGCGTATGCCTAAAATCGGCGGTTGCTTCTTGCAGGCAGAGAGTGAAATTTCTGCTATCAATATGGTTTATGGCGTTGCAGGTACAGGTTATAGAGTTATGACCTCGTCCTCAAGCCCCGGTATCTCCTTGAAAGGTGAGGGTATTTCTTACCTTGCAGGTGCAGATTTGCCGGCACTTATCGTAAACGTTCAGCGTGGCGGTCCGGGATTGGGCGGTATTCAGCCCTCGCAGGCTGACTATTTCCAGGCAACCAAAGGCGGCGGACACGGTGACTTCCACCTGATTGTTATGGCACCTGCATCAGTTCAGGAAATGGCAGATATGACTGCAAAATGTTTCGATTTGTCTGATAAATACCGCGTTCCGGCTATGATTTTGGCTGACGGCACAATGGGTCAGATGATGGAACCCGTTGTACTCCCTGAACCTGTAGATTACTGCAAGGAAAAGGATTGGGCAGTAACCGGTACAAAGGGTAAGAGAAAACACAATATCATTAATTCGCTTTATTTAAAGCCCGAGGCTTTGGAGAAGATTAACTTCGAGCGTTTTGAGAGATATAAGCAAATTGAAGAAAACGAGTGCATTTATGAGGAATTTATGATGGACGATGCTGAAATTTGCGTTGCCGCATTCGGTATTGCTTCACGTGTTTCCAAAAATGCTATTATGATGGCTCGTGAAATGGGTATCAAGGTCGGTATGATTCGTCCGATAACTCTCTGGCCGTTCCCCAAAAAGCCGTTCAGAGCCGCCGCAGATAAGGTTAAAGCATTTATCTCGGTTGAGCTTTCAATGGGACAAATGATTGAGGACGTTCAGTTGGCTACCGAGTGCAAGAAACCCGTAACTCTTTGCAACCGTGCAGGCGGTATGATTCCGAGCCCTGAAGAAGTTTTAGAGGCTATTAAAAAAGCAGCAGGAGGGGATAAATAATGGCTATCGTATTTCAAAAACCTAAAGCATTGACCGATGCACCGTTTCATTATTGTCCCGGTTGCACCCATGGTATTATTCACAGATTAGTAGCCGAGGCTATGGATGAACTTGGCTTTGAGGGCAACGCTATCGGTGTAGCACCGGTTGGTTGTGCTGTTATGGCTTATGATTATTTCGCTTGCGATATGGTTGAGGCAGCTCACGGACGCGCTCCGGCAATCGCTACCGGCTTAAAACGTACATTCCCAGACAATGTTATCTTTACATATCAGGGTGACGGCGACTTGGCTTCAATCGGTATGGCAGAAACCGTACAC
>JAZRSW010000053.1:0-4357 GCA_045651745.1 Acutalibacteraceae bacterium
AGCATCAATCTACAACAGTGATGCCCATCGAACGTGCAGTACCGGCAATCATAGACATTGCGGTTTCAAGTGTAGCTGCATTAAGGTCGGGCATTTTCTGTTCGGCAATCTTCTGAATCTGCTCCTTGGTAATCTTAGCGACCTTGTCCTTATTAGGAACGCCGGAAGCCTTGTCGATTCCGCAAGCCTTCTTAATAAGAACGGCTGCCGGAGGGGTCTTGGTGATAAATGTAAAGGAACGGTCTGCGTAAACGGTGATAACAACAGGAATGATAAGACCTGCGTCATTCTTTGTACGCTCGTTGAATTCCTTTGTGAAAGCCATGATGTTTACACCATGCTGACCGAGAGCCGGTCCAACAGGCGGTGCCGGAGTTGCTTTGCCGGCGGGAATCTGAAGTTTAATATAGCCAGTAATTTTCTGTGCCATTTTCTGTACCTCCAAAAATAGTGGTGGCGGCGTTTTCTACGCCCTCGGAGCACCCTCAAATATTTGGTGTTCCTCCCACGGTTAAGCGGTTTAACTAAACCGCTGATTTAAATCTTTAACTAATCTTCAATCAGTTGAATCTGATTAAGTTCAAGTTCAACAGGTGTTTCTCTGCCGAACATTGAAATTGTGACGCGAACGCTGTTAGCACTAACATCAATCTCGTCAACGATACCGGTAAAGCCTGTCAACGGACCGTCAATAATATTGACACTGTCACCGACAGAGTATTTAACCTCAACGCTACGCTTTTCTACGCCTAAGTTTTCAACCTCTTTATCGGTAAGCGGAACCGGTTTGGAAGCCGGACCCACAAAACCCGTGCAGCCGCGTGTGTTACGCACGACATACCACGAATCGTCTGTAACAATCATTTTAATCATTACATAGCCGGGGAATATTTTACGCTCAACCTGCTTTTCTTTACCGTCTGAACCGATTTCGGTAACAATTTCGGTAGGGATTTTAATATCCTGAATAAGGTCTTGCATTCCACGGTTTTCGACCATTTTTTCAAGGTCGGTCATAACCTTATTTTCATAGCCGGAGTATGTGTGTACTACATACCATTTAGCTTCGCCTAAATCTGCCATAGTTTATTCCTCCACAGTCAGATTACTTATAAATGAGCTTCAGCAATGCATCAAGGCCGAAATCAATAGCCCAAATGAACAAACCTACAGCGGCACACATAAGGAATACGATAAGTGTGTTCTTCATAACGGTTCTGAAGTTAGGCCATACGATTTTCTTGAACTCACTCTTATAATCCTTTAAGAATTTAACAATTCTCTTAGGAATAGTGAGTTTGCCTGAACCTTCTTCAATAACTGCCAATTTATCTGCGATAAGCAAATAAGCAATACTTGAAGCGCAGGTCAAAAACAAAGTAATCGACATAATGAGCGGCATCATATTTACATATGTTACGCCAACTGCATCGGCAACACCGCCGTAATCGATAAACCTTGCGGCACTTGAAGTGGCTACAACCAACATAAACACGGCATCAACTGCCGAGAAGCCGAAGGTTGCCCATCTTGTACCCTTGTATTTCAGCGAAAGAGCTGCGAAAAGAACAGTGAAAGCAGTCAAAATCAAAGTAAACAAAAGTTTAGATGATGTATAAATGCTTTTACCGTCCAAAGAACCGAAGCAGAATTCGGCTCCAACACCGGTAACAGAACTGTTATCGGCAAGAATGACGCGGCCGAAAGGCAAGAAATAAAGTACCAAAGCTACAACTGCCAAGACTAAAGTGAGTACACTGAAAAGTTTTTTGGTTGTTTTCACTCGTGTACCTCCTTACTTTGTCTCTTTGTGAACGGTGTGCTTCTTGCAGAACTTGCAGTACTTGTTCATCTCAAGACGATCCGGGTCGTTCTTCTTGTTCTTCATGGTATCGTAGTTACGTTGCTTACACTCCGAACAAGCTAATGTGATTTTTACTCTCATAACGGCACCTCCCGTTTTACGGAAATTATTTTGTTCCCATTATTTCAGAGAACGCGAGCCTCCCTCGAATCGGACAACGTGTGAATATCGCAAAACACTACATATAGTAGGTGTTTTGAAAGCGTAAACAACATTCGGTTATCCGCCGTCCGAAAAGGGTCTGTAATCAAAAAAAGACCCTCGCAGAGGTAATAGCATTATAGCACAACACTCTTAAAAGGTCAAGTATTTTTTTATTGTTATTTATGATAAGTTCCGCCCTGCAAAATTTTAAAAGCACGGTAGATTTGCTCCAGCAACATAACGCGCGCCACCTGATGCGGAAACGTCATTTTTGACATTGAAAGTTTAAAATCGGCTTTCGATTTCACCTTATCTGAAAGTCCGTACGAACCGCCGATAATAAAGCAGATACTTCCCTGCCCCGAAACGCCCAAATTGTCAAACTTTTGGGACAACTCCTCGCTCGACAGTTGCTTACCCTCAATACACATTGGTATCACGTACGCACCGTTAGGTATATTGACAAGGATTTTTACCGCCTCACTATCCAACGCTGAGGATATTTGAG
The DNA here is from genome assembly GCA_045651745.1 of Acutalibacteraceae bacterium. Lineage (GTDB taxonomy): Bacteria > Bacillota > Clostridia > Oscillospirales > Acutalibacteraceae > UMGS172. The sequence goes on from JAZRSW010000053.1 coordinate 2,517, forward strand.
AATCATTCGGATTGTCAGGCAACTTCACGGCATCGACTTCAACACATTTTAGATTACAAAGCGTCGTCAACCGCTTTTCATATTCACTTACCGCGTCCCTTAAATATTGCTCTTTAAGTTTGCCAACTGTAATTAACGTAATTTTAAGCATTTCTAACCTCTAAAATATAATGGCTTTGCCGTTTTTCGGCGGTGCTATATATAATGTATAGTCCGAGTCCTCAACCATACCCTTATCCATCAGCGCAGAAGTGGTAACACTGCGGGCTATTTCAGGTCGGTTATTTTCACGGCTTAAATGACCTAAAACAATTCGGGTTAATCCACTGTCAACCAATTTTGACAGTTCCGTCGAGCAGGATACATTTGAAAGGTGACCTTTATCACTTAAAATACGATTTTTAAGGTGTGGCGGATACGAGCCTTTTTGAAGCATTGCTACATCGTGGTTAGACTCAAAAAGCACTGCTTGACACCCGGTTAAAGCCGAGTGAACCTCAGCCGAAACGTACCCCAAATCAGTACAAACGGCGCACTTTTTGCCGTCAGGCATATTGATAACATAACCGCTTGAGCCCTCACAGTCGTGGCTTGTTGCAAAACGCTCAATCTGTAAATCTCCCGCCGAAACGGGCGCGTCAATTATATGTAAATTATCTTGAATTTCAGGTATCTCCGAAAGCAAAGCACAAGCAGTGACTTCCGACGCGAAAACAGGCACGTTGTATTTTTTAGTGAAAACGCGAAGCCCCCCGATATGGTCAATATGCTCGTGGGTTATAAAAACACCGCGAAGTGTTTTAGGGTCAACCGCAATCTGAGCCAAAGCCTCGGTAATGCACTTACAACTGACACCTGCGTCAACCAATATTCCGTCGGCTTTTTCACCTATATAGGTACAGTTACCCGAACTTGACGATGCAATCGGAAAAATTCGGCTCATACTTTTGACCCCCTTTACTTAAAATAAATCAAATAACATACTTTAACAATAATTCGACTATCAAAACGATAACCGATGAAGAAATTGCAACCAAAAACAGATTTCCGCTGATATACGCCGTCACAAGACCGACGACAAATGCCGCAACACCCGACCAAACACTACCCGTCGCCCAAATGACCGCAGGAAAGGTCATAACCGCTAACGTAACGTACGGCACATAATATAAAAACGAACGGATAAACCTGCTTTTTATGGGTTTTCTTAAAAGTGTTAACGGTAAAACGCGAATAGCATATGTAACTATGAACGCTACTAAAATATAAATAACGGTTTTAGGCATTTTTCAGTTCCTCACTTTCATCTTTAATGGGGAACAACAAAGCCGCAACAGTAGAAATAATAACGGTCAACACAATTATTCTTGTACCTTCGGAAATTCCTTTGATAATCGGTATAATTGACGCCGAAAAACTCAAAATAAATGAAACGACGATAAAACCTAAAACTATTTTATTACGTTTGCCCTCGGGGATAATGCAGGCTAAAAACATTCCGTAAAGACTGACACCCAAAGCACCAACAACCATTGTCGGCAAAATACTGCCCACCGCAACGCCCAAAGCCGTGCCGATTGACCAGCAAGGCACCGCGACCGACATCATACCGAAGTAATACACGGGCGAAACCTTTTCGGGACGCGAAATTGATGCGCCAAACATTTCGTCGGTTACCGCAACACCGATAATCAACCGTTGAGGCAACCTCGCCTCACCCGACAATTTTTGACTTAATGCGCAGGACATCAAAAGATACCGTGCATTAGCAACCAATTCCATTAACGCAACCTCAAAAAAGGAAGCACCTGCGGCAATAAGGGTGAACAGTGCATACTCGC
>JAZRSW010000054.1:0-4609 GCA_045651745.1 Acutalibacteraceae bacterium
GGCTTGGTACCATACGGTAAGATTATTGATACCGATGAAAACTGCCCGACCTTGACCTATAATACTATCGGTCGCCATCAGTCAAGAATTGTTCGCACACGTATTGCTTCGAATAAGTCACCTTGGTTGGCTGAAACAAATGTAGGCGATATTTATAACGTGCCGATTTCTCACGGTGAGGGACGTTTCTTGGCATCTGATGAGTTGGTTAAGAAATTAGCCGAAAACGGTCAAATTGCAACACAGTATGTTGACCTTGACGGTAATGTTACTGCCGATATCCGCTTTAACCCCAATAACTCGGCATTCGCTATTGAGGGTATTACTTCGCCCGATGGTCGTGTATTCGGTAAAATGGGTCACAGTGAGCGTATCGGTCACGGTCTTTATAATAACGTTACCGGTAACTATGATATCGGTATGTTCCGTTCAGCAGTAAAATATTTTAAATAATAGAGGGTATAGGATATGAAAACAGATATTGAAATTGCACAGTCTGTCGAAATGAAACCCATAACCGAAATTGCCGCATCTGCCGGTATTTCAGATGAGTATTTGGAGCAATACGGTAAATATAAGGCTAAAGTTGACTTGTCCTTGCTCGATAAGTCCGACAAAAAAGACGGCAAACTTATTCTTGTTACCGCTATCACTCCGACCCCCGCAGGTGAGGGTAAAACCACTACCACTATTGGTCTTGCAGACGGTATGAAGCGTATCGGTAAGAATGTAATGGTAGCATTGCGTGAACCCTCTTTAGGCCCTGTTTTCGGTGTTAAGGGCGGTGCTGCAGGCGGCGGTTACGCTCAGGTTGTTCCTATGGAGGATATTAACCTTCACTTCACCGGTGACTTCCACGCTATCGGTGCCGCAAATAATCTGCTTGCCGCAATGCTTGATAACCATATTTATCAGGGTAATGCACTTAATATTGACCCTCGCAGGATTACTTGGAAGCGTTGCGTTGATATGAACGACCGTCAGTTACGTTTTGTCACCGATGGTTTGGGTGGCAGAGTTAACGGTGTTCCGAGAGAAGACGGTTACGATATCACCGTAGCAAGTGAAATTATGGCGGTATTCTGTCTTTCTTCCTCAATTGATGACCTTAAAGAGCGTCTTTCAAGAATTATTGTAGGTTATACCTATGACGAAAAGCCGGTTACCGCAGGTGACTTAAAGGCAGTCGGTGCTATGACCGCACTCTTAAAAGATGCAATTAAACCCAACCTTGTTCAGACATTAGAGGGTACACCTGCGTTTGTTCATGGTGGTCCGTTCGCTAATATTGCCCATGGATGCAACTCGGTTATGGCTACCCGCCTTGCAATGAAACTCGGTGACTATGCTATTACCGAGGCAGGTTTCGGTGCTGATTTAGGCGCTGAAAAGTTCCTTGATATTAAATGCCGTATGGCAGGTTTGACACCGTCGGCAGTTGTAATGGTTGCTACTGTCAGAGCATTAAAAATGCACGGCGGTTTAGCAAAAACCGAGCTTAATACCGAAAATCTCGAAGCACTTGAAAAGGGTATTCCTAACCTGCTTCGCCACGTTTCGAATATTAAGAATGTCTATAAACTCCCGTCGGTTGTTGCTGTTAACAGATTCCCGACTGATACCGATGCCGAAATTGACTTAATTATTGCAAAATGCAAGGAATTAGGCGTTAACGTTGTGCTTTCTAACGTTTGGGCAGAAGGTGGCAAGGGTGGTGAAGAGTTAGCCAGAGAGGTTGTCCGTCTTTGCGAAGAAGAAAAGGGCGAGTTTACCTATTCTTATGAACTTGATGGTACAATTGAAGAGAAAATTGAGGCAATCGTTAAAAAAGTTTACGGTGGTAACGGAATTAATGTTTTACCTGCCGCTAAAAAGCAGATTGCTACCTTGACAGCATTAGGGTTTGATAAGTGCCCCGTTTGTATGGCAAAAACTCAATATTCTTTCTCTGACGACCAGACCAAACTTGGTGCTCCCGAAAACTTTGAGGTTACTATTAAAAATGTAAAGGTTTCGGCAGGTGCAGGCTTTGTTGTAGTTCTCACAGGTGATATTATGACTATGCCGGGACTTCCCAAAGTTCCCGCCGCAGAGAACATTGATGTTGATTCAACCGGTAAAATCACAGGTCTGTTCTAATTAAAGTTATTTTGGTTGACACTTCGAAATTATTATGTTAGAATAAATTTAATCCAAAAATTTATTAAGGAGTAAAATTTATGAAAAAATTATTATGTTTGGTTTTAGCTTTTGCTATGGTTTTCTGTTTTGCTGCTTGTGGCGGCGGAAATGCTAATGGCGACGGCGCATCAGCAGATGTTAAGGTTGAGTTTAAGGCTGAAAAGTACACTGTTGAGGTTGGCGGTTACATCACTTTTTCTGAGTTGTTGACCGTTACGCCCGCAGGCACACAGTTGACCTATTCTGCATCTGATACATCGGTTGCTTCTTTGTTCACCCCCTCGAAAGGTGAATTCGAAGGCCTTAAAGCAGGCGAGGTTACTATTACTGCCGCAACTAAAGACGGTAAGGTATCTGACACTTGTACACTAACTGTTGTTGGTATAGGTAAAGTTGTTGGACGTGGTGTTGACGAGGCAGGTTTAACAGTCGGCGGTATTGCAAATAAATATTTCTCTGCTGTTGAAACTCCCGATGATTACGATGCACGTATTATTTTAATCTCAAAAAATATTGCTGAAGGTACTGATATGACCGACGCCGTTAACCTTAACTACGGTGAAGCAGGCGAGGACGGTTCAGGTTCTGCGTCTTATGCTAATTCAACATACTTTGTTGCAAGAACAGGAACTAATGCTAACTATGAGTTTGATAAGGTTCCCGAAGGCAAGTATGTAGGTCTTATCATCAGTAGTTTTGACTATACAACATTTAAATCTTATGACCAGGCTTCATCTGTTGCAAAGTTTAAAGCAACTGAAATTGCTAAATATTTTACAGATGCAGAAATTGAAACTTTGGTATCAAAGTTCTATGATAGAGAGTTCTTTGTTGAAGAGGTTACCGTTAAGGCTACTGAAACAACAATATTCGGACACGTTTTCAAACCCGGTGACGAAAAATAATTAATTTTAAGACCGTTCTTTTGAACGGTCTTTTGTTTTGCATTGTTTTAGACAGAATTTGCAAACTTTTTAAAAATTGTAAAATTTTACTTGTAAATAGTGACAAAATGATGTAAAATATAATTAAATATTAGGAGGTAGTAAATATGAAACCTTTTATGAATGAAGATTTTATTTTAAAAACCAAAACAGCAAAAAAACTTTATAAAATGGGTAAGGATTTACCGATTATCGATTATCATTGTCATATCAATCCGCAGGAGATTTATGAAAACCGTAAATTCAAAGATATTACAGAGGCTTGGCTCGGTGGTGACCATTATAAATGGCGTTTAATTCGCAGTAACGGTGTTCCCGAAAATGAAATTACAGGGGACGCTGATAACCGCACTAAATTCCAACGTTTTGCTGAGGCTTTGCCTAAAGCAATCGGCAACCCGATGCACCATTGGACTCATTTGGAGTTAAAAAGATACTTTGGTTATAATGGCATTTTAAACGGTGATACCGCAGAGGAAGTTTGGAATCTTTGCAACAAAAAATTGCAGGAGGACGGTATGACTGCCCGCGGTCTTATCGAGCAGTCTAATGTTGAGGTTATCGGTACTACTGATGACCCGGCTGACGATTTAAAATGGCATAAACTTTTAAAAGAGGATACAACATTTAAAACTAAGGTTGTACCGTCATTCCGTCCTGATAAGGCGGTTAATATTGAAAAGGTCGGTTTTAAAGAGTACATAGCTCATTTGGGCGAGGTCGTAGGCAAGGAAATTGATTCTATTCAGTGTTTGAAAGACGTAATGCACAGCCGTCTTGACTTGTTCGCTGAAATGGGTTGTAAAGCTGCCGACCACGGTCTTGATTACGTTGTTTATGCCGAAGGCACCGAGGAAGAAGTTGATGCAATTTTCAAAAAAGCATTAGCGGGTGAGAAGGTAACCCATTTTGAGATGGAACAGTTTAAAACCTCTTTGCTTGTTTTCTTCGCAAAGGAATATGCTACTCGCGGTTGGGTTATGCAGTTGCACTTTAACGTAATGCGCAATATTAACGGTCCTGTTTTCCGTTCAATGGGTCCTGATATGGGGTTTGACGTTATCTCTACCCGTGGTTGCTGTGAGGCTATTGCAGGCTTGCTCAATGCTTTCCAAGAGCAGAACGCTATGCCAAGAGTTATTCTTTATTCGCTCAACCCTGCTGATAATGAGCTGCTTGATACCATTATCGGTGCTTTCCAGGGTTCTGAAGTTCCCGGTAAAATTCAGCACGGCTCGGCTTGGTGGTTCAGTGATACCAAAACAGGTATGGAAGCACAGTTGACCTCGTTAGCTAATCTTTCGATTTTAGGTAATTTTGTCGGTATGTTGACCGACTCGCGTAGTTTCCTTTCTTACACCCGTCACGAATATTTCAGAAGAATTTTCTGTAACGTTTTGGGCGAATGGATTGAAAACGGTGAGTATCCTTATGACGAAAAAACACTTCGTGAAATTGTCGAGGGTGTTTGCTATAAGAATGCT
>JAZRSW010000055.1:0-3266 GCA_045651745.1 Acutalibacteraceae bacterium
GGCGGTATGATTCCCAAGGTTGATTGCTGCAGAGAAGCTATCCGCAGAGGCGTTAAAAAGGTGTTCATCATTGACGGCAGAGTGCCTCATTCGCTTCTTCTTGAAATTCTGACCGACGAAGGTATCGGCACAATGTTTGTGGGGTAAAAAATGGAACATTTTATTGAAAACGATAAACAGTATGTCGCCAACACCTACGGCAGATTTAATGTTGAGTTAATCAGCGGTGACGGTGCTGAAATTACTGATGTTGACGGCAAAAAGTATATTGATTTAGGCTCAGGTATTGCAGTAAACACATTCGGTATTAATGATACAGAATGGAAAAGCGCAGTAATTGAGCAGTTGAATTTAATCCAACACACCTCTAACCTTTACTATTCCAAGCCGTGTGTTGAGTTGGCAAAATTGCTTTGCGAAAAGTCAGGAATGAAAAAGGTTTTCTTCGGCAATTCGGGTGCAGAGGCTAACGAATGTGCAATAAAAACCGCACGTAAATATTATTCAGATAACCATAATGGTGCCGAAGGTAAAATCATTACCTTGGTAAACAGTTTCCACGGCAGAACGGTTACTACCCTTTCCGCAACAGGTCAGGACGTTTTCCATAAAGATTTCGGACCCTTTACAAACGGTTTCGAATTCATCCCTGCTAACGATTGCGAGGCTTTGAAATCGGCTGTGGGCAGTGACACCGCCGCAGTTATGTTGGAGTTAGTTCAGGGTGAAGGCGGAGTCAACGCCTTGTCGCAGGAGTTTGTCGACTGTGTTAAAGCGGAAGCCAAAAAATACGGTTTTCTCATTATCGCCGACGAAGTTCAAACCGGCAACGGCAGAACGGGTAAATATTTCTCTTCGGAACATTTCAATTTAAAACCTGACATTATTACAACCGCAAAAGGTCTTGGCGGAGGATTACCGATTGGCGCTTGTCTTTTAGGTGAAAAGACCGAATTCACCTTAAAAGGCGGAGACCATGGCTCGACTTTCGGCGGAAACCCCGTAGTATCAGCAGGTGCAGTATCAATCGTTAAAAGAATTGACGAAAAACTACTTGACGAGGTCACCGAGAAATCAGAATATATAAAATCCCAACTTTTAAAAATCAATGGTGTAAAAAGCGTTTCGGGACTGGGACTTATGCTTGGCATTGAAACCGAAAAACCGGCAAAAGAGCTCGCCAACAAAGCGTTGGAAAAGGGCGTTTTGGTTTTAACCGCAAAAACGAAATTAAGATTATTGCCTCCCTTAAATATAACCAAAGAACAGATAGACAAAGCTTTAAAAATCTTAAAGGAGATTATTGAAGAATGAAACATTTACTTAAATTAGGCGATTTATCAACCGCTGAAATCGAGGAAATTTTAAACCTCGCCGACCAGTTGAAATATGACCAAAAACACGGCGTTGACCACCGCTATTTAAAGGGTAAAACTTTAGGTTTGATTTTCCAAAAATCTTCAACCCGTACCCGTGTTTCATTTGAAGCCGGTATGTACCACTTGGGCGGTCAGGCTTTGTTTTTAAGTTCACGTGACCTTCAAATCGGCAGAGGCGAGCCGGTCGAGGATACCGCACGTGTATTATCACGTTATTTAGACGGTATTATGATTCGCACCTTTGCTCAACAAGAGGTTGAGGATTTGGCAAAATACGGCTCAATCCCCATAATCAACGGTTTGACCGATTACTGTCACCCCTGCCAGGTTTTAGCCGACTTAATGACAATTCGTGAGCATAAAGGCTCATTAGATGGGCTTAAACTTACTTTTGTCGGTGACGGAAACAATATGGCAAACTCGCTGATTGTCGGCGGTATCAAGTGTGGTATGGAAGTGGCAATCGCCTGCCCCAAAGGTTACGAGCCTGATGCCGATATTATGAAGTGGGCAAGTGCTACCGGCAAATTCACCTGCACAGAGGATATCGGTGCAGCGGTTAAAGACGCCGACGCCGTTTATACTGACGTTTGGGCATCAATGGGTCAGGAAGACGAAAAGGTCGAACGTGAACGTGTATTTAAAGGATATCAGGTTAACGAAGAATTTATGTCTTTGGCTCACAAAGATGCAATGGTTATGCATTGCTTACCTGCTCACAGAGGTGAGGAAATCACCGCAGAAACCTTTGAAAAGCACGCCAACGAGATTTTTGACGAGGCAGAAAACCGTCTGCATGCACAAAAGGCAGTTTTGGTGCTTACTATGGGTGATAAAAAATAAAATGTTTTTAAGCGGAAGGGAAACCTTCCGCTTTTATTGTTTTAATTTTATAAAATCAAACTCTTATTATGTCTAACAATAACTTACTATTGAAAAAGCTATATAAAAGTGGTAAAATATTTTTGGATTAATGGGAAGCAGGTGTCATTCCTGCACGGGCACGCCGCCGTATTGAGCGTTAATATTTCAAGCCTATCCCCTGCCGCAAAGGGAGACAAGCCATTGGGTTAAACCTGAGAAGGCGACTTGATGAATTTGCTTTAAGTCGGAAGACCGAATCCGAAACAGAAAACTTCTGAAATTTCAGCTTTGCGAGTGCCGAAGAACAGTTTTCAAAACAAAAAAGGAGAAATGATAAATGGAAAAAACAAACTTTATCAAAAAACTTACTTCACTCGTTTTATCAATCTGTCTTATTGCGGCAATAGGACTATCCCTCGCGTCTTGCGGTGAAAAAGAAACACCAAAAGACAACTACATCCCCGGACAATCAGCAACTGCATCAACCGGATCCAGTGAAACCTCGTCTTATGTTCCGGGCGATACTTATGGCGTTAACGCCACCGATGTTAACAAGGGAAATGGCAACATCTCGTTCATTTTCCGCGTTATCGGTCCGAATGATAGCAACGTTATCTATCGTGTTTTCACTGACAAGAAAACCGTTGGTGAAGCCTTGCAAGAGTTGGATATGATTTCGGGTGAGGAAAGCACATACGGTCTTTATGTCAAAACCGTTACTGGCGTCACCGCCGATTACGACAAAGATAAGGCTTATTGGTCATTTTATATCGACGGCAAGTATGCCTCAACCGGCGTTGATAAAACCGATATTGTAAAAGATGCTGAATATTGGTTCCAATATACTAAAGAATGAGTAAAATAGGACGTTTGCTTTTCCAAATCGTTCTGTTTGCCTCTTTTGGCACATTGATGTATATTTCAGACATAATAATGGAAATTTTGCCAAATATACATCTTATAGGAATGTTCACCGTCACCTTTACGGTGGTATACCGTTTTAAAGCACTGATTCCCATATAT
>JAZRSW010000056.1:0-27925 GCA_045651745.1 Acutalibacteraceae bacterium
CTCGGTACTTACTGCAGTTGGTCTTCTTCCTATTGCAGTTGCCGGTGCTGATATAGATGCACTTATGTTGGGCGCTCAAAAAGCCCGTGACGAGTATGCAATCGATGATATTGAGGCTAACGATTGCTATAAGTATGCAGCTGTTCGTAACTGCTTCTACCGTAAGGGTAAAGAGGTTGAGTTGCTTGTTTCTTACGAGCCGAGATTCACCATGATGGCTGAATGGTTTAAACAGCTTTACGGCGAGAGTGAGGGTAAAGACGGTAAGGGCTTGTTCCCCGCATCAGTTACCTTCTCAACCGATTTACATTCGATGGGTCAGTACATTCAGGACGGACGCCGTTTGATGTTTGAAACAGTAGTTACTATCGGTGACTGCGGTTCAGATACAGTTATTAAGGAAGATGCCGTTAATGGTGATGGACTTAATTTCTTGGCAGGCAAGCCGATGTCGTTTGTTAACCAAAAGGCTTTTGAGGGTACTGTGCTTGCACATACCGACGGCGGTGTACCTAATCTTGTAATTGAAGTAGAAAAGGCTGATGAAGAAAACCTCGGTCGATTAATCTACTTCTTTGAAAAGGCTTGTGCTATTTCGGGTTATATGCTCGGTGTTAATCCCTTTAACCAACCCGGTGTTGAGAGCTATAAGAAAAATATGTTCGCAATGCTCGGCAAACCTGGTTATGAGGATTTAAGAGCCGACCTTGAAGCACGTATTAAATAATAATATTCAAGGAAATAACCGCTTTTGCGGTAAAATATAAAGGAGTTGTTTTTATGTTAAAACTTATTATCGGTAAAAAAGGCAGTGGCAAGACCAAAAAGCTTATCGACGCTGTTACAGCGGCAGCTGATGCTTCCAACGGTAGCGTTGCTTGCATCGAAAAGAGTTCCACCCTTACTTTAAATATTACCCATCGCGTTCGTTTGGTAGATGCTGACCATTATGGCATTTCAGGTTATGAGCAGTTCTACGGTTTTATAGCAGGTATGTGCGCATCTAACTATGATATTACTCATATCGGTATTGATGCAATTCTTCGCATTGCTAACCGTAACTATGATGAACTTGCAGCATTTTTAGAGAAACTTAGTGAGCTTTCTAAGGACGCTAATACCGAGTTTATTATCACTATTTCGGCTGATAAGGCAGAGTTGCCTGAATCTATTTTCAAGTTTGCTGAAGAACTTTAATTTTGTTCTATTTGCACACCGCACAATGAAAATTGTGCGGTGTTTTGTAACATTTAAAGAAAATGTAAAATTTTGTGTTAAGCACGAAATTAAGACTTGACAAAGCGTATTAGTATAGATATAATAATCTGTGTGACAATTTGAGGTGAGTGGAATGGTTCTTGATTTAAGGTCACTTTTTGTAAATGACGGACAGAGCCGTCCGCTCGATTGCAGGTTTGACTTGAGTGAGGTTGAGTTTTTTGGGGAATACCCTTTAAAATCACCTGTCCGGGTTACCGGAAGCGTATTCAGTCGAGCCGGCATTGTAACACTATCGGTTCAGTGTGACTGTGAATATACCGCACCGTGTGACCGTTGCGGCAACACTGCAGTAAAGCACTATTTGGTACCGATAGAGCGTGTACTCGTCGCCGAACTCGAAAATGATGAGGATGACGAGATGATTCTCTTGCAGGATTATAAGTTGGATTTGGACGAGCTTGTCTTTACCGAGGTTGTCGTAAATCTTCCTTATAAGCATTTATGCAAAGAGGATTGTAAGGGATTGTGTCAAAGTTGTGGGAAAAACCTGAATGACGGTCCGTGTGGCTGTGCTACCAAGACAGGTGACCCGAGGCTTGCGGCATTATCCAAATTGTTAGAAGATTAATGTAAGTATTTAAGGAGGCGCTGAAAATGGCAGTACCGAAGAGAAAAACCTCGAAGGCAAGAAAGAATAAGAGACGTTCTAACGTATGGAAGATGAGTGCTCCGACACTTGTAAAGTGTAGTCACTGCGGCGAGTATAAGAGACCTCACAGAGTTTGCCCTGCTTGCGGATTCTATAACGACCGTGAAGTAGTTAAGGTTGAAGCTTAATTAAGAGCGAAAGCTAACAGGGAAGGAGTTATCCTTCCCTTTCTTTTTTAAATTAATGAAGGCAGGTGACGTAGGTTGGCAGTTGTAATTAAAGGTGTAGAAAAAGGCTCATTTGCCGAAAAAGTAGGGATTAAACCTAACGAAATACTTTGTGAATTAAACGGAAATGAAATAGTTGATGTTTTGGATTACAGATTTTATCAAAATGAAAACGTGCTTTCGGTGAAAATACAGTCAACCGACGGCACTGTGCGTTCGGTTACGGTCAAAAAGCCGGAGTATGATGAGTTAGGGTTGGAGTTTGAAACCTATTTAATGGATAAACAGCATTCCTGCAAAAATAAGTGCATTTTCTGCTTTATTGACCAGTTGCCGAAAGGTATGCGCGAATCGTTGTATTTTAAGGATGATGATTCGAGAATGTCATTTTTGTTCGGCAACTATATTACCTTGACTAATTTAACCGAGCACGAAATCGAGCGTATTATAAAGTTGCATATTAGCCCTGTAAATGTTTCGGTGCATACAACCGACCCTGATTTACGCGTTAAAATGATGGGCAACCGCTTTGCAGGCGAGGCTTTGAATAGCTTGTGGCGTTTTTGCGAAGCGGGAATTGACGTAAACTGTCAGTTGGTGTTAGTTCCGGGTTACAATGATGGGGTGGCTTTGGAAAAGAGCCTTTCGGATTTGATAAAGTACCCGTCGATTAAAAGTATTGCTTGCGTCCCCGTAGGTTTGACAGGTCACCGTGACGGATTGTGCCATTTAGAACCTTTCGACCAACAAACTGCATCTCAAGTGGTTGACATAACAACAAAATTTGGTGCTGAAACTCTTAAAATTTACGGTGAACGCCGTGTGTTTGCGGCTGATGAGTTTTATTTAATAGCCAAACGTTCAATGCCTGACAGTACATTTTACGGTGACTTTTTACAGTTGGAAAATGGTGTCGGAATGTGGGCAATGTTGGAAAACGAATGTGATGAGGCAATTGACGATTTTGAACCGCCAAAAGTACAGCGTAAAATCACTCTTGCAACGGGTGAGGCAGCGTACCCTTTAATGCGGAATATTGTTGACAAAGTGACTAAAAAATGGCATAATTTAGAGTGTGAGGTTATCCCAATTAAGAATAACTTTTTTGGTGGCAAAATCACTGTGACGGGACTTTTAACCGGTACCGATATAATTGAGCAGTTAAAGGGTAGAGATTTGGGAGACGAGTTGCTTATATCCTCGTCAATGTTACGTCACGAAAGAGATATGTTCCTCGATAGTGTGACTGTAAAAGATGTTGAGGAAGCATTAAATGTGAAAATAAGAGTTGTGGACAGTGACGGTTGGGCGTTAATGTCCGCATTATTAGGAGAATAGAGATTAGAAGATGGAGGTAGCGTATGGCTAAACCCGTAGTTGCAGTTGTAGGCAGACCGAATGTCGGTAAATCTACACTTTTTAATAAACTTATTGGCCAACGGCTGTCTATAGTTGATGATACGCCGGGTGTTACCCGCGACCGTATTTTTGGAAACGCCGAATGGCTTGGCAAAAACTTTATGCTTATAGATACCGGCGGTATTGAGCCTAAAACCGACGACGTGATTTTGAAGAAAATGCGCGCTCAGGCAGAGTTGGCAATCGACACCGCTTCGGTTATTATTTTCGTAACCGATTTAAAAAGCGGTGTAACCGCCTCTGACCGCGAGGTTTCAGCAATGTTACAAAAGTCGGGCAAACCGGTGGTTTTGTGCGTTAATAAGTGCGACCGCTTGGGCGATTTACCAATGGAATTTTATGAGTTCTACAATTTAGGTTTAGGTGACCCTGTAGCAGTTTCGAGTGTTCACGGTCACGGAACAGGTGACTTACTCGATAGAGTGTTTGAGCATATTCCCGAGGCTGATTTTGATGATACTGAAGAAGACGTAATTAACGTTGCAGTTATCGGTAAGCCGAATGCAGGTAAGTCTTCTCTGATTAACAGTATCAGCGGTGAGGAACGCGTGATTGTTTCCGATATTGCAGGTACTACGCGTGACGCTATTGATACTATGGTTACCGTAAAAGGACAGAAGTATAATTTCACCGATACTGCAGGTATCAGACGTAAATCTAAAGTTGATGACGATATCGAAAAGTACAGTGTAATGCGCGCTAAAATGGCGGTGGAAAGAGCCGATGTTTGCGTTATTATGATTGACGCTACCGAAGGCTTTACCGAGCAGGATTCCAAGGTTGCCGGTTTGGCTATGGAGCAGGGAAAAGCCGCAATTATTGCCGTTAATAAGTGGGATTTGGTCGAAAAAGACGGCAGAACTATGGACAGTATGAGAAAATCTTTGATGGAAGATTTCTCGTTTATGCCGTATGCACCGATAATTTTTATTTCGGCAAAAACCGGTCAGCGTGTTGACCGGTTGTTTGAGTTAATTAAGTTTGTTTATTCGCAAAATACTATGCGAATTTCTACCGGTATGCTTAACGATGTGTTGGCAGAGGCTACCGCGCGTGTGCAACCGCCCTCGGATAAGGGTAAGAGATTGAAGATTTATTATATGACTCAAGCCTCAACCCGTCCGCCTACATTTGTTTTCTTCTGTAACCGCGAGGAATTGTTCCATTTCTCATATCAGCGTTATTTGGAGAATCAAATTCGTTCTACGTTTGGACTTGAGGGTACACCGGTGCGCTTCGTAATTCGCGAACGCGGTGACGGTAAGACCAAGGCATAATCTAACGTGCTGTTTTTTGTAAAGAAGGAGTATTGAAATGGCATTTTTAGTGTTAGCAGGACTGCTTATTGCGTCCTATTTAATCGGCAGTGTTAACGGTGCTGTTATTATCTCTACTGCTCGCGGCGGTGACGTGCGAAATGAGGGTAGCGGTAATGCAGGCATGACCAATATGATACGCTCACGCGGTATAGTACCGGGATTGATGACCTTTGTGATTGACTGTTTAAAGGGCGTCGTGGTTTGTCTTGTGGCAAAGTTGTGGGTGTTGCCTTATGTTCACTCGTTGGTTTCGGTCGATGCTTTAATACCCGAGTATGCAGTATATTATTGTGCAATTGCTTGTGTTTTTGGACACATTTTCCCTGTGTTTTTCGGGTTCAAAGGCGGAAAAGGTGTTGCAACTACTTTAGGCGTCGGATTTGTTTGTTGTTGGCAAACTGCAGTTTTAGGGTTAACCTTGTTTTTACTCGCATTTATTATCACCCGTATTATTTCGGTAGGCTCATTGACTGCTGCGGTTTCGTTGCCTATACTTAATATATTCTTTGCAACTGAAATCAAAGATGAGCCGTATTCCGTTTTAATTCAAGTGTTACTTGTGTCGGTATTTTCTGTTAATATATTCATCACTCACCGTGCAAATATCGGACGTCTTATTCGCGGTGAGGAAAAGAAGCTGACTGCTAAAAAGAAGGAGTCAAATCAATGAAAAAAATAAGTGTTTTAGGCTCGGGCGGTTGGGGTATTGCTTTGGCAGTGCATTGTTTTTCAAAAGGCTTTGAAACGGTGATGTGGTCTCCGTTTGAGGCAGAGGTCGACGGTTTGAATGTTACCCGTGAAAGTGAAAAACTGCTTAAAGGTATAAAAATCCCCGAGGAAATTAAAATTACAACTTCTTTAGAGGAAATAGATGGCTCGTTTATCACTATAATTGCAACGCCGTCATTTGCGGTAAGAGAAACTGCGGCAAAACTTAAAAATATTGATTGCGGTATTGTGGTTAACGTTGCTAAAGGCTTTGAAAAGGGCAGTATGAAACTTTTATCTGAGGTTATAGCCGAGGAGTTGCCCGAAAAACCGTTGGTTATCCTCTCAGGTCCTTCGCACGCTGAAGAGGTTGCACGTCACGTACCGACTTCTGTTGTTGCAGCGTCAACCTGTATAGAGGCGGCAGAAACTGTGCAGGATGCACTCATAGGTACAACATTCCGTATTTATACCGCAACTGATGTTGTCGGTGTTGAGGTTGGCGGTGCATTGAAAAACGTAATCGCCGTTTGTGCAGGTATTGCTAACGGTTTGGGTGTTGGTGATAACACACGTGCCGCTTTAATGACAAGAGGCCTTGCCGAAATTGCACGCTTGGGTGTCAAAATGGGTGCTGAAACAGCTACATTTATGGGGCTTTCGGGATTGGGTGACTTGATTGTTACCTGTATGTCGGAGCATAGCCGTAACAACCGCTTCGGCAACCTTGTAGGTAAGGGTACACCGGTAAAAGAGGCGTTGGAAACGGTCGGCACTGTCGAAGGATATTACGCCGTTGAAATTGCAGAGCGTTTGGCAGAAAAACATTCGGTTGATTTGCCGATAATAACCCAGTGCTATAATATTTTATTTAATTACTTACCCGCCGAGGAGGCCATAAGAAATTTGATGACACGTCCCGGTAAGCCCGAGGAAGAGTCGATTTGGTAAATTTTTAAAAGAAAAAGCCAAGTGTCAGTTGACACTTGGCTTTCGTTGTGTTTTGTTATTTTTTCATCAATAGGCAACCGTTACGGCACTTCCAATTATTTTTTTCGTCACGGCAAAAACCCAAAAAATCACAAATTTGACACCGAGGAGGAACATATTTTAATTTTTTACGTTCTCGCTCATCGGCAGATAACCATCTTAAAAATTTTTTAATTTCTATATACCATGGTTTCCAATAAAACCCCATTTTCCCACCTCGCAAAAAAGCACATCCCCGAAGAGATGTGCCGAAAAAGTGATTCCCTCGGTTAGATTACCACATCACACCGACCTTACCCATATAGGAATAAGAGAGAACACCTTTTGCCAAGGTAGTTTTCCCTATATGAGTCGAAATAGTCGGTTATTAAAATGTGATGTGGTGTTATTATATTATCACAAACAGCGAGGAATTGCAAGAGATATAAAAAAGAAAAATCCAAGTGTCAATTGACACTTGGATTTCGTTGTATATTATTATGCTTCTAAAATCTGACGGAGTTTTTTGTTGTTCTTGTAATCGTGAACAGAGGCTTTTGCGGATGCTTTTAAGAAAGGATATTCGGCAAGGTACTTGTCTGCAATTTCGTCGAATTTTTCGGGTTCTTTACCGAAACTTCCTGCTAAAATAACCGAGCAAATAAGGTCTGCTACAACCAATTCACCCTCATAGTGCATATCGCCGAGCATATTCCAATACTTTGTGAGCTGTCTTTTGTTGCCTAACTCGTTAGCCATTAATTCAAGCATTTTTTCGACACCGTATTTTTTATAAAAGTTTACATAGAGGAAATCGCCGTATTTTGCAACAGTTTCCTTGTAAGCGTCCTTGTATTGCGGGAACATTGCGAGGAATTTTTGGGTGAATGCTTCAATGCCGGGTTCAGTACCGATAGCGGCCTTTTCAGGCATAGCAACTTCGGTTGTAGTACCGTCTGATTTTTTGATTAATTTAACGCCGGTATCCTTTGCGACGGCCTCTAAAAAGTCCTCACCGATACAAGTTGTATCTTTCGGTCCGTGGTCATCTTCATCAAAATACCAGGTGCTTAAAACGGTCGAAGTTTCGCTGTCGTTGAGGTTTACTTCAATACTGAAAAGTTTTTTCGAGTCATCATAAAATACGCGGTAGGTTTTCAAATCATTTTTAAAAACACCAACGTTTTCAGCGTCTGCAACAAAGCCGTTTTCTTTCATAAAATCGAACAAAACTTGGGCGACTTCATTTAAATATTGAACGTTCATTTAAAAATACACTCCGTTAAATGTGTTATCTTATTTTAATAAAGTATACCACAATTTAAACCATTTGTCACTATAAATTTTTACATAATTAATTTAAAGTTTCAAAGCTTTTGTCAAGCGGTCATCATATTGACTTTTTCGAGAAAATAACTTATACTGAAAATACAGTAAGGTCATAAAAGAGGGTTTAAAATGAACTACGCTAAAATAAATAAAAACGATATTGCCAACGGTATCGGTGTCAGGGTTACACTGTTTGTTTCGGGTTGTACTCATTTCTGCAAGGGTTGCTTTAACAGTGAGGCTTGGGATTTTAATTACGGTGAGCCGTTTACAAAGGATATAGAAAACGAGTTATTAGAGGCTTTAGCACCCTCGTGGATTGACGGTTTGACGTTGCTCGGCGGTGAGCCTATGGAACCTCAAAATCAAAGAGCGTTGTTACCGTTTTTGAAAAGATTAAAGGAAATGTACCCTAAAAAAACAATCTGGTGTTTTTCGGGGTACACTTTAGAGGATGAGTTGTTGGCTGAAAGCCGTGCAAGATGCGAAGTGACTGATGAAATATTGTCACTCATTGACGTGCTTGTAGACGGTGAGTTCGTTGAGGAATTGAAGGACATCAGTTTAAGGTTTAAAGGCTCGTCAAACCAACGTTTGATAGATTTAAAACCAACATTAGCCTCGGGCGAGGTTGTAATTTGGGAGCAGAAGAAGTAAAAAGAGGTGCATAGCACCTCTTTTTTGCTTTTATATAATTTTTCCGATGCAATAGTCACTTTCTGTGTCGGTGATGGTTACTGTGACAATGTCACCTTCGTTGGCGGTTAAGTTGGGGATTTTTACTCTTGTGTAATTTTCGGAATAACCTTCCCAAACGCCGTTATCTTGGGTTTCAAGCAAAACGTTTGCAACAGTACCGATTTGAGATTTTAAAAAGGCTTGTTCTGTACTTGTCGATATTTTTTGCATTAGTTTAGCGCGTTGCTGTGCAACTTTTGGGTCGACTTTATCGGTACGTTTTGCGGCAGCAGTGCCTTCTCTTACCGAATAAACGAACACGTGTGAGCGCGCGAAACCGATTTCCTCCATAAAATCGCAAGACTCTTTAAAATCTTCGTCACTTTCACCCATAAATCCAACCATTATATCGGTAGTGATAGCGGGATTTTGGAATTTTGCCCGTATTCGTGCTACTAAATCGCGGTAAAAGGCAGTGTCATACTTGCGGTTCATTTCTTTTAAGGTCTTGTCACAACCTGATTGCAACGACAAGTGGAATTGAGGGCAGAATTTTTTGTTTTTTGCTAATTTTTCGAGTGCTTCGTCGCTGATTTGGTCACATTCAAGCGAGCCTAATCTTACGCGTTTAATACCGTCTACACTTGAAACAACTTCTACTGCATCGCAAAGCTCGTCACCTGTGTCAAGCCCGAATGCCGAAAGGTTGATACCGACCAATACAACCTCTTTGTATCCTGATTTTGATAAATTTTCAGCCTCTTTTTTTATTGAGTCTAATGACCTTGAACGAACGCGACCGCGGGCATAGGGTATAATACAGTATGAACAAAAGCGGTTGCAACCGTCTTCAATTTTAATGTATCCGCGTGTATGTTCGGTTAACTTTGATACACCGATGTCGGTGTATACCTTTTCGTGCGGTGTGACACAAACGCGGTCGGTTTTTTCGGCTAAAGCGTTTATACATAAGTCGGGCAATGTATCGTAATGCGAGTTACCGATGATTAAATCAGCCTCTTTTATCTCTTCACATTCTTTTGGAAATGCTTGCGCCATACAACCCGTTAGCACAATTAACGCGTCGGGGGACTTGCGGCGGAGTTTTCTTACAGTTTGCCTGACTTTTCGATTGCTTTCGGCGGTTACGGTGCAGGAATTGACGATTATAATATCAGCAGTTTCACCTGATGGCAGAACAGTAAAACCCTTTGCCTCAAAAATTTCGGCAAGAGCTTCTGACTCATACTGATTAACTTTACAACCTAATGTACTGAAAGAAACTGTCATACACCGCACCTCCCACAAATTGATTTTAATACATTATACCTTAAATTTAATAATCTTTCAACAAAAAAATCACCCAACCGTATTTACGATTGGGTGAAACATTTTATTTACCTAAAATTTCTTTATACATTTTAATATATGCATTTGCGGATTTACCCCAACTGTTGTCGCAAGCCATAGCACGCTTTTTGAGGATTTCCCAACCTTCGCGGTTCTTATAACCCTCAACTGCGCGGTAAACGGTGTGAGCCATATCGTGCGCGTTGTAGGAACGGAATGTAAAGCCGTTGCCTTCGTTATCACCGCTGTCTGAAACAGTGTCTTTAAGCCCGCCGGTTTCGCGGACAATGGGGATTGTGCCGTAACGAAGTGCAATCATCTGCGCCAAACCGCAAGGTTCACTCTTTGAAGGCATTAAGAATATATCTGCACCGGCATAGATTTTATGAGCTAAATCGGGGATAAAGCCCAACTTTAATGCAATTTTGTCGGGATGCGCTTGCATTTGAGAGTGGAAATATGTTTCAAATTCCCATTCACCGCTACCTAGAATCACAACCTGAACGTCCTGAGCAATTATACTGTCAAATACAAATTTGACTAAATCAAGACCTTTGTGTGTAACTAGTCGACTAACCATACCGATAATGGGTACGTCATCTCGTTGAGGTAGACCGAACATTTTTTGCAGTTCGCGTTTGTTTGTCAACTTTCCGCTCAAATCTTCTAAACTATAATTTTCCCAAAGATGAATATCGGTAGCAGGATTGTAAACATCGGTGTCAATACCGTTGACAATACCGCTTAACTTAAATGAACGGTCACGGATAATTCCGTCAAGTCCGTGAGCAAACCAAGGGTCTTTGATTTCCTCAGCGTATGTTGGGCTTACGGTGGTTACGCGGTCTGCACACTCAATAGCGCCTTTCATAAGGTTGACGCAATTATCATATTCAACCAAATTTGCAGATTCGGGCGGCAAACCTAAAACATCACCGATGAGTTCAGTGCCGTATTTTCCTTGATACTGAATATTGTGAATGGTAAATACAGTCTTAATATTCTTATATGGGTCAACCATTCTGTATAGTGTATCAAGGAAAACGGGGATTAACGCCGTTTGCCAGTCATTACAGTGAATAATATCGGGTGTAAAACCAATATGCGGTATCATTTCAAGTACGGCGCGCGAGAAGAAAGCAAAACGCTCCGCATCGTCATAATGTCCGTAAAGACCGCCACGTTTGAAGTAATACTGATTGTCGAGCAGGTAATAGATAACGCCGTCGTGTTTTGCTTCAAATATTCCGCAATACTGTCTACGCCAAGCAACTGGAACAGTAATACTTGTTATAAAGTGCATATCGGCACGTAGTTCGTCACTGATTCCTTCATACAAAGGCAAAACAACGCGACAACCGACAAGTCTTTTTCTCAAAGCTTTAGGTAAAGCGCCTGCAACGTCGGCTAAACCGCCTGACATAGCATAAGGATAGGCTTCACTTGTTGCATATAATACTTTCATAATTTACTCCTATTTTTTAAACTTGAGCGTTTTTGCGGACGTAGATAGGATAGGTAGGTGTTCCACGCAAAGTTTTGCCAATGGTCACCTTAACCTTTTTATCTAATGTGACACACTGAAGGTCAACATTATCCTCAATAACCGAATCCTGCATAATGATACTGTTTTCAATTATTGTGCCTTTGCCAATCTTAACGCCGCGGAACAAAACGCTGTTTTTAACCGTACCCTCAATAACACAACCGTCTGCAATTATTGAGTTGTTAACCTCACTGTCGAGTCCGTAAACAGTCGGCATATCGTCACGTGTTTTAGTGAAAACGGGACGCTTTTTGCAGAACAACTGACGTCTGACATCGGGGCAGTTTACCACGTCGTTAGTTGTTTTAACGTAAGTTTCGGGACTGTCCATAATCGCAGAGTATTCCGTAATTTCATATCCACGAATGTCATATTTTGCGATATTTGGATTGAGTATATCACGTGCTAAACTTGTATAGTTGTGTGCGTGACCTTGGTTTACGATATCAATCAACAGCTCGCGTGAGAGAATAATAATATCAAGACTTACGTTGCAATCTGCATTGTCAAACGCGGCAAAATTAATTTCTGTAACCTTGTCATCGTCTAACTTGAAGTTCATAACGTCGTGGTGGTTAATGGGCATTGCTCCTTTTTTGTAAGCAATTGTGATATCTGCACCGCTTTCGATATGGCGGTCAATCATTTTACTCAAATCAAAGTTGGTGATGACGTCACCGTCACACATTACAACGTACTGTTCAACCGATTTTTTTAAAAAGTCCATCGCACCGAAAAGAGCATCAACGTGACCGGTATAAACCTTAGCTTCGGTGTTGGAATAGGGTGAAAGGAAGAACAAACCACCGCTTTTTCTGTCCAAATCCCAAGCTTTACCAGTGCCGACGTGGTCCATTAACGACTGATAGTTAGCCTTTGTAACCATACCGACTTTAGAGATACCGGCATTAACAAGGTTTGATAAAGCAAAATCGATAATACGGTAACGTCCGCAGAAGGGAAGTGAGCCCATAGAACGCTTTTCGGTCATTTCACCCATTAAATCGTCGTGAGCGTTTGGAAAAACAATTCCTAAACAGGTATTCTTTCTCATTGCTTATCACCGTCCTTAACGTTTTCTCTAATCATAACACCGGCGCTGATTTTTGCGTTCTTGCCAACATAAAGTCCTGCGCCGACAACCGAAACACCCCATTTTGTAAGGTCGGTTACGTCCTCGGGACGCTCACCGATAGTAGCGCCTTCGTCAACAACTACGTTTTCGGCAACAATAGCATACTGTACCGAGGCGTTTTTCTTGATTGTAGCACCCGGCATAATGAGAGAGTCCTTAACAACCGCACCTTCTTCAATGGTGACACTTTCGAATAAAATCGAGAAATCAACAGTTCCCGAAATGTCGCAACCCTCGGTGATAAGTGAGTTTTGCACCTTTGCAGTGTTGGAAATATACTGTGGCGGTGCATTAGGTGTACGGGAATAAATTCTCCATTTCGGGTCGGAAAGGTCAAGTTCTACTTTTGGGTTAAGCAAATCAAGGTTAGCTTCCCAAAGCGAATCGATTGTACCAACGTCTTTCCAATAATCAGCAAAACGGTAAACCACCATTTTCTGCTTGTCATTAAGCATATTTGGAATGATGTTTTTACCAAAATCGTTAGAAGAATTGGGGTCAGCCTCGTCTTCTTCAAGATATTTCTTTAACTTATCCCAAGAAAATACGTAGATACCCATTGAAGCCAAATTAGATTTTGGTTCTTTCGGTTTTTCCTCAAACTCATAGATAGTGCCGTCGGGATTTGTATTCATAATACCGAAACGGGAGGCTTCTTCCATCGGCACTTCGATTACAGCAATTGTACAGTCAGCACCCGAGGTTTTATGCTGTTCAATCATATCACTGTAATCCATTTTATAAATATGGTCGCCCGAAAGAATAAGCACGTATTCGGGGTCATAACGCTTAATAAACGGAATGTTTTGATAAATAGCGTTAGCAGTGCCCTTGTACCAGTCGCCACCCTTGTTGTTTTGATAAGGCGGAAGAATATGCACACCACCGTCGGAACGGTCCAAATCCCAAGGCTTGCCCGAACCGATGTAATCGTTTAATTCAAGCGGTTGATATTGAGTTAAAACACCGACGGTATCAATACCTGAATTTGTGCAGTTGGAAAGGGGGAAGTCAATAATGCGGTATTTACCGCCGTAGGGGACGGCAGGCTTGGCTATATTTTGAGTGAGCACACCCAATCTACTTCCTTGACCGCCTGCTAACAGCATAGCGACACATTCTGTTTTCTTCAAAACTTGTCACTCCTCATAAGTTTTTTTGATTAAAGTTTTTGTTGGCTTTAATTTGCGTTTGAGTTTATAATACATTACCGACATTGCGGGGATTGTAAATTCACCTGACTGCTCGAAATTGTGCATTGGCTCCGAAGATGTTTTCACAATGTTTTTTACCTTAACACCGTCACCACCGAAGTCGGTGCTGTCGGTATTAAATATGAGTTCATATTCGCCGTATTCGGAAAGGCCTAGTTTATAATTTTCACGCGTCACGGGAACGAAGTTGCAAATAACAATAATGTCGTTTTGGTCGCGGTCGGTTCGTTTAAACGCGATAATACTTTGGTCGCGGTCGTCGTTGGAAATCCACGAAAAACCTTCCCAAGAGTAGTCAATCTCCCATAATGCAGGGTTGTCTTTGTAGAATTTATTTAAACGTTTAACAAAGTTTAACATCTTTTGATGTTTGTCATACTCTAAAAGCAACCAATCAAGTTCTTGTTTATAGTTCCATTCAATAAACTGCGCAAACTCGGTGCCCATAAACAATAACTTTTTGCCGGGGTGTGCCATCATATAAGCATAAAATGCACGCAAGCCCTTAAATTTATCGTCATATTCACCCGGCATTTTGTTTATGAGCGAGCATTTTCCGTGAACAACCTCGTCGTGTGAAATGGGTAATACAAAGTTTTCCGAAAACGCATAGAAGAATGAGAATGTTAAACTGTCGTGGTGGTATTTGCGGTGAATGGGGTCGAGCGACATATACCGTAGAGTATCGTTCATCCAACCCATATTCCACTTAAAGTTAAAGCCCAAACCGCCTTTGTCAACAGGGTGGGTGACCATTGGCCAGGCGGTTGATTCCTCGGCAATCATCATTGTGTTGGGGTATTTCTCAAATACCGCCATATTAAGCCTTTTTAAAAACTCAATAGCCTCTAAATTCTCTTTACCGCCGTATTTGTTGGCAACCCATTCGCCGTCTTTTCGGTTGTAATCGAGATAAAGCATTGAGGCAACAGCGTCAACACGGATACCGTCAATATGGTATTTCTCGTGCCAGAACATTGCGTTTGAAATCAAGAAACTTAAAACTTCTCCGCGACCGTAGTCGAAAACTTGAGTGCCCCATTCTTTATGTTCACCTTTTTTGGGGTCGGGATATTCGTAACAAGGTCCGCCGTCAAAATGGTATAAGCCAAATTCGTCCTTAGGGAAGTGAGCCGGCACCCAGTCAACTATAACACCGATATTATGCTCGTGCATAATATCAATAAACTCCATAAAATCTTTAGGTGTGCCGTAGCGTGAGGTGGGTGCATAATAACCCGTAACCTGATATCCCCAAGAGCCGTCAAACGGATGCTCCATAATGGGTAACAACTCAATGTGAGTATAACCCATTTCGGTTACGTATTCCGCGAGTTCTTTGGCAAAATCTTTATAGTTAAAGCAGTTGCCGTCGGCATAACGTTTCCAAGAGCCAGCGTGAACTTCATAAATGTTTACAGGACTTGAATATATATCGCCGTTTTTCTTGCCTTCTATCCACTTGTTGTCACGCCAAGCGTAGTCCTCAATATCATATATTTTGGAGGCGTTCTGCGGTGCAGTTTCAAAATGATAAGCATAGGGGTCACTTTTTAAAGTGACTTTACCGTCTTTAGATTTTATACTGTATTTATATACGGAATATTCCGGTAATTTATCGACAATTCCTTCAAATACGCCGTTGCCGATGTGAAACATATTGTAACGTGTGTCGTCCCAGTCGCAAAAGTCACCCGTTACGCTGACACTTTCGGCATTAGGCGCCCAAACTCTGAAAACGGTTTTGCCGTTTTCGGTATGGCATCCTAAAAAAGTATAAGCATCAAAGCACATACCGTCTTTGAATTGTTGTAATTTTGCGGTTAAGTCCATATTCTCACTCCAAACGTTAAGGCGACGATAACTATAGTTTACCCAATTTAAGTTGTTAAAATCTTCCTAATATTATTTTAGCAATGTTAATTGAGAAAATCAATAAAATTTTTAGTATATTTCCATTTATTGTAGGGAAATTTTAGGGTAAAATTTGTGAATGTTGCATAAATGTGCATATAAATTATTTCTTCGACATTGCGTTTTGAGTGAATTGTAGAAGTTATTGTTTTTAAAGGTTTTATTGTTGACATTTTAAAAACAGTGACTTACAATATATTCGAGGGGTGAATTGGGGAATGAACATTATCAAAAAATTCATTGTGACAGTTTTTTCGTTGTTAATTGTTGTTTTGGTTTTAGGTACAGGAACTACCGTTTTTGCAGAAGAAACTAAAACAGAAGAAATAAAGGTTGTATCAGAGAAAGAAAACAATAACAAAAAAAGCAAAGCGAATAAAATAGAGTTAGGCGGGGCAATCACCGGTAAACTGTCGTCAGAAAAGGATGTGGACTGGTACAAGTTCTCGGCATTAGGTGAGGGTAAAATACAGTTTAATTTTACTCACGAGGCAAGCGGTGCTTATGCATATTATTGGTATGCAACGGTTTATGATACTGATGGTAAAAAAGTTTTAAATGAGGGTTCACTTTCCGGACGCGACCCGACAGATTTTTCTGTTACTGTTTCAAAGGAAGGTACATATTACTTAAAAATCTCAAAAATATCCGGCGGAAACCCGTTAACTAACGGTTTTACAAAGGATAAATATACCGTTGCGGTTTCTTTTGAGTGTAATTTACACAGTGAACTTTTGCCGTGGGAAACAACGGTTGAGCCCGACTGCAAGAATAAGGGCGAAAGGGTGCAAAAATGCTCGGTTTGTAAAAGCGCAGTTGTAAGCGAAGTTCTCCCAATGCTTGAACATACATATAATGAGTGGTCAATCGTAGATGAAGCATCCACTTTTAATATCGGTGAGAAAAAACACACCTGCGTTTTGTGTGGAACTGTGTCCACGAAAATGTATCTTGCAACTACCACAAAGATTTTGCTCATTGTGGCAGGCTCTTTGATTTTAGCACTTATAATTTTTGTAATAATCAAAAAGGCGCGTGAAGAAAAGTCTTATTCGTCAAGTTACAGAAGTTCTTATTCGGGTTCCTCTTATTCAGGCTCATCGTCTTCGAGTTCGTCATCGTATGGTTCGTCAAGTTCGTATTCCGGCTCGTCAAGTTATAATTATTCGTCAAGCAGTTCGTCATACGACGATGATTTGCCGACAAGTGTTTATAATAGTCAATACACAACTGTCGGCGGTATCGACTATGCCGTGCATACGACCGATGCCGAGGGATATTCAACAAGTTCATATTACGAGGATGCTGAAGGATATAAACATTCAACCGATGGCTTGGATGTATCCGAACCGTTCAACTGGCTTGATTTGTAATTTTAAAACAAATATAAAACAAAAAAGCACATCGCGAAAGCGATGTGCTTTTTGCTGCGAAAGAGCGACTAAAAGTAGTGTGAGTAGGGGTAAGAACGACCAAAAGTAATGTAATCACTTCAAATCTTCACTATATACAAACTGCGTATTGATAGGAATTTTAAAAAAGTCATTATCACCATTGTCAATCAATATAAGGGTGTTCTTATCCTTAATCTCAAATTCAAATGTTGTGCTTTGTGAAGTGGCAATAATCTTTCCGTCTACAATTTTATAAGAGCCATATTCCTGATAAGAAACTACAGAACCGGCACCAAAACTGAACTCATTGTTATCTGTATCAAGCGACAGATACGGCGTTAACATTTCTTCATAATCGCCAACAGCATAATAACTGCCGGAAAGAACAGGGGTTGTATCAGAATCACAACCTACGAATGAAAAAAGCATCAACAAGCAAATCAAAAAACAAATAATTCGTTTCATTTTATACTCTCCTTTAAAGTTTTACAACTTGCAATCAATATTCGTCTGATTCGACCGCAAAGATTTCTATGCTTTTTATAGATTTCTTCATCAATCGCATTCGTATTGAACAATAAACGTAACCAACCTTCGGTTTCGCTACATTCCTTGAGAGCAATTTCAAATTTTGAAAGCATATCCGCTTTACTTTGTCCATAATTGGCTTCACGAATATTTGCATAAACGCTGCTTGAGCTTTTACGGATTTGAAAAAGAGTGTTAGATGGTGCTTTAACATTTTGACAAAGCAATTCTATTTCTGTTGCAAGCTGCTCAGAATATATCAGTAAATAATTTTTCGACATATAACCACTCCTTTCAAGAGAAGTATACTACTTTTCCGGAAATAAATCAAGGCGAAGCCTTGTATATCATCCGCAACTTGTTGCGGTATATCATCAACACGAAGTGTTGCATCTTATCAAGCCGCAGTTAATACAGTTTTCGGCTGATGATATGCGCCTACGGCGATGATATACACGACTGCGTCGTGATGATATGCCAAGCCTGCGGCTTGGATAAAAAAAGAAGTAACTTTTGGTAGACAAAAGTTACTTCTTTTTTGGCGGAGTAGAAGAGATTTGAACTCTTGCGCCGGTTACCCGACCTATACCCTTAGCAGGGGTACCTCTTCACCAACTTGAGTACTACTCCAAATTGTTGAACTTTAAAGTTCTTTATTTATTTTACTGCAAAGCAGGTAAAACCTAAATGGCGGAGAGGAAGGGATTCGAACCCTTGTGGGGTTGCCCCCAAACGGTTTTCAAGACCGCCTCGTTATGACCACTTCGATACCTCTCCATATACGTCAACTCGAGCAGTAACGTTACCGCCGTCAATCTTGACGCTTAAAGATTTTAACATAACTAATGACACTTGTCAACCCTTTTTTGAGTTAAATAAAAGTTATTTCTTTTGCAGTTTGAACTTTTGCACAAACTCGACCAATAAGGATGACAGTGTTACGGTTATGAGTGAAAAAATGATGCGTTTTAAAGGGATATATGTCAGCGACAGCGCTGAAACAGTGAAATCGGTGAACATATATGCAAAAGCCAGTTTGCATTTAGTGATTTTTGAGATAATTAACGCCAAAGCGTCGTCACCACTGCTTGAACCGCCGCAGCGAATAATCAGTCCAACGCCTACGCCGACAAATATAGCGCCTAAAACCGCAGCCAACAGCGGAAAATCACTTAAATCGGGCAACATAAACGGCAGTAATTCCCACAGTTTATAAAACAAGGAAACAGTTACGGTTGAAACGGCTGAAACAATAATAAAACCGCTGCCTAAAAACTTAAAAGCTAATAGATAACACAGACAATCTAAAATAGGTGTGATAACAGCAGGGGACAGACCGGTCCAATGTTCGACTAAAAGCATAAGTCCGATTATACCGCCCTCTGTAATATCCACGCGCGAGTGAATGTTATGTATGCCGAATGTAAAAATCGCCGAGCCGACGATTATAAAGAAAATTCTTTTCAGCGTCAGCTCGGTTTTGATGTTAGATAATAACTTTGAAAAATACAATTGCATTTTAATAGTATTAATCTTTTAGTTTGGAAGTACAGTGCGGGCATTTTACTGCCTTTATGGAGATTTCACTCTGGCAGAAAGGACAAACCTTGGTTGTCGGCTCTGCGGGTGCTTCTTCAACAACTTCCTTTTTCTTTAAAGATTCCAACTTTTTCTGTGCATTCATCATAATTCTCAAAATAACGAAAATCGAGAACGCGATAATCAAAAAGTCGATAACCATCTGTAAAAAGTTACCGTATTTAAGTGCGATTTCAGCTTGAATAACCTCATTTGTAACCTCGTCAACAATTTCCGGTTGAAGAATGCACTGCATATCAGACAACTGAACACTACCGGTAGCAAGACCGATAAGTGGGTTTATGATATCAGCAACTAAAGAGGATACAATTTTGCTGAAAGCACCGCCGACTACAACACCGACTGCCATATCAAGAATGTTACCCTTGCTGATAAATGCTTTGAAATCTGCGAAAAACTTTTTCATTTTTTCCACCTCATATTTAATTTAAAATAGCAGTTTACCAATAACTGCATTGGAAACCAAAAATCCGTTAACCGTCAAATTTAAACGATTGTCGGTCAAGTTTACTAACCCTGAATTTTTTAAAATATCTGCTTTTTTGAAAAGATAATCTGCTTTTTGTTTGCCGTAACGCTTTTCGAGTTCATTTCGGTCAATACCGTCACTTAATCTTAAACGAAGCATAACGTATTCCTCAAAATCTCCACCTTCGCCGTCGTATGTAACTTTAGGAGAGGTGAGACACTGTTCGGCGTCACGGCTAAAACTAAACCGTTTTCCGTTCAAATATGAATACGCCGCAGGACCTAACCCTAAATACTCTTGGCATAACCAGTATTTTGTGTTATGGCGTGAACGGTAGTTTGGGTTAGCAAAATTGGAAATTTCGTAATGCTCAAACCCGTTTTGCTTTAAGTATTCCGAAACGAATAAGTACATTTCAGCCGTTTTGTCTTCGTCGGGCAAGTTTAGTGTTGCAACATCAGCTTGTCCAAATGGAGTGTTCGGCTCAATTTTTAACATATAAGCCGAAATATGCGTCGGCTCTAATGAAAGCAAAAATTCAAGCGACTGTTTTAACGATTCAAAGGTTTGATGCGGTATTCCTAACATCAAATCAAGTGAAATGTTGTGTATCCCCGCATTTTTAGCGTCTTTAACCGAGCGTATAACATCTTGATTAGTGTGCCTGCGGGAAAGAATTTTCAGTTCGCTATTCACCGCCGATTGCATACCTAATGACAAGCGGTTTACACCTGACTTAGCCATTAAACCAAAATCATCCGCCAAATGCTCTTTAGGATTACATTCAACAGTGATTTCAGCGTTTTTCAAACCGAAATTTTCCTTTGCGGTAGTGACTAATCGAGCAATACGTTTACCGCCTAAAAGACTCGGCGTTCCACCGCCGATATAAAGCGTATCGGCAGGGCGGTTTAACTGTTGACCTGCCAATCTTAAATGCTCACAAAGTGTGTCGGTATAACGGTCAAAGTCAAGTTCGTCTGCTTTGAAA
This sequence comes from Acutalibacteraceae bacterium, assembly GCA_045651745.1. Taxonomy (GTDB): domain Bacteria; phylum Bacillota; class Clostridia; order Oscillospirales; family Acutalibacteraceae; genus UMGS172. Next base: position 20,660 of record JAZRSW010000056.1, read on the forward strand.
GAATAAAAGTCGCAATATGCGCATTTAGAAAGACAAAACGGAACGTGCAGATAAAGTCCTAAAGGGTTCAATTATTTAACAATAGTAGCCATACAGCTTCCGGGGATAGCGGCTGCGTTAGCTTCGTCGGTATCAACGTGCATAGCCAAAGCATATTTGGGGCTTACACGTACAACGGTATCGCCGAAAATAAGGCTACGGTCTTTGGTATCGAGTTTAACGCTGACAATTTCAGCATCCTTAACGCCTAAAACTTCAGCATCTTCGGGGGTCATGTGAATATGACGCTTTGCAACCATAACACCCTCTTTGAGTTCAACCTCACCGCAAGGACCTACGAGTTTGCAAGCACCTGAACCTGCAACATCGCCCGACTCACGAATGGGAGCAACAACACCGATAGCACGTGCATCGGTAGCAGACAACTCAACCTGGTCAGCGGGACGGCAAGGACCGAGGATAGAAACACCTGCAAGTTCTTTTTTAGAGCCAACAACGGTAACTCTCTCTTCGCAGGCAAACTGTCCGGGCTGAGAAAGGTCTTTTTTAGGTGTAAGCTCATAGCCTGCACCAAAAAGGGTTTCGAGTGTTTCTTTGGTCACGTGAACGTGACGTGCGGATACTTCAACTAAAAATTCTTTTGACATAATAAGGAACTCCTTTAAATAAATGATTTACACTTTATTTTATCATATTTTGATAGTTTTTCAAGTACCTTTGTCAGTTTATAGTGAAAAAATATGATTTTTCGGTTTAGGTCAGTTTGGTTGTTGAATTTTGAGAGTGTATAATGTATAATATAGGTTGAAAATAAATGATTTTCAAAATCAGAGGTGCAAAATGAAAAGATTAATGACAATTGTTTATACTGCACTGTTGAGCGCGGCATTGTGTATTACGACATTGGTGGCTTTTGTTAACGAAAGCCGTCAGTTAATGTTGCCTTGTTTGATTGCAGTATTTGTGATTGATTTGGGGTTGCTTATTGAAAGCATATATTTCACAGTTGTCTATGTTAAAAAGAAAAGAGCTGCTGGCTCTCACCGTAAATTAAAGTTTACTCGCAAGGCAGTTATAGGCGTTGGATATATTGCGACCGCGGTAACTCTTTGTCTTTCAATTCTTTGTTTGACCTTTTTGCCGACTGTTAAAAATCCCGTCCCTGATACAACTGACAGCAGTTCTTCGAATGTATCGTCAGATTCCTCAAGTAACGATATGCCTTTGGTCAAGATTCCCGACGGAACACTTGGTACAGTTGCAAATGTTGAGGAAAGTGACCCTAATAATTGGAAAGTAAAGTGGGAAATCGTAAAAAACAAGGCTATCACAACGACTTTTGAACGTGAGAGTGCAATTAGCTTTTCTAACCCTAATAAAACACCGTATTTTTCATTGCCCGGCGTTGCTACTTTCCGCGGGGACAACTACCGTACCGGTGCGGTTTACGGTACTGCTGATTTAACTAATAAAACGCTTACTCAAAGTTGGGAAATGAAAACAGGTTCTTTCCCTAAATCCGATAGCGGTTCTTGGACGGGTTCGGGTTGGACGGGTCAACCGTTAATCGTCCAGTGGGACGAGGGTACCAAGAAAATAATGAACCTCTATGAAGAAAAGAAGTCTAAAAAGGATTTGGTAGAGGTTATTTATGCCACAATGAGTGGTAAAATTTACTTTTATGATTTGGATGATGGCTCTTATACCCGCGACCCGCTTAATATGGGTATGGCGTTCAAGGGAGCAGGTGCATTAGACCCGCGCGGTTATCCAATAATGTACGTTGGCTCGGGCGATAAAACTGCAGAAGGCAAGTACCCGAGAATGTATATTATCAATCTTTTGGATTGTTCTATTATGTACCAACGCGGTCATAGTGAGAGTTTCAACCTACGTCCGTGGCGTGCGTTTGACTCGTCTCCGTTAGTTCATGCCGAAACCGATACTTTAATTTGGCCGGGTGAAAACGGACTGCTTTATACAATTAAACTCAACACTAAATACGATAAGTTGGCAGGAACTTTGTCAATTGACCCTGACGAACCCGTAATGGCAAGGTATAAGACCTCTTTGGGCGGTACTTATGGATATGAGTCGAGTGCTGTGTTGGTTGAAAACTACGTTTACATTGCCGATAACAGCGGTATGCTTTTCTGTGTTGACGTCAACACAATGAAACTCAAATGGGCTCAAAATGTTTATGACGATACCAATGCAACTCCCGTTTTCTCTTGGGAAAACGGTAAGGGATACCTTTATACCGCTTGTTCAACCGAAAGGTTAGGGGATAAGTGTTATATTATCAAGCTTGACGCCTCAACCGGCGCTAAAGTTTGGGAAAAGTGTTTTGATGGTATAAACTACGATAAAATGGTTTCGGGTGGTGTTTTAGGCTCGCCTGTTTTGGGTAAATATGGCACGAATTTGGAAGGCTTGATTATTTATCCGATAGCCAAAATCAATGGCTATTCCAAGGGCTTACTTGTTGCCCTCAATACCGAAACAGGTGAGGTTGTCTGGGAAGAAACGATGAGCCGTTATTCGTGGAGTTCACCTGTAGCGGTGTATGATGATAACGGTGACGGATACCTCATTCTTTGCGATAGCGGTGGTAACGTTAAGTTTATCAACGGCAAAACAGGAGAAACTTTGAACTCGATAAATTTGGGAAGTAATATCGAGGCTTCTCCCGCGGTGTTTAACGATATGCTGGTAATAGGCACCAGAGGTCAAAAGGTTTACGGAATTAAAATAGGTTAGATATTAATTAAGGAACGTCGAGCAGGCGTTCCTTGATTTTTTGTGTGAGATAAAATAATCCTTGACATTTTGTGTTGTTATTGTTATAATGTTTTGTGCTATTGAGCATTACTATGTAAATAGCTCCTTGCGCTTGAAAAATCAAGTGCCATAAGTCCAAAAGGAGGTGTAAATGAAATGGTTACTAACAAGTATGAAGCAACTATGGTTTTCTCCGTTGCAAACGGTGAGGAGGCCACTACCGCTTTGGTAGAAAAGTTCAAGGCATTGGTTGCAGAGAATGGTACCGTTGAAAACGTTGACGATTGGGGTAAGCGTCGTTTGGCATATCCTATCAACGACGAAACCGAGGGATACTACATCATCGTATCTTTCGAAAGCGTACCCACTTTCCCTGCAGAGCTTGACCGTGTAGCAAAGATTACCGACGGTGCTCTTAGAGTTATGGTCATTGCTAAATAATTTTGGGAGGATACATTAAATGAATGTTGTCGTTTTGGTCGGTAGATTGACCGACAATCCCGAGCTTCGTCACACTAATTCAAACATTTCTGTGACAAGATTTTCTATTGCTGTAGACCGTGCATATCGTTCAGGAGAAGATAGACAGGCTGATTTCATCAACATCGTTGCTTGGCGTCAGACTGCTGAGTTTATTACTACCTATTTCAAAAAAGGTCAACGTATCGGCATTGAGGGTTCACTTCGTATGAACCAGTTCACCGATAAAGACGGTAATAAACGTACAACCTATGAAGTTGTTGTAAATAATGCTCACTTTGTAGAAAACAAGCGTGACAGCGGTAATGCAGGTGGTTTTGCTCCTGCAGAAACTCAGGCTGCTCCGCAGTCCTTCTCGAACAGTGACTCCGGTGATTTCAGTGAAATCGCATCGGATGACGATTTACCGTTCTAAAGAAAATTCAACGCCTTGAATACAAGGTTTCTATCATTTTTAAAGGAGGTCGCCTTAAATGGAAAAGAACGAGAGACCCATGCACCGCAAACCCAGAAAGAAGGTTTGCCACTTCTGTGTTGACCGTGCAGAGTTTATTGATTACAAGGATGTTGCAAAGCTCCGTAAATTTATTTCTGAGCGTGCAAAGATTCTTCCTCGCCGTGTGACCGGTACTTGTGCTGCTCACCAGCGTGAACTCACCACTGCTATCAAGCGTGCACGTTATGTTGCATTGCTTCCTTATGTAGCAGACTAATGTGAACAAATTAAACCCGCCTGCATCATTCGATGCAGGCGGGTTTTTACTTTATTTTACTCAAGTTTACTTTAACGCTTGCTTGGCTTTGATAAGTCTTATGTCATTGCCGAAACAAGGGCAGATAGAGTAGCTTCCGATAATTCTTGAAGCAACACGCTCGCCGTAGGTTTCACTGATTTGCCTAATGTCAAGATTTGTGCTGATTATTGTGGAAAGCCCGCGCATTAAACGTGTGTTAATTATATTGTAAACACAAGAAACGCTTAACTGTGTTGAAAATTCTGCGCCCAAATCGTCCAAAATAAGCAAATCGCAGGAGTTAAGACTGTCGATTTTGTCGGTGGAACCTGAACGGTCGAATGTCTCGCGGTTTATTTGGTTAATCAAATTTTGTGCTGAGCCGTAAATCACACTGTGACCCTTAGCCAAAATCTCATTAACAATGCTTAACGAAAGGTGAGTTTTACCTAATCCACTACGACCTGTGAATAATATATTTTGTCCGTTGGGGAAGGTTTTGCAAAAACTTTTGCAGGATTTTAAAACGGCAGTCATCTGACGCTTTGGGGATATCCCGTGCTCGTTTTTCTCTTCACTATAAAATGATAGGTCAAAATTTTCAAAGCTGCAACTTTCAAGAGGCATATCACCTGAAAGTTTTGAATACTGTGTTTTGGCGGCTAAAGCTTTTACACAATCGCACAATTTGCCGTCGCAGTATCCCGTATCACCGCATTTTTCACAAAAAACCGCAGGATTTTCGGGTAATTGAGTTTTCTTTACGATTGCTTTCTTGCGGTCGTTTAATTCGGTGATTTCACGGCGTAAAGTTTCTGCCGATTTTGTGTCACCTGAAAACATAACGAGGGCAAGTTTTGAACTTTTTATGTTTAATTGAGTTTCAATTTCGGTCAGTTCGGGGTAGAGTTGATGAATTTCATCTAATAACTGCTCGTAAGCCTTTTCGGCATTGTCGCGTCGGCTAAGTACAGTTTGTAACGCTTCATTTAAAATTTCGTTAGAAAAAGCCATTTAGCACTCCTCCTCGTTTTTGGAAATAAGTCCACTGATAAAATCGGAATAGTCACTCGGTGGGTCTTTTTTAGTGGGTTGAGCCTTTTTAGCGTTCAATTTGCTTATATCATCAACCGTTTTGACACCTGCTTTGTGCCATTCTGAAATAATTTTCTTTATGTAAGGCATTTTAAACTCCGAAATGGTGTCAATACAGGTTTCATAAGCCGTTTTTATAATGTCGTAACCGTAATTCCATTCATTAACCCAAAGGTCAGCGGTTTCAAGTTCTGATTTTGTAGGTTGACGTTTGGGCAATCCCATTGCAGTCTCAACAACGTGCCAGGCGGATTTTCTGCGACCCATATCAATTAAGCGTTGTTCGGCGGCTTCAATATCCTCAACGCCGTCGTTAACCCATTCAACCGCAATACGCTCAATAAACCCGATATTGCCACGTCCTTCGGTTACAGCATAGCCTACAATCATCATAATGAGTGAGGCAGAAAGTCCTAAATCGTCGTGTAACCAAACGAGTGTAGATGCTTCGCTCTGGCGTAAAATGTGACCCAACTTTTGCTCGGATTCGCGCAAGATAAATGCAATTTCAGGGTCTTCAAGACCTCGACGGGCAATTTCGTCGCGCCCCGGTTTTACGGTGGCACTGCGGACGGCTTTGGGTTTCTTTTCGGGCTCGGCTGCGGGTTTAACTTCTGCGGTGGTACATAAAACAGAACGCTCAACCCAAAAGTCAAGGCTTTCGCGTACAGAATATTCGTCTAATTTCAATGCTTCAGAAATAGCGGTAACATCAAACTGCTTGTCCGCGTTTTTTAAGCACCACAATAAGACCTTCAGGCTTTCACCCGAGGCCAATTTTAAATGTTTATCTGTAACCGAAGCGGGAACGGCGAACATTGCCGTTAATTCCCGAGGATTTAAGTAATAACCCATATCTTACCCCAAAATTTTGAATTTAGATATATTATACCATTCATTACAATAAATGTAAATAACATAAATTTTAATTTGAAAAAATAAATTATCGAAAATTAAGTTTGAGAAAAAACGAGAAAACGAGAGAAAATCGAAGAAAACAAGAGATTGTGAAATTTATTTTAAATTTTCGAAAATTTAGTGTTGACAATAGAATTTGTGTGTGGTATTATATCAAGGCTGAATTTAAGAATTTTAATTTGGAGGAAAAACTTATGTCTACTTTTATGGCAAAGACAGGCGAAGTTACCCGTAAATGGTATATTATCGACGCTGCAGGCAAGCCGTTAGGCCGTGTTGCTGCAAAAGCTGCCGATGTTCTTCGCGGTAAAATTAAGCCCACTTTCACTCCTCATGTTGACTGTGGCGACCATGTTATCATCATCAACTGTGAGAAGGCTGTTCTCACCGGTAAGAAGTTAGAGAAGAAGTACTACTACCGTCACACCGGTTATATCGGTGGTTTGAAGGCAGTTCAGTATTCCACTTTAATGGCTACAAGACCTGAACTTGCAATGGAACTTGCCGTTAAGGGTATGGTTCCCGATACTACTATCGGCAGACAGGCTCTTACCAGATTACGCGTCTACAAGGGTAGCGAGCATATGCATGCAGCACAGAAGCCCGAAGAGATGGCATTTTAATTGAAGGAGGATATACTGATGTTTGAAGGAAAGCCTTATTTCTATGGTACCGGCAGAAGAAAGAGCTCTGTAGCTCGCGTTCGTGTATACAACGGTACCGGTAAAATCACCATCAACGACCGTGATATTGAAGATTATTTCGGTCTTGAAACCTTAAAACTTATCGTTCGTCAGCCCTTGGCTTTGACCGATACAATGGATAAGTTTGACATTGTTTGCCGTGTTGCAGGCGGCGGTGTAACCGGTCAGGCCGGTGCAATCCGTCACGGTTTGGCACGTGCACTCCTCCAGTTCAATGAGGAGCTCCGTCCTGAGCTTAAGAAGGCAGGCTTCTTAACTCGTGACCCGAGAATGAAAGAGCGTAAGAAATACGGTCTTAAAGGTGCTCGTCGCGCACCCCAGTTCTCCAAGAGATAATTTGTTCCTCACCAAGAACACCAAAAACCCCGAAACCATCTTTGGTTTCGTGGTTTTCTTTTTGTCTTAAAATCTGTCTTGGTGCAAGTTTTATTTTGTTATCATTTCAGCAATCTTGTTATATGTACCTTCAGGCATTTTATAATATTTTTGGAAAGAGGTCATAGGCATAGCGGTAAAGACCATATAGTCATTTTCGTGAATCCAAAAGACACCGT
>JAZRSW010000057.1:0-10660 GCA_045651745.1 Acutalibacteraceae bacterium
AAACGCCGCTATTGCCCCTTATTATGCCGGTGACTATCTCACTATGGCAGACGTTAACCCAGATTTGAAGTTTGTATATCCAAAAGAAGGCACTAACATATTTGTTGATGCAATCTGTATTCCCTCTTCAAGTCAAAATTATGAAGCGGCGTTGCTTTTTATTAACTTCCTTTTAGACCCTAATGTAGCAGTTGCAAACGCAAACTATATTTGCTACGCTTCACCAAACACCGCTGTTTTAGAGCATCCTGATTACGATTTAGCAGGTAATGAGTATCTTTACCCTGAAAATCAGGACGAGATTAAAACCGAATATTTCCACAATCTTGACCCTAAAACTATTAAGTATTTTGAGGAATTGTGGCAGGCTATTAAAATTGAATAAGATTAATTCAACAAAAAACCGATACCAATCAAGGTATCGGTTTTGATTTTATTTTGATAACTTTTCACGCATAATGTAGGCAGATTTATAAATATCTCCGCCACCCATTGTGATTATGATGTCGCCAGGTTGTGCTATATTTACGGTAACATCTGCTGCTTCATTCAAGTCACTAACACAGGTGCAATCTTTTAAACCTTTCGCTAAATCTTCTGAAGAAATACCGGTTGTATTTACCTCTCTTGAACCCATAATTGGAGTTAAAACAACCTTATCAGCAATTGACAACGCCTCGATAAATTCATTCTTCAAAAGTTCTGTACGTGAGAATGTGAACGGCTGAAATACTGCAACAACGCGGTTAAAATGCAGTTGTTTTGCGGCATTAAGCGTTGCGGCAATCTCGGTGGGATGATGAGCGTAATCGTCTACAAGTGTAATACCATTCCACTCACCTAATTTTTCAAATCTGCGACCGGCACCGCCAAAAGCCTCAATACCTTTTTTGATATCATCGTCACTTATTCCGTAATAACGGCAAGCCGCAACAACCGACAACGTATTAAGAACATTATGCTTACCGGGAACAGACAATGTAAGGTCGAATAGCTGTTGACCTTTGTAGTTTACAGTATATTCGAAACCGAACGTACCTTTTTTGATATTTGTAGCAAAATAATCGTTATTTTCATCTAAACCAAAGGTAATAACTTCACCCTCGTATCCGTCAACTGTTCTCATTGCCAACTCGTCATCACCGTTAATAACCGCAACTTTAGATAAACCAACGAATTTCTTAAATGATGCAACTAAATTATCCATTGTCTTAAAATAATCAAGATGGTCATTATCGATATTTAAAAGCACAGCCATATCAGGTGAAAGTTGTAAAAATGTATCAACAAACTCGCAGGATTCACAAACCATAAATTCTGATTTTCCGGCAATACCGTTAGCGTTAATAAGTGGTAGTCTACCGCCGATAACTGCTGTCGGGTCGGCATTTGCCATAACAAGAACCTGGGTTAAGCATGACGTTGTGGTAGTCTTTCCGTGCGTGCCTGCAACACCGATTACGCGGTCAAATTTCCTTGTAATCGCGCCTAAAAGTTTAGAGCGTTCCATAGTGGGAATACCCAACTTTTCTGCCTCTTGCAATTCAGGGTTTTGATTGTTAATAGCGGCAGAATAAACAATTAAATCAGCCCCGTGAACATTCTCGGCATTATGACCCATAAACACCTTAACTCCAAGTGCTTTAACACGTTTTAACGGGTCACTATCATTAACATCCGAGCCAGTCAATTCATAACCCTTAGAATGTAGGATTTCGGCTAACGGACACATACCCGAACCACCGATACCAATCATATGAATTTTATGAGCATTTTCAATTATTTTATCTTCAGCGATATTTAATTTCAAAATAAGCACTTCCCTTTTTTATAAAAAGCAGTTATAATATATTTAATTATACAACCTAACAATAAAAAAATAAACATAAATTTTGTAATTTCGGTGAAAAATATGGAATTAAATCTGCCAAAATACGTAAAAGACAGTTTAATAACTATTGAAAATGCCGGTTTTGAGGCTTGGTGTGTCGGCGGTGCGGTGCGAGACTTGATTATGGGTTTAACGCCCTCTGACTATGATATTACCACTAATGCAGAACCGGAAGTAATTATGTCCATATTCCCGAAAACAGTTGCAACGGGCATTAAACACGGGACTGTTACTGTTGTTACAGATAATGGTAATATTGAGGTCACCACCTACCGTACCGAAGGACAGTATACTGACCACCGCTCACCTGACAATGTCGATTTTGTGAAAAATGTTGACGAAGACGTAAAGCGCAGAGATTTTACAGTTAATGCTATTTTGTACAACTCCAAAAATGATATTTATGACCCGCAAAACGGCGTTTTGGATATTGAAAATAAAAATTTACGTTGTATCGGACAGCCACACGAGAGATTTTTAGAAGATGCTTTAAGAATTTTACGATTGTTCCGTTTTTCAGCACAGTTAGGATTTGATGTTGAAAAAAGCACACTTGAATGTGCTTTGGAATTGTCGTATTTGCTCGAAAATATAAGCTTAGAACGTATTTTTACAGAATTTAAGCGTGCTTTAACCTCTAAAAATCCCGAATTGCTAAATCCCCTTTTAAAATCGGGTGCATTGACGTTTTTAGGAATAAGTACTAATGAGATTCCTGTTATAATAAAACATCTTACAAGCGATTTTCCGTTGCGTTTTGCAGTATTTTGCCACAAGAATAATTACAATGCCTTAAATATTCTCAAAAATCTAAAAGCCGATAACCAAGCAATTGAAAATGTTAAAATTTATACAGAACTTTTCAATTTCCAAATACCAAAATGCAAATCCGATATTAAGCGTATGCTTAATTTGAGTTCGATTAAACATTTAAACAACATATTTGACTACTATTCCCTTTTAAAAGTAAGCACAAATCATTTGCACAAACTTTTAAATGAAGTTATTGAAAACAATGAGCCTTATTTAATCAAGGATTTAGCTATAAATGGTAATGATTTAATCAAATTGGGTTATTCGGGTCAGAAAATCGGTGAAATTTTAGAGAAATTGTTAGAAGCTGTTATCGACAACCCTCAATATAACACAAAAGAAAAGTTAGTAAATTTAATATTAATCAAGTAGCAAACGAATAAACACCTCATAAAATGTATTGAACCATTTGTGAGGTGTTTTATTTTGTTTTCAGTACAAAAAGTGAGTTTTATCGGCGGTGACCGACGTAGTATCAGTACAGCTCTTTGCCTTAAATCAAAAGGTTTTGAAGTCACTGCAATCGGTTTAAACACTAACGGACAGTTGCAAGAGCATACGGATTTATCAACCGCAATTAATAATGCTGATGCGGTTGTTTTACCCTTACCACTTACACGCGATAATATAACAGTAAACGCACCTTTAAGCGATGAAAATTATTATTTGAACGATATTGTTAAACTAAAACCGCAATATGTTTTCGGCGGTATAATTAAAGGTGATTTTAAAGACAACCTTAAAAAAACAGGTATAAAATACTATGATTATTACGATAGCGAATATTTAACAGTAAAAAACGCGGTACTGACCGCTGAGGCGGCATTGTCAATCGCAATAGCCGAAACAACGTCAAGTATTTATGGCTCGAAATCGGTTGTCATTGGATACGGGAGAATTGGTAAACAACTTAGCAAGTATCTTAAAACATTAGGTTCAAAAGTTACTGCAACATCACGCAATGAGGGTACTCTTGCAACCATCGAAGCAGATGGAATAGTTGCTTTAAAAACCGATAAATGTTTTTCAGCTTGTCTTAACGCAGATTATATTTTCAACACAGTACCATCGCCTATTTTAGACACATCATTTTTTGACAAATGCTCACCTGATTTAATGTTTTTAGATTTAGCGTCTAACTCTGGTATAGATTTATCAAATGCTAAGTTACGTAATATTAAATGCGATGTATTTGGTGGATTGCCCGGGAAATATTCCTCAAAAACTGCAGGGATTTATGTTGCTGAAGAAATAATGAAACACTTAACCACTCTCAATAAGGAGGAAAATAAATGACCCCTATAAGATTAGGCTTTGCAGTTTGCGGTTCGTTTTGCACACACAGTGAAATTTTACCTCGAATGCAAGCCTTAATTGACCAAGGTTTTGAAATAACTCCGATTTTATCGGAAATAGTTTACACAACAGATACCCGCTTTGGAAGAGCTGAAGATTTCATTAATTCGGTTGAAGAAATATGTAACAAAAATTGTATTCACACAGTATCAGGCGCTGAGCCAATTGGTCCTAAAGCATTACTCGATGTATTAGTAATTGCACCTTGCACGGGAAATACTTTAGGAAAATTAGCAAACGGAATAACCGACACTTCGGTCACAATGGCAGCTAAGGCACATTTAAGAAATGAGCGTCCTTTAATAATCGCACCTTCAACCAATGATGCATTAGGTTCAAGCGCTAAAAATATCGGTACATTAATGAACTGTAAAAATGTTTATTTTGTGCCCTTTAAACAAGATTCACCCGAATATAAGCACAACTCCTGCATTTCGGACTTTAATTTAATAGAAAAAACAATTGACTCTGCTTTAAATAATAAGCAATTACAACCGATTTTACTTTGATAAATGTACCTTTCCTTACGGGAAGGTACATTTTAAATATATCTAACAATATTGTTGACTAATTATGAAAAATAGGTTAAAATAATGTATGTAAAATTCAACAAATCCAAAATATAAAGGAGAATACTTATGGAAAAAGAATACAATCCTGATATTATTACATTAGAAGACGATGACGGCGTCGAATATACATTTGAAGTGCTTGACCGCATTGAGACTGATGAAGCAAGATATGTTGCGCTTCTCCCCGTTTATGATGACCCTAAAAAAATGCTTGACGACAACGGTGAACTCGTTATCTTAAAGGTTAACGAAGAAAACGGTGAAGAGTTTTTTGAGGACATTGAGGATGATGACGAATACGATATGATTGTTGACGCTTTTACCGAGCGTTTACAAGATATTTTCGATATTGAGGAAGCAAACGACTAATTTTATCTTTTGAAATTCCCGCCTGCCCTGTGCGTGTATGCTGTCTATTATAACCCTACAAGTTCTATTAACGGGAGTTGTACTCTCGCTGTGGGTATGCAGGCCTCCCGGTTATACCGGACGTTGGAAGCACAAAGCAGTGAGGACGACACCCACCTGCTATTTGCAGGTTATCAATCGTCGGTTTGCGGCAGGGCGGGTTCACAAATTAAATAAAAATGAAAAACCGAGTAAAAATCCTCGGTTTTTTTGCAAATTAAATTTTGTAAATTAAAAGACCTACCATTTGGTAGGTCTTTAACATTTTTACTTTAAAGCAGCTTTTGCCTTTTCACAAAGAGCAGTGAAACCTGCAGCATCGTGAATAGCAATCTCTGAAAGCATCTTGCGGTTAAGCTCAACGCCTGCTTTCTTAAGACCGTTCATGAAGGTAGAATAGTTCATACCGTTCATTTTAGCAGCAGCAGAAATTCTGGTAATCCAGAGCTTACGGAAATCTCTCTTTTTAAGACGACGACCGATGTAAGCATAGTTGCCGGATTTCATAACTGCCTCTTTGGCAGTCTTAAACAATTTAGATTTAGCACCAAAGTAACCCTTGGCAAGCTTTAAAACTTTCTTTCTTCTTTTACGCGTCATAATAGCGCCTTTAATACGTGCCATGTTAGCAACCTCCGTTTAATTTAAATTAGCGGTTTTCCTTATTTATAAGGAATCATTTTCTTGACCTTTGCTACATTTGTTACATCAACAACTGCGGTCTGGCGAAGATTTCTCTTACGCTTTGTGGTCTTCTTGTTAAGAATGTGTGACTTGTTAGCATGTGCACGCTTTACCTTTCCGAGCTTGGTAAGTTTAAAACGCTTTTTTGCACCACTGTGAGTTTTAATCTTAGGCATTTGAATTTCCTCCTTGAGATTTAATTAACATTATTTAACCGGTTTCGGAGCAAGGAACATTAGCATATTGCGACCTTCCATCTTGGCAGGTTTTTCAACAACAGCTACTTCCGAGCAATAATCAGCAAAACGCTTCATAACGTCAAGACCGATTTCGGGATGACCCAACTCACGACCTCTGAAACGAATGGAAACCTTAACCTTATCTCCACTAGAAATGAATTTTTTGGCTTGGTTGCCCTTTGTCTCAAAATCATGAACATCAATGGCAAGACCGAGACGAATTTCTTTAATTTCAACGATTTTCTGCTTTTTCTTAGCCTCTTTCTCACGCTTTGCCTGCTCAAATAAATACTTACCGTAGTCCATAATCTTACATACGGGCGGTTGAGCATTAGGAGCAATCAAAACTAAGTCTAAATCTTTCTCGACAGCTTTTGCTAAAGCGTCTTTTGAAGTCATAAGACCGAGCTGAGAACCGTCAGAATCGATAACTCGTACTTCTTTCTCTTTAATTTCTTCATTGATGGGCAGTTCTTGTTTACTGATAGTAAAACACCTCCGAAAAATAAAACAAAAGTGCGGACATAAAATATCCGCACTTCAATAAGCATAAATACCACAAAAGGTAAAGCATATTGACCTCTTAAGACGAAACTTGGAGGTGAGAGCGGATAGCCCTTCTTTGTTGTCTAATGGATTATAGCACACAAATTTACATTTGTCAACCATAATTTTTATTTTTTTACACCGCCGTTTGAAAGATACTCAATATATTCTTCCAAGCACATTCCAAGGTCGTTAATTGCCTTGGCGTGTTCTACACCGACATAACGGTAGTGCCACGGCTCATAAATAATTTTTGTAATATCCTGCTTGTCCTCAGGATAGCGCAAAATAAAACCGAAATTCTCGGCATTTTGTTGCAACCATCTGAAAGCAGCAGTATTTTCAAATGAGGTTTCAACCGAGTTGATATCAACAGCCAAGCCTAAATGATGCTCACTCGTTCCGGGGACTGCAACAATTGTAGCAGCCTTTTTCTCAGCTTCAGTTCTCGACAACCCCTCATTAATACAACGCTGAACGCGATTTTTATAAAGATTATCCTGATAAGAATATGTACGGTACGATGAAATCGAAATCATCGTTATTCCGTCTTCTTCAGCGGCTTTACACATATTCTCAAAACTCTCAACAACTCGTTTTTCAAGCATTTTGCTTGATTGCGAGCCACTTGTATATTTAGAATTAATCTCTACAAGGTCAACATTAGAAATGAAACTTTGGTCAACGCTGTTATCAGGGTTTACCAACTTCATATACCATTTATCAACTTCAGCTTTCATTAAATCAGCAGAAGAAGTATCCGACGAAGTAACGCCCGAAGCGTTGGAAGTAACATCATCTATTGGATTTTCAGAGATTTTTCCTTTTAAATTTACGTAATTTACACTGATTATGACAAGTGCAACTGTAAGAACAACTATAGCTAAGCTTTCAATATAAATTATCATATTTTTGCGCTTTGCTCGTTTTATACGTTCTTGGCGCTTACGTTCCTCTTGTCTTCTTAAAAAATGGTCATCCATTATTTAATAACTCTCACTCTAACTACTTCTTCCATAGAACCGATAGCATCAGCAATTTTCTCAACCTTTGCTATATCGTTCTCATCAAGGTCGAGCATTGTGTAAGCATAATCTTTCTTAGATTTATTGAGCATATTAGCGATATTGATATTTGCTTCAGAAACAACGCCTGTAATCTTATTGATAACGGCAGGAACGTTTTTATGAATAACGCAAATACGCTCTGCACCGGCTCTGGGCATAGAAATATTAGGCATATTAACCGAGTTTACAATGTTACCGTTTTCGATATAATCAATAAGTTCAGCCGCAGCCATTGTAGCACAGTTATCCTCAGACTCGGGAGTAGATGCGCCAAGGTGAGGAATAGCAATAACACCGTCAGCACCGATAACGTCATCCGACGGGAAGTCGGTAACATATGCTGCAACCTTACCGCTATCCAATGCAGCAAGCAAATCAGCAGAGTTAACCAAATCACCGCGAGCAAAGTTCAAGATACGAACGCCGTCTTTGCACTTTGCAATAGACTCAGCGTTAATAAAGCCCTTTGTATCGGGAGTAAGCGGAACGTGAAGAGTAATATAATCGCACTTCTCGAAAATCTCGTTTAAATCGAGAGCATGAACGGCATTATGAGTCAAGTTCCAAGCAGCATCAACCGAGAGGAACGGGTCATAACCGTAAACCTTCATACCCAGATGGTTAGCAGCATTAGCAACCTGAACACCGATAGCGCCCAAACCGATAACACCAAGGCTTTTACCCTTGATTTCAGGACCTACAAATGCGCCTTTACCTTTTTCAACCATTTTACCAACTTCAGCACCGTTACCCTTTAAGGTTTCTGCCCATTTAATAGCAGGAATAACACGGCGAGAGCAAATAAGCAAACCCGCAATAACCAACTCTTTAACAGCGTTAGCGTTAGCTCCGGGGGTATTGAAAACAACAATACCCTCCTCTGCGCAACGGTCAACGGGAATATTGTTTGTACCTGCACCTGCACGTGCAATTGCAAGCATTGTCTTCGGGAATTCAACGTCGTGCAAAGCAGCAGAACGAACGATAGCGCCGACGGGGTCAACAACATCGTCACCGCAGGTATAAGCGGTTTTATCAAATACGTCCAAACCGATAGCCGAAATTTTGTTGTAAGTTTTAATGTTATACATTTTAATTTCCTCCATAATAAGCCAAAAGGCTACAAAATTATTAAATATATTATATAATATGGTATGAGTTTGTCAAGAGGTTTGTTAAAAATTAAACCAATTAATTTCAAATTTCTTTAAATTTATGTAAAATATTGTTAAAATTTTATCAATATTATTGTTTTAACAATAATTCAAAGTATTCAAGTATCTCTGTTTCTTTTAAATTCAATTCAGCAGTAAGCAATTCCTCGCTGATATCTTGAGTTGAAAGTTCCAAAACCTCGGACTTGAAAACTTCTGTTCTGCCCAAAGCAAGATTGATTAAATCTTTAGAGTTTATGTTATTATCGTTTGCAAATTTGTTACACAACTCCGCAGATTTTAATACTACCCTACCTATTGCTGATGATGATATTTTTAAAACAGACTCGTTTAAAAGCGGTTTGAAATCAGCCTTTTCATTAGACATCGCACTTTGAGAGAAGACGTCCTCTGTTTCATTTTCATCATCATAATTATTAACAATCACGGTGCTATCATCAATATCGTCAACTACAGTTGACTGCTTAGGTTTGAAATAATCGCTTCTTAATATCTCGTTTTCAGCTTTTAGTTCCTCTAACTGCAATTTTAATGAGTCAATCAAGATATCCCTTTTATTGACCGAATCTTCCAACTCTTTGCACTTTGAATATAATTCATTATTTTTAGCAACAACCGTATCAATTCCCTTGATAAGTTCTCTTTTTCTCATCATAAATACCTCTAAATTCATTTAATAAATAAAGTATATAATAAAAATATTGAATTTTCAACACAAATAACTTGTTAATTAATAAAAAATAGTGTATAATGTTCACTAAAGGAGGCGTAATTAATGATTTTTGATGCTATATCAGCAGGTGTTGCACCAGGTGGACTGCAAAGTCGCACTGAAATTCGTGTATTAATTTGCTATTTATTACACAACTCGTCTGTACCATTGCCTCTTGACAAAATAAAAGAGCAATTACATTTTGAAGGAATTGCGAATTATTTTGAAACAACCATCGCTATTTCAGATTTGGAAGACAACGGAAATATAGGTGTTGTCGAAGAAGAAAACGGTTTAAAGTTTTATATTGCTACAGGTGACTGCAAAAACATTGCCGAAGCGTTAGGCAACAGCGTCCCTTTAACTGTTCGTGAAAGAACTATGGAAATTGCCGAAAGTATCACTACTCGACGTAATAATGAACGCGATAATAAAGTAATTAAAGAGAAAACAGACAACGGCATTTATATCACCTGTTCGGTTATGGATGGCAGCCGTGAATTAGTATCTGTTAAATTGTTAGTACCCGATGATGAATCGGCTGAAACCGTTAAGGAAAACTTCCTTAAAAATCCTATGCAAGTTCTTATTAACGCAACAGAAGGACTTACGGGTTCTAAAATTTAAAAACTAAAAATCCGCCCTCATAAGAGAACGGATTTTAATTTGGAGCTGAAGATGGGACTCGAACCCACGACCTGCTGATTACGAATCAGCTGCTCTACCAACTGAGCCACTCCAGCTTGAAAGCAAAAATCATTATAACAATATTTTCAAATTTAGTCAAGTATAAATATCAAGGAGAAAATTATGGCAAAAGATACAGAAAGAACCGAAATCGGACAACGTTTGGTTGAACTTCGCAAAAAAGCAAATAAAACACAAACCGGCATTGCGGACGCTATTGAAATAAAGCGTGATACATACGCTCGCTATGAGACCGACACAGAACTTCCACTCCCTATACTTAAGAAACTTTGTGAATTTTATAAGGTTACGAGCGATTACATAATTTTCGGTAATGAAAGCAGTGTGTATAATGTTGGTAATAATTCGAGAGTTTACCAACCGACATTCTCAGCCAAGATTGACTATAATTCTAACATTGACAACGAAGAATGGGTTTTAAGTGAAGAAGAACAAAAACTCATTAAAAACTTCCGCGAATTATCAGAAGCAAAAAAACAAGGTATATTA
>JAZRSW010000058.1:0-2748 GCA_045651745.1 Acutalibacteraceae bacterium
CATACTTGATTCCTCCTTCGTCTTTTTGTTGTGGTTGGCAAACCCACTTCTATTTTAGACGAAGGAGGATTCTTTTTCTACTCATAGCTAAAGCTTTTTGGAACTACCAGCACAGCTGGTAGTATTCGTTACACAAAAATAGCAGGCACAGTAAAAACTGTACCTGCAAGTATATAAACAATATTATCTCAAGAAACCGTTAACAATTTGTTCTTCTGCTTCTGCTTCTGTCAAACCTAATGTCATAAGTTTAGTTAACTGTTCGCCTGCGATTTTACCGATTGCCGCCTCGTGAATAAGCGAAGCATCAACGTGGTTGGCATTGACCTTCGGAACTGCACCGACGGTAGCGTCATCCATAACGATTGCATCACATTCGGTGTGACCGCTACAACGGTTGTTGCCGTTAATGTTAGAAATGAACATCTGCTTTGACTTATCTTTTGCAACCGAACGTGAAACAACATGGCAAGCCGAGTCTACCCCATCCATATCAACCGAGAAATCGGTTGTGGCGGTCTGACTGCCGTGTGTCATAATTTTTTCACGGATAATCAAGGTTGATTTTTCTTTTAATTTGGCGTTAGCGATACGATAGGTCGAGTCAACACCTTTAATCTGCACGGTGTCCATCTCAACGTATCCACCCTCTTCAATCACAACAACAGTTGTAGGGTTCATTAACCGCTCACCGTTGCCGTCGCCCTCTCCGTAGTGTTTTTCAACATACTTCAATTTGGCATTTTTGCCAACGAAAAATGTATGAATACCGCTATGTTCGGACGCTGAATCACCGTCATTATGGATACCGCAACCCGCAACGATAGTTACATCGGCATCATCACCGATAAAGAAATCATTATACACGGTTTCCTTGATACCCGATTCACTCAAAAGTACGGGAATATGCACACTCTCGTTTTTAGTGCCCGGTTTAATGATAATATCAATACCCGGTTTATCGGTTTTTGTGACAATATCAATATTAGCGGTGGTATTTCTACCTGCCGACTCGCCATTAGCACGTATATTATATGCACCCGTGGGTACTTCGTGTAGGTCAGCAACCTGTTCCAAAAGTTGTTTTTGTATACTGTCAAGAGCCATTATATATCTCCTAAATCAACAAAAATTAAAGTTTATCGGTCAATACCGAGCAAGCCGTAGCGGTATTAAGAAGTGACGGTAAGATATCGTCTTTTTTACCGTCCTCGCGGATTTTACCGTCGGCAATTACAATAATACGGTCGGCAATATTTAAAATTCTCTCCTGATGGGAGATAATCAAAATCGTACCGTTGATTTTCTCGTGCATTTTTTCAAAGACGGTGATAAGATTGCTGAAACTCCAAAGGTCAATACCTGCTTCCGGCTCATCAAACACAGTAAGTTCAGTACCCCTTGCCATAGCCATGGCAATTTCAATACGCTTTAACTCACCGCCTGAAAGACTTGCATTAACCTCACGGTCAACATACTCTCTAGCACAAAGGCCAACCTCTGAAAGATATTTGCAAACATCGGCAACGCTCAAATTCTTACCGCTTGCCAAGGTTACCAAATCCTTAACGGTAATACCCTTAAAACGTACCGGCTGTTGGAAAGCATAACTAACGCCCATTTTTGCACGTTCTGTAATAGTAGCGTTTGTAATATCCATGCCGTTGAAAAGAATTTGACCCGATGTTGGCAAATAAATACCGGCAATTAACTTCGCCAAGGTAGATTTACCGCCGCCGTTAGGACCGGTCAAAGCAACAAATCCCTCATCAATAGTTAAACTTACATTTTTAATAATATCTTTACTTCCGTTATCATTTTCAGCCGAAAATGATACATTTTTAAGTTCTAACATTTCTTCCTCCGATTTTTTCGGTAATATAGTCAAATATATTATACACAAATTCTGACATATAGCAAGAGTTAATTAATATATTTTGACACTCTTAGAGAGATAACAGCAGCCAAAAATATTTTTAAAATATCAGGTATTATAAAAGGCACGACTGTTATTAACAGAACAGCACCAAACGATGCTGAATTTCCGTAAAAGAAAGCAAACCATAAAGTGCCGCAAATGTAAACAGCCACCTGCCCTATACACATTGAAATTAACATTAGTTTTAACGACTTACATTTTTTATAATTCATTACACCAATGATTATGCTCGAAACAAAAAGTCCTATTATGAACCCACCGGTGCTTCCCATAAGAACTCCCAAACCACCTTGGAATGAGTGAAAAACGGGCAAGCCGATTAAACCTAATAGAATATAAAACCCTACTGCCGTTGCACCTCGCCTTAATCCCAAAACTGCAACCGCGGTAAACACACCCAAGGTCTGCAAGGTGAATGGCACTGCCGAAAATGAAACAGAAATCCAAGAGCAAACAGCTATAACCGCCATAAAAAGTGCCGTTAAAGAAATATTATATATAATATTTTTCTTCTGCTTCACTTGCAACACCACCCATTTCCTTAACTTATAACAATTATTATATTATCGCAATTAATCAAAGTCAATTACAATATTAAATATAATTTTAAATTCACCGTTGCAATGAAAGTGTATATATGTTATAATTTTTTAAAATATATACAATATATAGTGACTTTAGGTTGGTAACTTTATGAGAATGAAAAGACTTAAACATTTAGAAGAGAGAAAGACTGCTTGCGGTGGATGGCTTATTTCAGCCAACAGTGATGATTTAAACTTTGCTACTGCGGGCGACGTTAAAGATTA
>JAZRSW010000059.1:0-20958 GCA_045651745.1 Acutalibacteraceae bacterium
GAAAAGTCGATTCAGTTTGCTGTTCAAAACGTTGACGAGGCGGCTAAGCATTGTGCAACTTATAAAATTACCGCTTCTGAAGCAATTGCTAAAAAAGCAATCCCCACCTGCAACCTTTGCTATGTAACAGGCGAGGATATGCAAACCAACGTGAACGGATATTTGTACGTTTTATTTACTGCAACTGCAGAATCAATCGGAGGTGCAATGCCGAAAGATGATTTCTATTACAAAAAATAATTTAAAAACAAATTTAATAAAAGCCTTGAGGGTGGTTTTAGTGACCGCCCTTTGGGTGTTTCTGTGGGACTTGGCGGCAGTACTTTTGGCGAAGGACAACGAGTTAATGTTTTTACTGTTACCGCGTCCCTATACCGTTTTTAAAAAATGGCTCGAAATTGCCTTTACTAATGAATTTTTAAGGTCGGTTTTATCGTCGCTATTTAGAATAATTAGCGGTTTTGTAATCGGTCTTACAGTTGGCTTTTCGGCAGGCGTTTTGACCTATTCGGTAAAACTTGCCGATTGGGTGCTTTCGCCGATACTTAAAATGATACGAGCCGTGCCGGTTGTGGCAATTACTATACTGTTTTTCTCTCTTTTTAAAAGTGATACGTTGCCGATAGTGATTGTGGCTTTGATGGTAATTCCGCTTATTTGGGCAACCGTACATGACGGATTGAGGCGTGAAAACAAAGAACTTTCAGAAATGGCGAAGATATACCGTCTGTCACCCAAAAAACAGTTTTTTAACATTAAACTTCTGTCGTTAACGCCGTCGTTACTTACCGCGTCGGTTAATGCGTTAGGGTTGGCTTGGAAATCGGGCATTGCCGCCGAGGTTATTAGCGAGCCTAATGTAGCGCTCGGTACAATCTTAATGGAAGGCAAGGGAATGATAGATTTCAGTACGGTTTACGCCATAACCTTGACGGTTGTAATTTTGAGCCTTGTGATTGAGATTTTACTTAAAGGTGTTTGTAGCAAAATCGTCGGGAAGGGGAGTGACATAAATGCTTGAACTTGAAAATGTTAACTTCTCATACGGCGAGCGTGAAATACTACACGATTTTAACTTAAAGGTAGAAAACGGACAGTGTGTTTGCTTGAAAGGACATTCGGGTTGCGGAAAAACAACTGTTTTAAGGTTGTTGTTAGGGTTGGAAACCGCAACTTCGGGAAATGTGGTAAACCCTAAAAATCCGTCGGTGGTATTTCAAGAGGATAGGCTTGTTCCGTCACTTTCTTTAAAGAAAAATGTGCTATTGCCATTAGCAAAAGAAAGTTACGATTTTGCTTTGAAACTCATAAACGAAGCGGGGTTAGGGGAGTCTTTGAACAAGCGTGTTTCGGAATTAAGCGGTGGAATGAAACGGCGTGCCGCAATTGTAAGGGCAGTCGCTTTCGGTGGAGATGCACTTATATTAGACGAGCCGTTTAACGGTATCGATGTTGATAACCGCGAAATAATGGCAAAAATGATAAAACGCGAGTTTTTGGATAAGGATAAACCCGTTTTGATGGTGTCGCACATTCCCGCTGACGCCGAGAGTTTAAATGCTGAAGTTTTTGAAATGGACAAATAAAAAGTTCCGCACATTTTGTGCGGAACTTTTTTGTAATCAAATTTTTATGGTTTCACCCGATTTTACACATTTTATGCCGTTGGCGCTAAACCAAATATCAATATCGGTCGGGTTGGTAATAATATGTCCGTCGGCAGAACATTCCAATTGATTATATTTTTCGAAGTAATCAAAAATCTCATCATTTGTAGCATACCAAACGTCGTCCTTGTGTGATACCGCCTTAAAGAAATCTTCGACCAAGTACCAGTTGTTATCACCCTCTAATGTGTAGGTGTGTCCCCACATATAGAAGAGGAAAGGGTCTTCTTTCGGTGTGTTTTCTAAAAACGCGTCAACCAACGGCATTAGTTGCGAGTCGGTATGGCAACAAGTCGGCTGAAGAGGGAAGAGGCATTTCGGAAATTCGTAGCTTAAACTTGGCGTAACGCCTCGCATATATTTAAGGCTGCACATTTTTCCGACCTTTATGGTGGTTTCGTCAAACGGACCGTTGGGGATAGCGTGACCTTTTATAATTGTACCGAAAAGTCTTTCCAAATTCTCGCGGTCACCCAATATTTCGTGAGCAATTTCCGCTTCAGAAGCGTGGGTTAAGGTTGGATGCCAAAGCGAATGGGTTGCAACACTGCAAATTTCGGGGTCGTACGTCGGAACAACGTCTTCATCAACCATTGCGCGCCAGATTTTACCTTCAGGGTAAACGTGGTCGCGAGTGATAAATCGGTTGCTGTTTAGGTTAAACGTACCCTTAATGCCGTATTTTCGCATCAAGTCAATCATTTCAATATCTTGTTGAACACCGTCATCATAACTTATGGTGACGGCTTTTGTTTTTCCGTAGGGATAACGCATAAATCTTCTTACCATATTTCGCACCTGCCTTTTAGTTTAAAAATTAAAGTTGGTTAAAATTAATGGTTTCGCCGGGTTTTATATTGTAAGTGTCACCGTTGATGTCCTTAAACCAAAGTTCAGTTGAAGTGGGGTTGTAAACAATCGTTCCGTCGGCTGAGTATTGTAAACGGCTGAAACTTCTGCAATAGAGGTAAATTTCTATGTTGGTAGCGTACCAAATGTCATTGTGGTTGGACATTTTTTCGGCAAAGTTTTCAATAACGTCCCAGTTGTTGTCGTCGCCAAACTCGTAAGAGTGACCCCAAACATTGAACAACAACGGGTCGCGCCGAGGGTTGTTAGCGGACAAAAACTCATCGGCTAATTCATTTAATTTTGGATTATTGTGATGGCAGGTTGGGTGCCACGTCAACCAATTTTCAGGCAAATTGAACTTACAGTGCGATTTCACGGTGCGTGAATAGTAAATTCCTGCGGTTTTTAAAATTTCAACAACCTCATCGTTGTAAGTGCCGTAAGGGTATGCCATTCCGTGCACTTCACAGCCAAACGTATTTTCTAATTTTAAGCGGTCGCTAACCATTTGGTTTAAAGCAAGGGCAGGGTCGCATTTGTCTAAAGTTGGGTGGGTGAAACTGTGACAGGCAACTTCAAATAAATCGGAATTATATAGTTGCTTGGCTTGTTCTTCGGTTACGCGACTTCGCGAAGTTGCACTCGGTGTTTTTGAAAAAAGTCCACCGTTTAGGTTGAAGGTTGCTTTTAAATTGTTGTTTTTAAAAATTTCGCAAAGTTTAATGTCACAGACGACACCGTCATCATAACTAAAAGTAAGCGCCTTGAATTTGCCTTCGGGAAATCTGATAAACAAATTACCTTTCATAATTGTCTCCTCGATTAATTTGAAATTTTGCCTTGACGGACAAGTTCGGCTAATTTTAACACTGCGGTTTGGGTTTTGGCGTCCTTAATTTCGCCCGACATTATCATTTCGATTGCTTTTTCTAAGGGGACTTTTTCTGCTTCTAAAAATTCGTCTTCGTCGGGGTTACATTCACCTGCGGTAAGTCCGACTGCGGCGTACATCCAAATAATTTCACCGCAATAGCCGGGGGAAGGGTAAAGTTCACCTAACGGTATAAACCTTTCGGCAGTCATTCCGGTTTCTTCTTTAAGTTCACGGATTCCGCAGGTTAACGGCTCTTCGTCGCCGTCACGCTTGCCGGCAGGAATTTCGTAAATTACCTCGCCGTAAGGGTAGCGGAACTGCTTTACCAAATAAATCTGATTGTTTTCGGTCAGTGCCACAACACAGACACCGCCGTTATGCTCAACAACTTCACGTCCTGCGGTTTTGCCGTTGGGCAAAAGTGCCTCGTCAACCCGCAAGTTGATTATTCTTCCTTTATAAGCGTAGGATTGGCTTATGGTTTTTTCCTCTAAATTCATACGGACTACCTTTTTTTCATAATATTAATTAAATATAATTTGAGGTTTTGGCTTATGAAAACAATTATAAAACATATTGAGTATGATTGCAACGGTTTTGAGGCGATTTTGAGGCGGTTAACCGACGAATATTCCTTTTTAAAAATGACCTCAATCGGCAAAACCGTTATGGGTCGCGATATAAAGGCGTTAAGAATAGGGGATAGCGAAGAATGTATACTTTACACCGCTGCGATTCACGGCAGTGAGCGTATAACCGCCACTGTTTTGTTGCGATTTGTAGCCGATTTGTGCGAGGCCTTGAAATTAGGCGGTAAACTTTCAGATGTTGACGCACGCCGAGCGTTGAACGGCAAAAGTTTGATTTTTGTGCCGTTAAGCAATCCCGACGGTTGCGAAATCTCATTAAAAGGTGCTGTCGGGTGTGGAATACAAGCAGGTTATTTAAGCCGTTTGTGTAATGGAAATTTTACCAACTGGAACGCTAATGCCCGAGGAGTTGACCTTAACCATAATTTTGATGCAGGGTGGGTAAAACTTCACGAATTAGAGCGAAAAGAGGGTTTTTTTGGTCCGGGACCAACACGGTTTGGTGGCAAACATCCTGAAAGTGAGCCTGAGACGGTGGCATTAACCACGCTTTGCCGAAAACTGACAGTCAGATATGTGATGTGCTTTCACAGTCAGGGCGAGGTTATTTATTGGGATTATAATGGAATTGACACCTGCCGTGGACGAAAAATGGCAGAAATTTTTGCGGCGTCAAGCGGTTATGCACTTGACGTGCCTTGCGGATTGGCAACGGGCGGTGGGTTTAAGGATTGGTTTATCGAGGAGTTTCACCGTCCCGGTTTTACGATAGAGTTGGGAAAAGGAAAAAATCCTCTCCCTGCCGAAAAGGGAGAGGAGATTTATGAAAGTGTAAAAGAAATGATGATGTTAGGGCTTTTATTGTAGTGTCGAACATACTTATTTTATACTCAATTTAAGTACAGTAAACCCAAGTCCGTCAACCTTGACAGCGTTGTCTTCGGGTAAATAACCGAATATTATTTCGGCGTTTTCAAAACCATCGGGAACAGGAACTGTGATTTGTTCATACCAGCGGTTAACAGCAACAAAAACCTGCTCATCGTCACATTTTCTGATAAATGCGAAGTGACCAGGACCGTGGGATACGGGTATGAAATCCCCGTCCTCAAATGCTTTTGTGTTACGGCGGAATTGACCTAATTTTTTATAAAATTCAACCAAATAGCCGTCCTCTTTATCCCAAGGGTAGAAACCACGGCAGAACGGGTCGCCGTAGCCTTCCATTCCCGCTTCGTCGCCGTAGTAAAGTGACGGAATACCGGGCAGGGTATACTGTAAAACGGCAGTAATATATAAAAGTTTTTTTGCGTTCCACATTTGATGCTCGTTCATCTTTTGGCTACTTTGCCAATCGCGACCTCGACCGCGTGCAGGCTCACCGCCCAAAGAGGTCAAAATACGTTCGGTATCGTGCGTGCCGATGTGGTTCATCAACAACCGCAAAGTTTGTCTTGGATAGTTTTCGCAGATGGTCATTACAGTGTCGGTTAAATCTTCACCGCTTCCACCCGACATAAACTTTATCAAAGCGGCGGCAAGCGGATAGTTCATAACCGAGTCGAGTTGTTTGCCTCTTAAATAACGACGGCGGTGGCCGTAACTGATTTTGTTGGTCGCATCTTCCCAAACTTCACCGATAATTATGGCGTTTTGGTCTTCTTTTTTGACGGCGGTGCGGATTTTATCTAAAAAACTATCGGGCAACTCGTCGGCAACATCAAGACGCCAACCTTTAACTCCGCAACGTAACCAATGACGTAATACGCCGTTTTCACCCGTGATAAACTCGACAAAATCTTCGATTTCCTCGTTGGTTTCGGGCAAACTCGGTACACCCCACCAAGCACTGTAACGATTGGGCCACTGTTGGAAGTTGTACCAGTTAAAATAGGGTGACTCGGTCGATTGATACGCGCCCAAAGTATCATAGCGGTTATATTTATTAAAGTAAACACTGTCGTCACCCGTGTGGGAAAATACGCCGTCAAGAACAATTGAAATACCTAATTTCTCGGCGTCACGGCAAAGTTTTTTAAGGTCTTTTTCGTCGCCTAACAAAGAGTCGATTTTCATATAATCGGCAGTGTTGTAGCGGTGGTTGTTGTGAGCCTCAAAAATGGGGTTTAGGTATATGATGCTGACCCCAAGTTCCTTTAAATAGGGTAATTTTTGGCGTATACCTTCTAAATCACCGCCAAAATAGTCGTTGTTTAATGAGCAAATGCCGTTGTTTTGGCGGTATTCGGGCACTTCGTCGTAAGAACTGCGAATAAAACGGTCGGTCGGTACGTTTTCTTTTTTTGTTCCCGAGTTATAAAAGCGGTCAGGGAAAATTTGATAAATTATTCCGCCTTTGAAGATGTCGGGGGTTTTAAAATCCTTGTCATAGACGGTTAATTGCCATTCTTGACCGTCATTAGAAACCAAACCTTCCGAAAACTTAAATTTTGTAATAAACTGTCTGCCCCAAGGCGAGTCGAAGCAGAATTTATACCAATAAAGTCCCTCGGGCAAGGTCAAATCTACCGCATACCAGCGGTAAAAATCGTTATAGCGGTCAGCGGGCAAAAGTTCGATATATTGTTCGTGACCTTGGTCTTCCCGCAATATTAAATATACCTTTTGAGGTTGAGCGTCATTGTGCAAAAGGACGCGCAAAGTAACCGTTTCAGAACTTGAAACGGCACCGAAAGGTGATTTGTATAAAATGTCACGTGAATCGTAGGGGATGAATTTCATTTTATTCTCCAAGGTTAAAATATACTACTATTATAATACATTAATTTTGAAAAATTTTCAAGCATCGGTGAGGTGGTTATATGTGGAATATTGTTTGGGTTTTTGTTCCAACTTGCCTACTTATGCTTGTTAACGGTTGGACCGATGCTCCCGTAACTGTGGCTACGGCGGTGAGTTCGGGTGCGGTGAAATTTAAAGTTGCCGTTTTCTTGTCTGCGGTTTGCAACTTTTTGGGCGGACTTGTTATGTGCCTATTAGGAAACTCGGTTGCGGTAAGCATTTCCGAATTTATAAAACTAGAAGGTCAAACCGACAAATTGTTGCCCGCATTACAAGGTGCGGTGATAACCGTTGTCTTGTGGTCGCTTATTGTGTTAAAATTTGGACTTCCGACAAGCGAAAGTCACGCTTTATTTTCGGCACTGTCGGCGTCAGGTGTTGCGGCGATGGGATTTTCAGCAATAAATGTAACCGAATGGCTGAAAGTTGCCGTCGGTGTTTTATTAACCACATATCCGATGGTTGTTTTATCGTGTTTTTTTGCAAAATGGGTTGAAAAATTTTTGGTGTTAGGGGATAGCACATTTAAAAAACTTCAGGTTTTCGGGGCAATGCTGTCGTCGTTTGCCCACGGTGCTCAAGACGGGCAAAAGTTTGCGGGCGTTTTGGCGGTGGCATTGAGTTTAAATAGACATTTTCACTCGACAGATGCGGTTTCAGTGCCGTTTTGGGCGGTGGTTTTAAGCGCAGGAATGATAACCTTAGGTACGTTTTTAGGCGGACGGAAAATTGTCGACTCGATAGAAACCTTTGCGCCTAAAAATTCAAGTCAAGGTTTTAGCGCAGATTTTGTGTCAGCCGTAACACTGTCGGTTCTGTCGGTTTTGGGTATTCCTGCCGCAACAACTGTGGCTAAAACAATGGCGATTGTCGGCGCAGGCAAGGTCCAAAGACCGCAAAACAAAGAAAAAACTACTTTGAAATTTATGGTTGTCACGTGGGTGTTGACCTTTCCTGCTTGTGCTGTGTTGAGTTATTTATTAACCAAGGTTTTTATATTCATTATTGCCGTCACTTGACTCGTTCCTTCAAAGGTGTTATGATTGTCAAGGTAAAGTGAGGCGAGGAAAGTGAATTATAATAAATGGCTAAAACTTAACACCGAAGATTTAACGGGCAAAACCGTTGCCGTGACAGGTACAACGGGAGGTTTGGGGCGTGAATTGGTTCGGTTTTTGTGCGAATTGAACGCCGATATAATTTTGCTTGACCGAAACGCCGAGCGTTCAAAGGCTTTCCAAGAAGAACTCGTTAAAGATTTTCCAACCGCGAAATTCCGCCGAATCACAGTCGATTTAGAAGATTTCGATTCAGTAAAATCGGCGGTCGAAACATTAAAACAACTACCGTTAGATATTTTCGTTCATAACGCGGGTGCGTATAGCATACCCCGTCATAAATGTTCGACGGGTTTCGACAATGTTTTTCAAATAAATTTCGTCTCTCCGTTATATATTATTCGCGAGTTGTTACCGGATTTACGAGAGCGTAAGGGACAAGTAGTCGCAGTCGGAAGTATTGCGCACAATTATTCAAAAACCGACTCTAACGACATTGATTTTACTACCCGTACTGCTTCTTCAAAGGTTTACGGCAACTCAAAACGGTATCTGATGTTCTCGCTTTATGAACTTTTTAAAGCCGAAACTGACGTAACGCTGTCCATAGTTCACCCCGGTATTACTTTTACCAATATTACAGCCCATTATCCGAAACTGATTTTTGCGATTATAAAAAACCCGATGAAAGTCATTTTTATGAAACCGAAAAAGTCGGCATTAAGCCTTTTGAAAGGTGTTTTTGTGCCGACCGATTATCATACCTGGCTCGGTCCTAAAGTTTTTAACGTTTGGGGTTTGCCGAAACTGCAAAAACTTCGTACAGTGTCTGAAAAGGAAAGTGAGTTTATCGGCAAAACTGCTGACGAAATTTATGAAAAGTTAAAATCAAAGTAAAAAAACACCGCCTTGTAAACACAAGGCGGTGTTGCTACATTTTAAGTAAATCACGTCTGACCTTAAAGTCGGGCATATATTTTTCTATTAAATTCCAGAATTGCTTGCCGTGATTATGGTGTTTGGTGTGCGCTAATTCGTGCAAAACTACGTAATCAATAACTTCAATGGAGTGTCGCATTAGTAAATACGAAAAACTGATAGAGTTTTTACCGCTACAACTGCCATATCGCGTTTTTGCGGAGGTTATGGTGATTTTGGTGTATTTTAAACCTGTTTTTTTACTCCAAAACTCAACCCTTTCGGGCAAAATTTCCTTGGCTTTAGCCTTTAATAGTTTTATTTCCTCTGCGGTCGGTTCAGGATTAAGTTCGCGCCGTTTTTCCTGCTTTTTAAGGGTCTTTTCTATCCAATTTTCGTGTGAACCGACAAACTCGGCAACGGTTTTGTCAGTAACAAGACGCGGTGCGCGAACTAAAACTTCACCCTTTAATGTTACCTCTAACGCTAAAGTTCTGCGGCTGGAACGAATAACTTTGTATTCCATACGTTATACCTTGGCGGGTGTTTTCTTCTTGAGTATTTTAGAAAACAAACGGTCGGCGAACGGGGTTTCGACAATGAAAATTGCAATCATCATCAAAATGCAACCGATAGCCTCGCGAGTGGTGGGAAGCATAGCGTAAAAAACGCAGGAAGTTACCATAGCAAAGAGGGACTCTAAACTCATAACAATGCTTGCAACGGTGGCTTCGCACAACTTTTGACCTAAAAGTTGGAACGTATAAGCAACGCCCGACGACATCACACCGCAGTAAAGTATAGGCACGGCGGCGTGGAAAAGGTTGCTCAAATTCAATGCTTCGTGCTCAAAAATCAGCATCAAAACGCCTGACACAACGCCAACGGTGAAAAACTGAATCGCCGAAAGCGCGACGGCATCAACCTTGGACACAAAGTGGTCGGCAACGGTAATATGTACCGCGAAAGCAATCGCACAAAGCAAAAGTACGATGTCACCGACAGAAATCGTGAATCCCGATTTCACGCTGATAAAATACAGACCGAAAACGCTGATTATGACCGAAAGAACTATTGAAAAGCGCAACTTTTGTCCTAAAACGACCAAAATTACTGGGACGAAAATGATATACATGGCCGTAATAAAGCCGGCTTTGCCTGAACCGCCTTCGGTAAGTTCGGCGTTGAAAATAATGCCGAATTGCTGTAAATTTGCGGCAATTGACAAAGCAACACCGCAAAGCACACCGCCCAAAACAAGTTTAGACGATAAAAGTTTTTCTTTTTGTCCTGTTTTTTTCTCGCGGGTTGACTTCATCAAAAGACATAGCGGAACAAGTATAATTACCGCCACGAATGAGCGCAAGCAGTTCAGTGTGAACGAGCCGACAAATGGCGTGGCTTCCTCTTGCGCTACGAATGCGCTACCCCAAATTGCGGCGGCAATAAGCAGAATGATACCGCCTTTTAAATTGTTTTTCATAGTATGTAAAATTATCCTTGTTTATTTCAAAAAGTTTTTGAGTGAAGATGTGTCGAGCAAATCCTGTGCGTAGAAAAATTCAGAAATCTCCTCTAAAATCTTACGTACGCCACCCTTTGAATCGCTTTCAACGTTCATAGGCATAACGGGGTCGTGCACCGAAAGTCTTAACAAGAACCAACCGTCATTTACGCTGACGCGTAATCCTTCGCGGTTGTCGTCGGCAATGATAAATCCTGCCTTTTCTTTGCACCAGTTTTCTAAGTCGGCAATAACCTTTTCACCGTATGCTCGGAAATCTTCGGTTTCAATGTTAAAACGTAATTCCTCGGCTTCTTCGGGCATTTTAAGGTCAGCGGTTAAGTCGGAAATACTTTTGCCTATCTTACCCAACTTTGCCATTTTGATAATAATTTTAGTGACTAAGTAGGCGCCGTCGTCAAGGAAATAGTTTTCCTTTAATGCGGCATGACCCGAGGTTTCAATAGCAAGCGGAGCGTTGATGCCCGTTTCACACAAACGAATAGCCTCATTAATAACATTCTTATAGCCACGTTTAAAGCGATGATGTTTACCGCTAAGATTTTCCTCAATAAAGGTTTTAAGTCCCGACGAGGTTACACTGTCGGTAACAATGGTTGAACCCGGCTCTTTTTCCAAGGCAATAGCGGCAGAAAGCGCAATCAGACGGTTGCGGTTGATTTCAACGCCGGTCGAATCAACACAACCTGCTCTATCAACATCGGTATCAAAGATAACACCCAAATCGGCTTTTGAAGAAAGCACTGCATTTTGGATGCTTTCCATAGCCTTAGCGTTTTCGGGGTTGGGAATGTGGTTGGGGAACATTCCGTCAGGTTCTAAATAAACACTGCCCGAAGTGTCTGCTCCCAATTTTTTAAGAGCGTTATCGGCATAAAATCCGCCTGCGCCGTTGCCTGCATCAACAACGATGTGGTAATTTTTAAGCGGTTGGTCTTCTTCCGTAACGCCCAATTCGTCGCAGATAATATTACGCAAAATTGCAGAATATTCGGTCATAAAATCGACCTTTGTCACATTGCCGTTTCCCTTCGGTGCGGTTTTGCCGTTGTTTGCATCTTCGATAATTTCGGCAATGTCACTCGAGTCCAATCCGCCTGAGGGCAAAAAGAACTTTAATCCGTTGCGGTCGGCAGGGTGGTGGCTCGCGGTAATTTGCACTGCACCGTCGCAATTTCTTTTAACGGTGGTCATAAACATAGCGGGTGTCGAGGAAAGACCGCAATCCAAAACCGAAACGCCTGCCGAAACCAAAGCCTCAATAACTTTAGCCTTGATTCTTTCGGCGGTAATTCGTGAGTCGTGACCAACCGATACGGTTAAATTATCGGCACTTTTACCGCTTTTTTTTGCTAAAAACAGTACAAATGCCGAGGTGATGTCAAACACTGCCTCATCGGTCAAGTTTACTGTGTTGCCGAAAATATCCGAAGCAAAACCTCGAACGTCCGAGCCGGATTTAAGTTCTTTGTAGTTTTTCATTAAAAATTCTCCTCTGGCGGTTATTCACCCGAACAAAAGGTCGGCACCGTAAAAGCCAATGGCAATAAGAGCCAGCGCCGCTAATGTCCAAACAACCGACTTAACAAACGTTTTGCCGGCGGAATAGCCACTTTTTTCTGTTTTGTATTTATAATCGTCTTGCATTTTTACACCTCGCTTTGCCAATATACTATATTTTTGGCATTCTTGGGTGTAAAAATACAAAGTTTGAGTTATGTCCAAGCACCGAAACTTTTTTTGAAAATATAATAGAAAGATTAAAAGTTTCGGGGGTGCGTTATGACTGTGACTGAAATCGACGGACAGTTAAAGGTAATACTGTCCGAAGTTGAAACCGTAAAATATAACATTGACCGAGTTTTTTTTGAAAAGAACTCAAAGGAATCGTCAAAAGCGTTGGTAACCTTATTAAAACTAGCGTCGTCGAAGGTGGGTTTTAGTACCGACGCCAAAGATTTTGCGATTGAAATATATCCCGTTTTCAGCGGTGGATGTGAAATTTACTTTATACCCGAAAAGCCGAAAGTTCCGAAAGTTTCGGCAAGTGTGAACGGTTGGTCGGTTTTTGAGTTTAAATCAACCGAGGCGGCTTTAAAAACTTGTGAGCTTTTATATAAAGACCCCAAAACCCGCTACTGTTCTTCATCAATGTATAAATACCGCAACAAGTATCGGTTGGCGGTTAGAAATATCAGTTCTTCGTTAAACCGTCGGCTTTTGCTCGAATTTGCCGACCGTTCCATCGCCTCGCGCTTAGAACGCGTTAAAACGTTTGAGTACGGCAAGCCAATTGCTTTAAAAAATGCAATTTATATAATAGGCTCTGCGCTTGTTCACGAAAAATCAGATTGACATATACTCGGTGGCTTTTGCTTTAAGGTTTTGTGCTTTGAACAATGCACTGCCCACAACCAAAACGTCAGCGCCGGCTTCAACACAAAGTTTACCGGTTTCTTCGTTAACACCGCCGTCAACCTCTAATAATAGGTTTAAACCAAGACGGTCGCGCTCGGCGCGTAATGCGCGCAATTTATCTAATGCCGAAGGCATAAAACTTTGACCGCCAAATCCCGGCTCAACCGACATAACCAAAACCATATCGCATTTCGGCAAATACTCAAAAATCGCTTCAGCAGGGGTTTTAGGTTTAATTGTAAGGCAGGTTTTTACACCTAAAGCGTGAATTTCGTCAAGCGTTTCGTTAACATCCGAACCTGCTTCGTAGTGGAACCCTAACCAATCGGCATATTTAGCGAAATCTTTTATGTAACGGGCAGGACGGTCAATCATAAGATGAATGTCCAACGGTAAAGAGGTGTGCTTCTTGATAGAGTCAATAACAGGGCAACCGAATGAAATGTTAGGCACAAAAATACCGTCCATAACGTCAAGGTGAACCATATCGGTATTGCATTCTTCTAATTGTTTACAAACAGTACCTAATTCTAAATAATCGCAACCCAAAATTGAGGGTGAAAGTTTAGCCATAATATTATTCCTCCGCATAAGTTTTCATACACAGTTATTTTACACTAAATTAACCGTTAGGTCAACACCTAACGGCTTATTTGTTTCTGTTTATTTTCAGTTTTTGAGAATAATTGATAACAGCCGAAAACAATCAAGAAACCTGCAAAAAAATTGCTTAAAAGTTCGGTTTGAACTTCTTTTGCAAGCAAAAACCCTATGCCCACTCCGAATACACCGCCGAGCCACATTTTTAAAACTGTTTTCCATTCGATTAAGCGTTTGAATGAGTAAATAATTATGGCAATCAGTCCTACAGGGAGAAAAAATAAAAGGTTTATTCCTTGTGCTTTTAATTGAGGAATGTTAGCGAATACGGTAAGGTAGATTAAAAGCACACCGCCACCGCCTAAACCCATTCCACCTATTACTCCGGATACAAACCCTGCCAATGCTACAGTAACATCAAAAATACTATCACCTCATAAAAAGAGTTATTCCTGCCCAAATCATAAAAATT
This sequence comes from Acutalibacteraceae bacterium, assembly GCA_045651745.1. Taxonomy (GTDB): domain Bacteria; phylum Bacillota; class Clostridia; order Oscillospirales; family Acutalibacteraceae; genus UMGS172. The sequence goes on from JAZRSW010000059.1 coordinate 13,777, forward strand.
GAAAAAACTTTTCGTATCCATTTGTCAGGAAGTTTTTTTAAAATAAAAGTTCCTGTTGTTGCACCCAACAATCCCCAAGGAACGTATTTTACGGAGTCGTTAATAGTAACACTGCCGTTCAAAAGGTAAAGTGTAGCCGAAAATACAGACAAAGGCATTATTACCGCTACGGCACTTGCGTGGGCTTTTTTCTTTTTAAGACCGTATTTCCCTAAAATCGGCACGGACAGCATACCGCCTCCAGCACCTAATAAGCCGTTTACAAACCCCGTCAGCAATCCACCGCTTATCATTAATAACGTCTTGGTTTTTGGTTTCATTTTTCCTCCTCAAAATATAATAATATACCTCTATTTTTAAAAAATAATCGGTAATTATACCAATGTAAATTTGCGAAATCAACCCTAAATTTTAATGTTCGTCAAGGATTACAAAAATATTGTGAAATGTCACTAAAAATGACGTAAAATTTTAGTAATGTTTTTCTAAGTAATGTATGTACTTTTTTGAAATAAGTAATATAATGAAAAAGGAAAGGCGAAACATTTTCGCTTCGCCGCAAAATCAAAGATTTTGCAACAAATTTTTAGTAAAAATTTGTCCTTTTCCATTGAAATGATTGTCGCGCGAAATTAAATATTATATTTAATTTCGCTAAAGCCACTTGTCAAGTGGCTAGTCGAAACACGTTTAGAGCGTTTCGACTAACTACAATCATTATAATTAAGGTGGAAACATCACAAACGTAACCATTATGTAAAGAGGTGTTTATTTATGCTTCGGTTAAAATGGATATGGAAAAATATGCGTGGCAAACGAAAATATTTCGTTATCGGAATGGTGCTTTCGGTCATCATAAGCGTGATGATGGTTATTACCCCGAAACTTACGCAGGTTATCATTGATGAGGTGTGGAACGGCACTGCCGACGAAAAGTTTTTCATAACGATTGTGTTGGCGGTTATTGTGGTCAAGTTTCTCAGAACGGTTGGCAAATTCTTGATGCATAATTTCCTTGAAATTTCGTCGCAAAAGGTATTGGTGACAATTCAAAGGGAACTTTTCGGCAATCTTGTAACTCAAGAGCCTGAGTTTTTTGACCGCAACCGCACGGGTGATATTATTTCAAGAGCGACGGGTGACCTTGACTACATACGCCACGTTATTGCAGGTATTTCTCATAACGTTGTCGAGGCTGTTGTGTTGCTTTTGAGTACGATTGTGATGTTAAGCACAATGCACATCGGCTTGGCATTATCAATGCTTATAATTACACCGATTATTTTGTTTATTACAATTAAGTATTCAAAATACATAAGGCCATTTTACGTTAAACAGCGTAATATGTCGGCAGAAATGAACACTATGGTGCAGGAAAATATTGCCGGCAACCGAGTTGTTAAGGCGTTTTCCCGTGAACAGTATGAAGAAGACAAGTTCTATAAACTTCGCAAAGAATTTGCCGATTTTAATAATGAAATCGTTATAAAACAACAGATTTTTGCCCGAGTTATCGCGCTTATTACCGATATTTTAGGCGTTATCTTAATTGCTTTGGGTGGATATTTTGTCATTACAACCCAAGGTCAAACGGGTATTTTCCAACTTACAATCGGTGAAGTTGCCGCATTTTCAAGTATGAGGTTTATGTTGGCAACGCCGTTGCAGAGTATTGCTACCGTTACTAATGATTTGCAACGCTTTAATGCCTCGGCAGACAAGGTTATGGAAATTTTTTATGATAAACCGCTTATTTCCGACCGATACGACTGTTATGACACTCCTGAACGTATTAAGGGCGCAATTAAATTTGAAAACGTGTCCTTTTCGTTTGGCGATAATAAGTTGTTTGAAAATCTGAACTTTGAAATTAAACCCGAAGAAACCATAGCGATTATGGGCCCCACGGGTTCGGGAAAGACGGCATTAATAAACCTTTTGTGTCGAATGTATGAGCCTGACAAAGGAAAAATTTACATAGATGGTGTCGACGTTCATATGTGGAAACTTTCCAAACTCCACAGTTCAATCGGCGTTGCAATGCAGGACGTTTTTCTTTTCTCCGACACCATTAACAGTAATATTTCTTACGGCAAACCCGATATGCCTCAAGGTGAAATTAAAACATATTCAAAGGTTGCGGATGCCGATGGTTTTATTGAAAAATTGGACGAGGGTTACGATACGGTCGTCGGTGAACGCGGAGTTGGACTTTCGGGCGGACAACGTCAGCGTATTTCGTTGGCGCGCGCTTTGGCAGTTCAGCCACCGATTTTGATTTTGGATGATACAACCTCGGCGGTTGATATGGAAACCGAAAAGCATATTCAGGAAGAATTGAGAAAACTTGATTTCCCTTGCACAAAAATCATCGTTGCACAACGTATTTCATCGGTGCGACGTGCAGACCGAATTTTTGTCCTTAATGGCGGAAGGTTGACGGTTGGCACACATGATTCGTTAAGTTCAGAACCCGGTTACTACCGTGAAATTTGCAAACTGCAAAATATACCTGATTTGGTCGAGATTCCCGAAGAAGTAAAGGGAGGTGACGGCAATGGCAAATAAGGTTAATAATAAAAAAATCGAGCGTAACACTTATGGTGTCGACGAACAGTTAGAGCAGGAATTTAACTATTCCCACTTAAAACGAAGTTTTAAATACGTTAAAAAATACGCCTGGCAATTAGGTTTGGCACTCACTGTTGCTTTTATAGCAACTGTAATTACCCTTTTTGGACCGTTGATTGTCGGTCACGCCATAGACGAAGGTATGACCGAGGGCGGAAGTCATTACGGTGATGTAAAATACATGATTTTGTTGGGTGGATTGTACCTTGGATGTATGCTTGTTTCGGGCGTTTTGTACGCCTTGCGCGCCATAATTGTAGCGAGAGTCGGTCAGGGTATCGTGCTTGATATCAGAGGGGACTTGTTCCATCATTTGCAGGAGTTGCCGTTTTCGTATTATGATTCACGCCCGCAGGGTAAAATCTTGGTACGTGTAACGTCATACGTTGCTTCCGTTTCGGATATTTTATCTAACGGAATAATCAATGTAATACTCGACGCTATAACTATTGTAATTATTGCGGTGTTTATGCTGACAACTAATGTACCGTTGACGATACCCGTCTTGTGCGGTTTGCCGATTTTGATAATTGTTTTGATGATTATTAAACCTGCACAACGGAAATCACATCAGGTGTTATCTAATAAGCGGTCTAACCTTACAGCGTATACTTGCGAAAATATTGAGGGTGTGCGCGTTACTGAAATGTTTGACCGCGAGGAGAAAAACCGTGACGTTTATCGCCAATTAACCCACGAACACAGTAATTCCTGGATTAAGGCAATACGAATAGGTATAATAATCCCGAATTCTATCGAGAATATTACGGCGTGGGCACAAATGGGCGTTTACGTTGTTGCATTTTATCTTTTCGGTCCGACAGGACTTGGTGTTGGTGTGATTATTGCAATGGCAAGTTACGCATCACGTTTCTGGGGGCCGATTGCAAACATCGCGGCGGTTTATAATAACCTTATTACCTCGCTTGCTTATCTGGAACGTATTTTTGAAACGCTTGATTATCCTGTAAGCATTGCCGACAAACCCGACGCCAAAGAACTTCCGCCGATAAAAGGTGAGGTCGAGTTCAAGGACGTTCATTTTGGCTATGACCCGACAATTACTGTACTTAAAGGTGTTAGTTTTAAAGCCAAAGCCGGTCAGTCGATTGCCTTGGTCGGTCCTACTGGTGCAGGCAAATCAACAATTGTTAACCTGATTAGCCGTTTTTACGATATTGATAGCGGTGAGGTTACAGTTGACGGACATTCGGTAAGCGACGTGACATTAAGTTCGCTTCGAGGACAAATGGGCATAATGCTTCAAGACCCGTTTATCTTCTCGGGTACGATTGAGGACAATATCCGTTACGGAAAGCTCGACGCTACCGAAGAGGAGATTATTGCTGCGGCAAAAGCTGTCAGAGCGCACGACTTTATTATGCAAATGGAAGACGGCTATAAATCGGAGGTCAGGGAGCGCGGAAGCGGTTTGTCCCAAGGTCAAAAGCAGTTGATTTCGTTGGCGCGAACTTTGGTTAGTGACCCTAAAATTTTAGTGCTTGACGAGGCAACATCGAGCGTTGATGCGAGAACCGAACAACTATTGCAAGAGGCGGTCAACCGTCTAATGACGGGCAGAACGAGCTTTATCGTCGCGCACCGACTGTCAACCATTCAACATTGTGATTGTATAATGTTTATTGCAGACGGCGGTATTGTGGAAAGCGGTACACACGAAGAACTGCTCAATAAAAAGGGAAGATATTACGAATTATATACCTCGCAAAGCCTTGCCGAAAACCAATAATTAAAATTAAACAAAAACAAAAAGCCAATCTACTGTTCAGTAGATTGGCTTTTTTATAGTATTCAATTACAGTACGTAACCGACCTTTTTCATTACCTTTGAAAGTGTTTTTCGGGCAACATACTCTGCCTTCATAGCACCCTCTTTGTAAATTTTCTCAAGCTCTGATTTGTCGGAAATATACATATTATATTTTTCCTGAACGGGTCTTAATTCCTCAACAACTGCCTCACCGACAGCCATTTTAAAGTCACCGTAACCCTTGCCCTCAAATTCGGCGGTAATCTGGTCGGCAGTTTTACCCGTAATGCAGGAGTAAATTTCGATAAGATTGTTAATTCCCGGCTTGTTTTCACCGACGTAAACACGTGCCTCCGAGTCGGTCACAGCACGTTTGAATTTACGCATAATCATATCGGGGTCGTCGGTAAGAAGAATTTTTGCATTCTCGTTTTCGTCAGACTTCGACATTTTCTTCTCAGGCTCTTGCAACGACATAACCTTTGCGCCAATCGGTGCGATATACGGCTCAGGGATAGTGAAAACGTCACCGTAAATGCCGTTGAAACGTTTGGCAATGTCGCGTGCGATTTCCAAATGTTGCTTTTGGTCAGCGCCAACCGGCACTAAATCGGGTTTATAAAGCAAAATGTCCGCCGCCATTAAAACGGGATAGGTGAAAAGTCCCGCGTTGACATTGTCGGCATGTTTTTGCGATTTATCCTTAAACTGTGTCATTCTTGATAACTCGCCAAACTGGGTGTAGCAGTTCAAAATCCAAGCCAACTGCGAATGAGCCGCGACATGCGACTGCATAAAAATCAAAGATTTTTCTGGGTCAAGACCGGTACTCAATAACATTGCAGCGGCAGAATAAATCTGTTTGCGCAACGTTGCAGGGTCTTGACGCACGGTGATTGAGTGCAGGTCGGCAATGCCGAAAACACACTCGAACTCCTCTTGCATATTGTTCCAGTTTTTAACAGCACCAAGGTAGTTTCCCAAAGTAAACATACCGCTTGACTGTATAAAACTCAAAGCTCTCTTTTTCGGGGCGACATTCTGTTCCATAAATTTCTCCTCAAATGCAATTGCTTACATTATATATATATTACTTAAAAAATTCTTTTGCGGTTTTACCCAAAATTTCCATGCCTTTTACTATCTGCTCATCGGTTGGGGTAGAGTAGTTGGTTCTGAAGCAGTGGCTTTTAGCGTTAACATCGGCAGTAAATGCAGTTCCCGGTACGGTGGCAACCTTGTTGTTAACAGCGGCGGTGCAGAAACCAACCATATCAGCGGTTTCGGGTAACTCCAACCAAACGAACAAACCGCCCTCGGGTTTTACGTAGGTTACGTACTTGCCTAAATGCTCATCAATGAGTCCGGTCATAAGGTCACATTTTTTGCGGTAAACCTCGCGGTTGCGGTCAAGGTGAGCCTCATAATCGTATTTAGTCATAAACTCGTGGCAAATCATCTGTCCGAAAATGCCGGTATGTACGTCACTTGTCTGCTTGCAAACAACCATTTTTTGCACGATTTCTTTGGGTGCAACAGTGAAGCCCACACGAAGTCCCGGTGAAATAACCTTTGAGAATGTTCCGGCATAGATTACAATGCCATCGGTATCCATACTCTTAATTGTCGGTAGTTCGTCACCCCTGAAACGGGTGTCACTGTAAGGATTATCCTCTAAAATCAAAACGCCGTATTTTTTGGCAAGACTGTATAAGATTTTCCTTTTCTCAAGGCTCATTGTAGTGCCTGACGGGTTTTGGAAAGTGGGGATAGTGTAAATAAACTTGGCATTGGGGTTGGCTTTAAGTGCCGACTCCAACTTTTCTATATTCATTCCGTCATTATCAATGTCAACACCGACCAGATTTACACCAAAAGCACGGAAAGCGTTGAGCGAGCCAATGAAACTCGGGTTTTCGCAGATAACGGTATCACCGCGGTTGCAAAGCACCATAGTGGCAAGGTTCATAACCTGCTGTGCACCTGAGGTGATAATAATTTCGTCGTTCTCACTGCCAACGTTGTGCTTTTGCTTCATATATTCTTTTAAGTGGTTTCTTAAAGGCATATAACCCTCGGTCACCGAGTACTGCAAAGCATCAACCGGGCGTGTGCTTAAAATTTCAGCCGAAATTTTAGCAACGGTGTCGGTCGGTAAAGCCTCGGGAGCAGGATTTCCTGCAGCAAAGGGGATATATCCCGGCATAGATGTAAATTTTAAGATTTCACGAATTGCCGACGGTTTTAAGTCAGCAATCGGACCTGAAAAAGTATATTCCATAATAACCTCCGAAATGTCTTATATACAATGTAAGGAAATTTCAATAAAAATTGTTCATATATTTATATAATAATATATTATAATGTAAAGCAATTGAATTTTCAATAGTGAATTTTTAATAGAAAACTTAAAATTTACAATATAATGTGTACTGTTATGTATAAAAACACAATAATTCGGTAATAATCGAAATATCCACAAAAACGGCTTTGTTAAGCGGATTTTCATGAGATTTAAAAAGTCAAAAAAATTTTAAAAATTTATGAAAAAAACAGTTGACAAACGGAAGTTGGTGTGGTAATATAATCGAGCGCCTCAAAGAAGTAAGGGCAAAAAAGCTCTGAAAAACCTTTGTTTTAGCGCGAAAGCGGACCTTGAAAATTAAACAACGATAACTATTGAGAAATAGGACCCTTAAATTTTTTTGAGAACTACTCAAAGTAATAAACAGGATAACACGCAAGTGTTGTTTTGAGAAGAAGCGATTAAGCTTTGAAAA
>JAZRSW010000060.1:0-32714 GCA_045651745.1 Acutalibacteraceae bacterium
TCATACATTTTCTCGCCTCTGAGAGTAACTTTGGCACCAATCGGCATACCTTCACGAAGTTTGAAGTTAGCAACCGATTTTCTTGCCTTACATACTACCGGATGCTGACCGGTAATCTGTGTTAAGTCGTTTATGATGGCGTCGATAACTTTTGCGTTATCTCTTGCCTCACCGCAACCTACGTTAATAACAACCTTATCGAGCTTAGGAATCTGCATTACGCTCTTATAGTTGTATTTGCTCATAAGTGCAGGTGCGACGCTTGCTTTGTATTCGTCTCTTAACCTTGCCATGTTAATGCATCCTCCTTATCAGATTGTTTCGCCGCACTTTTTGCAGATGCGGTCTTTTTTACCATCTTCGTAAAGCTTGTGGCCTACGCGGGTGGGTTTCTTACATTTCGGGCAGACAACCTGAACCTTGCAGGCGTAGATTGCACTTTCTGCCTCAATAATACCGGACGGGTCACCGGCCTTGCGGGGTTTAACATGCTTTTTAACCATGTTGAGACCCTCAACAATAACCTTACCCTCTTTCGGGCTGACCTCTAAAACCTTACCGGTCTTACCACGGTCTTTATCGTCGCCGGTCAAAATAATGACGGTATCGCCGACTTTAATATTCATTTTATTCATGTCAGTATACCTCCATTATAATACTTCGGGAGCGAGAGAAAGGATTTTCATATAATCTTTCTCACGGAGCTCACGTGCGACAGGTCCAAAGATACGGGTACCTCTGGGAGTCTTATCTTCTTTAATAATAACCGCGGCATTTTCATCAAAACGGATATATGAACCGTCGTTACGGCGAAGGCCCTTGCAGGAACGTACTACTACTGCCTTGACTACATCGCCCTTTTTGACGGTACCGCCGGGAGCTGCTTTCTTTACAGAAGCAACTACGACGTCGCCAATGTTGGCATACCTTCTGCCGGAGCCGCCAAGTACGCGGATGCACATTAATTCTTTTGCACCGGTGTTGTCGGCAACCTTAAGGTAAGTCTGTTGCTGTATCACAGTTTCTTCCTCCTTTAGACTACTTTGCCTTCTCTATGATTTCAACTACGCGCCATCTCTTATCTTTGGAAAGGGGACGTGTCTCCATCAGAAGTACACGGTCACCGATGCCGCACTCATTGTTCTCATCATGGGCTTTGAACTTAACGGTGTTCTTAATAATTTTCTTGTAGAGCGGGTGCTTTACGTTGTCTTCAATAGCAACTACAACAGTTTTATCCATCTTGTCACTTACAACCTTACCTACTCTTGTTTTACGAAGGTTTCTTTCGCTCATAGCTTAGTGCCTCCCTTTCTTAAGAATTGGTGCCGTTCATTTCGATTTCGCGGAGAATAGTTTTTACTCTTGCGATATCTTTCTTAACGGCTGCAATTCTAATCGGGTTATCGAGCTGGTTAATGGCATGTTGGAAACGAAGATTGAAAAGTTCTTTCTTCAAATCAGCTAACTGTTCCTCCAACTTTGCCGGAGTCATTTCTCTGAGTTCCTTAACATTCATTACTGCTCACCACCCATCTCTTTAGTAATAAACTTGCATTTGATAGGCAGTTTGTTAGCAGCAAGACGCATAGCCTCGCGAGCGACCTCTTCGGACACACCGCCGATTTCAAACATAACTCTGCCCGGTTTTACCACGGCTACCCAATACTCAGGAGAACCTTTACCGGAACCCATACGGGTTTCAGCCGGCTTCTCAGTAATCGGCTTGTCGGGGAAAATCTTAATCCAAACCTGACCGCCACGCTTGATGTAACGAGTCATAGCGATACGGGCTGCTTCGATTTGGTTGGAAGTAATCCAAGCCGGCTCTAAAGCCTGCAAACCGAAATCTCCGTTAGAAACGAAGTTGCCGCGGAGTGCCTGACCTTTGAGGCGTCCTCTGTGTACGCGGCGATATTTAACACGCTTAGGTAATAACATCAGCGGTTGCCTCCTTCCTTGCGGGGCTTACGTGCGTCGTGAAGAACTTCACCGGTGTAAATCCATACCTTTACGCCGATACGGCCGTAGGTGGTATGAGCTTCAGCGAAGCCATAATCAATGTCAGCACGAATAGTCTGAAGCGGAATGGTTCCTTCACGGTAGTTTTCAGAACGTGCAATTTCTGCACCGCCTAAACGACCTGAAACCTGTGTTTTGATACCCTTAACGCCGCAACGCATTGCACGTCCGATGGACAGCTTCATTGCACGACGGAAGGATACACGCTTCTCAAGCTGAGCTGCGATGCTTTCAGCAACCAAAGTTGCGTTAACATCGGGGTTCTTGATTTCTACGATATTGATGAATACATCTTTATCGGTTTTGAGAAGCTTTTTGCACTGTGCCTTGAGCTTTTCGATTTCCTCGCCCTTGCGACCGATTACCATACCAGGCTTTGCACAGTGAATGTGGATGCGAACGCGAGAAGCGTCACGCTCAATCTCGATTTTCGGAACACCTGCCGAATAAAGAGTTTTCTTTAAGAACTTACGGAGGTTGTAGTCCTCAACCAAAGTTTCGCCGAAATCCTTATCCTTGGTAAACCAACGAGAATCCCAGTTTTTAATAACTCCAACACGGAAACCGTGGGGATTTACTTTCTGGCCCATAACTTAACCTCCTTCTTAGATTTCACGTTCTCTGAGAACCAGAGTAACGTGTGATGTTCTCTTCAAGATGCGGTGTGCACGGCCGTGGTCCTTAGCTCTGATTCTCTTTAAGATAGGACCGGGACCAACGTAGCACTCTGCAACGTAAAGTTTAGAAACATCCATTTGATGATTGTTTTCTGCATTTGCAATAGCTGATTTGAGCAGTTTTTCAAGATACTCGCAGGCCGACTTCGGTGTGAACCTAAGAATAGCCATGGCTTTATCAGCGTCCTGATTACGAATTAAATCGAGGACTATCTGCACCTTGCGAGGTGATATGCGGGCATATCTGAGTGTTGCCCTTGCTTCCATAGTCATACTCTCCTTTCGACCGCTTACTTCGTTGTCTTTGCGCCGGCATGACCCTTAAAGGTTCTGGTCGGAGCAAATTCGCCGAATTTATGACCTACCATGTCTTCGGTAACGTATACCGGAACATGCTTTCTGCCGTCATGAACTGCCACCGTATGTCCGACGAAATCGGGGAAAATAGTGGATGAACGGCTCCAAGTTTTGAGGACACGCTTCTCGCCTGCTGCGTTCATTTCCTGAACACGCTTTAAAAGCACAGGCTGAATAAAAGGTCCTTTTTTAACGCTTCTTCCCATTGTTGTTTCTCCTTTCGTCGATTACTTGGCATTACGACGTTTGACAATATACTTGTCAGTCGATTTATGCTTCTTACGGGTTTTGTAACCCAAGGTGGGTTTACCCCAAGGTGTAACAGGACCGGAACGGCCGATAGGAGCACGTCCCTCACCACCACCGTGGGGGTGGTCACACGGGTTCATAACAGAACCGCGAACTGTAGGACGCCAACCCATGTGGCGCTTACGACCTGCTTTACCGATGTTAACATTCTCATGCTCGGGGTTAGATACGCTACCGATAGTTGCCATGGAGTTAGCAGGAACGTTACGGAGCTCACCTGAAGGAAGTCTCAAGAGAGCCATTCCGTTTTCTTTAGCCATGAGCTGAGCCATGTTACCGGCTGAACGTGCGAGCTGTGCGCCCTTACCGGGGTAAAGCTCTACGTTGTGAACAACAGTACCAACAGGAATATCGCTGAGCTTCAATGCATTGCCCGGCTTAATATCAGCTGTGGGACCTGAAATAACGGTATCGCCAACCTTTAAATCCTGAGGAGCGATGATGTAACGGTTCTCGCCGTCCTCGTACTGAACGAGTGCAATAAATGCTGAACGGTTGGGGTCGTACTCAAGAGTCATAACAGTGGCGGGTACGCCGATTTTATCACGCTTGAAGTCGATGATACGATACTTAATTCTGTTTCCGCCGCCGTGATGACGAACGGTGATGCGGCCATAGCTGTTACGGCCTGCATTCTTTTTAATTACGCCTAACAAGCTCTTTTCAGGTGCTACTTTAGAAAGTACGGAATAATCCATAACGGTCATACCGCGGCGACCCGGAGTCGTAGGCTTGTAATGCTTAATAGCCATTTTAAGTTTCACTCTCCTATTTGGGCTTAGCGGAGTTTAAACTCCATACATTGCCTTAATCGTTCTTGAATTAACTAATTACATCAAACCGTCGAAGAATTCGATGGTCTTGGAATCTGCCTTAAGGGTAACAACCGCCTTTTTCCAAGCAGCGGTGTATCCCTCGTAACGACCCATGCGACGCTTGTGGCCGCTGACGTTCATGGTGTTGACCTTTTCAACCTTAACACCGAAGATTTCCTCGCAAGCTCTTGCGATATCAATCTTAGTAGCGTCTACTGCTACTTTGAAGGTGTACTTCTTGTCGGCAAAACCGGTCATGCTGTGCTCGGTGATAACCGGAGCAATAATAATGTCCTGAGCTGCTTTCATTATGCGTAAACCTCCTCGATGGTCTTAACAGCATCTTTAACGATAACCAAAGTATCGGCATTGATGATGTCATAGGTGTTGATGGTGTTTACCTGTGCGGTCTTTACGCCGGGAATGTTAGCAGCAGACTTCACAACGTTTGCCTCGTTAGAAGCAAGAACAATAAGAGTCTTCTTACCGGTTTCGAGAGCCTTCAGGCACTCAACAACAGTCTTAGTCTTAAAGCCCTCAACGGTGAGAGCATCAAGAACGATAAGGGATTCTGTGAGAACCTTATCAGAAAGAGCTGACTTAAGAGCCAACTGTCTTTCTTTCTTGTTGATGGTGTAGTAGTAATCTCTGGGCTTGGGACCGAGAGCAATACCACCATGTGTCCAATGCGGAGCACGGGTAGAACCCTGTCTTGCATGGCCTGTACCCTTCTGTCTCCAGGGTTTCTTTCCGCCACCGGAAACTTCGGAGCGGGTCAATGTCGACTGTGTGCCCTGACGCTGATTAGCGAGGTAGTTCACAACAGCCATGTGCATAACGGCGGCGTTAGGCTCGATACCGAATACTGCAGCGCTTAATTCGATTTCTCCAACCGACTTACCGGCCATATCCTTAATTGCAACAACTGGCATTTTCCTTCACTCCTTCCTTAAGCTTTAACGCTATCGAAAACAACTACGATAGCACCCTTGGGACCGGGAACGGCACCCTTAACTGCGATAATGTTGTTTTCTACGTCAATCTTGACAACTTCAAGATTCTGAACAGTTACACGCTCGTTACCGAGGTGACCTGCCATCTTCTTACCCTTCATAACACGTGAAGGAGTTGAGCTTGCACCCAACGAACCGCCGTGGCGGTGAACAGGGCCGGTACCGTGAGATTCTTTCAAGCGAGCAAAGTTCCAACGCTTAATTACGCCGGCGTAGCCCTTACCTTTACTTGTACCTCTTACATCTACCTTGTCGCCCTCTGCGAAAACGTCAGCCTTAATGATGTCGCCTACATTGTAAGCAGAGCAATCATCAAATCTGAATTCGCGAAGAACCTTCTTGGGAGCTACATCGCCCTTTGAGAAATGGCCCTTCATAGGCTTGTTTACCTTTGAAGCCTTCAAATCGCCGAAGCCAACCTGAATTGCTTCGTAACCGTCGTTCTCAACAGTTTTCTTCTGGCTGATGGCACAAGGGCCAGCCTCGATAACTGTTACCGGAACAACGTTACCGTTTGCGTCAAAAAGCTGGGTCATACCAAGCTTCTTGCCTACGATAGCTTTTTGCATTTTATTTTTCCTCCTAAATGGTTATTGGTTGACATGGTTTATGCCAACATGACCTGCCCTACGTTAAAGATTAAAGCTTAATCTCAATCTCAACGCCGGCGGGGAGCTCAAGACCCATCAGAGCTTCAACAGTTTTGTTGGAAGGTCTGAGAACGTCGATAAGCCTTTTGTGAGTTCTGCTTTCAAACTGCTCACGGCTGTCCTTATACTTGTGGACTGCACGAAGAATAGTTACAACTTCCTTTTCGGTAGGAAGGGGTACGGGACCCGAAACACGAGCACCGGTACGCTTTGCTGTCTCGATAATCTTCTCTGAAGCCTGGTCGATGAGAGCATGGTCGTAACTTTTCAGTCTGATTCTGATTTTCTCCTTAACTGCCATTGTGACTTTCGCCTCCTTAAATAATTTGGCGGGCAACGCCGCTTTGTCTGCAATGTTTACATTGTGCCGGGTGTTTCATCCCTGTCCAATATAAAATCCGGATTGGAGCAAACTTTTTGCTTACAATCCGGGGCCGACATCGGCGTTAACTTTGGTAGTCCCAAAACAACGCTGGAAACTTGCCGCCCGGTTTAAAATCGGACATACTCCGCGGAAATTCCCCAACTCAAAGGTTGGCCACCTCCCGCATCAACGCATATCTGCACATCACATGCCCAAGTAGTATAACACATCACTTCACAAATTGCAAGTGTTTTTTTCAACTTTTTAAAAAAAATTTCATACCGAAAAACAGCAGGTTATATTTATTAAATTATTTTAATTTTGCAGAAATTTTCAAAATAGGCAACCGAAAATCGCCACGCTAAAATTGCTTTATATATATAATGTAAGAAAACCCGCACAAAAGAACGGGTTTTTAATGTTTAAAAATTATTTACGTCTTCTGACAGCACCGCGAGATTTAGAACTTCTGCGCACTGCACTGTCCTCAGCCTTTTTAGGATATTTTTTGCGGAACATAACGTTTGCAGTTATCAATCCGCCGGTACAAAGTACAATTAACACGATAGGTATCCAAATCAATTTCAATGCCGCAGCGGCAGCCGATTTTGACTGTGCGACATAATGTTCTTCATCGTCATCGTACGATTCATTATAATCAACCGAAACGGTCGATGCGGCAGAACTCGTTATAGTACTAGGGGCTGACGTTGTAACATCCTGACTGATAAATGTATTCCCATGTCCGCCGGTAGTATGAACAGGTTTTTTAGAAGAGGTTGTTTTACTTGAGGTACTATCAAAACTGTCCTCTTCAGATGAATCCCCATCAACCGAAGACTCATCCGAGTCAGTAGACTCTGAACTATCAGAACTGTCCGAAGAACCATCTTCACTCTCATCATCCGATGAGGTTGAGTCGGTTGAAGAAGAGACGTCGCCATCCGAAGAACTTGAATCCTGCGAAACCACCGACGACGTTTCGCTTGAGCTTTGAAACAGCGAACTATCTTCCTCACCTACCGCTGAAACAGTTATGGCAGAAATAACAATCAGCACTATACATATCGCATTAAACAATGCTAATGCCAAATTTTTCAACATATTATTCAATTCCTTTTGTAACCGCTTTAATAAGCCTTGCCCCAATAAACCAACTTTTTAGCAGGTTTACCGCAGCATACACATTTGCCGTCAACACAATCTTGCTGACCTAACGGCATACAACGCGACGAAACACCTGCAACTTCTTTTAGTTTATCCTCGCATTCGCGGTCCATACACCAAAGAGCCTTGATAAATCCTGGTTTATTATCAGCAGTTTCTTTCATCTCATCGAGAGTAGAAACCTCATAAGTCATAGTTTCGCGACGCTCTAAAGCCTTGTCGAACATAGTCTTTGAAATGTCTTCAAGCACCTTTTCAACCGTAGCCTCAAGCTCATCAAGAGATACAAAAATCTTTTCTCTTGTATCACGACGAACTAAAACGCACTGATTATTCGCAATATCCTTAGGACCTAACTCCAAACGAAGCGGAACACCCTTCATCTCATACTCGGAGAACTTCCAACCGGGTGACTGCTCGCTGATATCAAGACCTGCTCTGAATTGTTTTCTCAAACGCTCGTAAACTTCGGTAGCCTTATCAATAACGCCATCTTTATGCTGAGCAATCGGAATAACCATTACTTGTTTCGGTGCAACTGCAGGCGGTAAAATAAGACCGTTGTCGTCACCGTGAGTCATAATAACCGCACCGATTAAGCGGGTAGTCATACCCCAAGAAGTCTGATGAGGGGTTGCTAGTTTGTTTTCCTTATCGGCATAAGTTATACCGAAAGCCTTAGCAAAACCGTCACCGAAATAGTGAGATGTACCGCTCTGCAAAGCCTTACCGTCGTGCATCAAAGCCTCAATAGTATATGTTTCAACCGCGCCGGCAAAACGCTCTTTCTCGGTCTTAATGCCTTTAACAACCGGGATACAAAGATACTTTTCACAGAATTCTGCGTAAACATTTAGCATTTTTACGGTTTCTTCCTTTGCCTCTTCGGCTGTGGCGTGAATAGTATGACCCTCCTGCCACAGAAACTCTCTTGAACGCAAGAAAGGACGGGTGGTTTTCTCCCAACGGACTACCGAAACCCATTGATTATAAAGTTTCGGCAAATCACGCCAAGAGTGAATAATATTCTTATAATGGTCGCAGAACAACGTTTCAGAGGTCGGTCTTACGCAAAGTCTTTCCTCTAACTTTTCACTTCCGCCGTGAGTTACCCATGCAACTTCAGGTGCAAAACCTTCAACATGGTCCTTTTCCTTTTGTAAAAGGCTTTCGGGGATAAACATCGGCATACAGACATTCTCGTGTCCTGTTTCTTTGAACATACCGTCCAAAATACGCTGAATATTCTCCCAAATAGCATAACCGTAAGGACGGATAACCATACATCCTTTGACGCTGGTATAATCAATAAGTTCCGACTTAATACATACGTCAGTATACCATTGAGCAAAATCGTCCTCCATAGAGGTTATTTCTTTAACTAACTTTTCTTTTGCCACTTCAATTCACCATTTTTTCGATTAGTTTTATTTTAATAAATATTATACTTTAATCATCTTGAAAATTCAATAGATATTTTATAAATATCTATCCAAATTTCTAAATATCAGCCTGAAAACCCTACAAAGCAAGAAAGCACGGTGACAATGTCACCGTGCTACTCAAAATTTAAGTAAAATTATTTTGCGCTCTCGATGTAGTTTACAACGTCACCGACAGTTTTAATATTCTCAACCTCGGTGTCGGGAACCTCAAGGTCAAACTCATCTTCAATAGACATTATCAAATCAACAACATCCAAGCTGTCGGCACCCAAGTCCTCAGCGATGTTGGATTCCATTGTAATTTCATCCTCTGCAATATCAAGCTGTTCTGCAAGAATTGCTCTGATTTTTTCAAAAACCATTTTTAAATCCTCCTAAAACTTCAAAAAAATGTGGACTAACGTTTAAAACCGTGATATAATTT
The DNA here is from genome assembly GCA_045651745.1 of Acutalibacteraceae bacterium. GTDB lineage: Bacteria > Bacillota > Clostridia > Oscillospirales > Acutalibacteraceae > UMGS172. The sequence continues at coordinate 9,244 of JAZRSW010000060.1, forward strand.
CTAAACAAAGAAACTTATCTTTGTTTTGACTTCCACAGTCGTTATCCTAATAATATGTTGCCTATTGCCATTTGTCAATAGCATTTTTAAAATTTTTATTCAAGAGGTCCTGATATTATGAAACAAAAATTTGCCGTTATAGGTCATCCTATCGGCCACACAATGTCACCTTTTATACATAAAAACCTTTTTAAATTGCAACAAAAAGACGTTGAATATTCGGTTTTTGATATTCATCCCGACAGTTTGAGCGAAAAGTTTTATGTTAACCTGAAATTGCTCGACGGTTTTAACATTACAATCCCTCATAAAGAAGCGATTTTACCTTTGATTGACGAGGTTGATGAATCGGCGTTAAAGTACAACGCCGTTAACTGTGTTTTGAATAAAAACGGCAAAACTTACGGTTACAGTACCGATGCTTTCGGTTTCACAAAAGCCTTGGAAACCGCGGGCGTTTCGCTTGTTGGCAAGGTGTTGGTTTTAGGTGCCGGCGGTGCGGCAAGAACTCTGGCACGAGAGGCTTCCGACCGCGGTTGTGAAGTTACTATTGCCGTACGCGACGGCAGTACCTCAAAAGCCGAAATTTTAACAGAATGGTTGAACGCTCACAGCGGTAAAGCCAATTTCACAACAATAAATAATGTTGACGGAAAATTTGACCTTGTAATCAACGCAACCCCTGTTGGAATGCACCCGAACACCGATGCTTGCCCCTTGACTGAAGAACAACTTATTAACTGCTCTGCCGTTTTTGACGCGGTTTATAATCCCGAACAGACAAACCTTTTAAAGATGGCGGAAAATTTGGGTTTAAAAACCGTTGGTGGTATGTCAATGTTGGTTTGGCAAGCGGTAAAAGCACACGAATTTTGGTACGGTGCTGAATTTAACGTAAAAGATATTGAAGGATTAATTGCCGATGCAAACCGAGAAATGACGAGGTTTTTTTATGAAAAATAACGTAATTTTATGCGGATTTATGGGGTGTGGAAAGTCCACTGTCGGCACTCTTTTAGCCGATAAACTGAACTTTACTTTTGTAGATACTGACAAGGTTATTGAACAACGCGAAAATATGGATGTCAGTGAAATTTTTGCCATTCACGGCGAGGAATATTTCAGAGCCGTTGAGAGCGCCGTAATTAATGATTTATGTCAACTAAATTCGCAGATAATAGCCACGGGTGGCGGTGCTGTTTTAAACCCATCTAACGCCAATACTTTACGTGATAACGGTACAGTGTTTTTTCTTGACGTAACGCCCGAAACTGTGCTCGAACGCTTGAAAGACGACACCTCTCGTCCCCTTTTGCAAAAAGAAAATAAAGAAACGGCAGTCCGCGAGTTAATGGACACTCGCAGACCAATATACATAAAACACTCGCACTACACAATCAACGGAAATCAAAATCCTGAAGGCGTTTTACAAGAAATAATCCAAATGTTGAAGTAAAAATACCTAAATTTTGAACAAAAACAGGAAAGTCGACACTTTCCTGTTTTATTTTTTCTGTATTTGCCACTCAAAATGTCGCAAAACCTTGACATTAAAGGGCTTTTGATGTAAAATTATATAATAATTTTAATATGGGTGCATAGTTAGATTTGGAGGCTTGTTGATGTCAACAACTATTTCTGTAAATAAGCCAAATGCTTACGATATAATCATTGAAAACGGACTTATTAAAAACGTCGGTAAGTTGATTAAACCTGCCGTCAAAGGTAAGTCCTGTGTTGTTATGACCGATACAAACGTTGAACCGTTGTATCTTGATACTGTAGTTGAATCCTTGAAAAATGCAGGGTTCAAGGTTGAGAGCCACGTCTTTTTAGCAGGTGAAGAAAGCAAAAATTTGCGAACTGTTGAAGATATGTTAAGTGTTATGTGCTCAGCAGGGCTTACCCGTTCTGACTTTGCCGTTGCTTTAGGCGGAGGTGTTTGCGGAGATTTGACCGGTTTTGCCGCATCAATCTATCTTCGCGGAATTGACTATATCGGCATCCCTACCACCCTTTTAGCACAGATTGACTCTTCTGTTGGCGGAAAAACGGGTTGTGATTTGGTTTACGGCAAAAATTTAGCCGGTTCTTTCCACGCGCCCAAACGCGTGCTTATCGACCCCGACTGTCTTAACACGTTATCACCGAAAATTTACAGTGACGGCCTTGCAGAAGCCATAAAATACGGCGTTATAAAATCCGAAAAGTTATTCGAGCGTTTATTGAATGAAGATGCTCACGATTTTATCAACGAACTGATACTTGAATGTGTGACAATTAAGCGTGATATTACTGAAAATGACTTTTTTGAACACGGAGAACGTGTTTTGCTTAATTTCGGTCATACCATCGGCCATTCTATCGAAAAATATTACAACTTCAAGGATATGACACACGGTGAGGCTGTCGGTATCGGTATGGTTATTATGGCTGTTGCCGCAGAGCGTAGCGGTGAGTGTGAAGCAGGTACTGCAAAGAAAATCACCGCCTGCTTGCACAAGTATAATCTTCCCGCCACAACGGGTATTGATATGGAAACCTTAACCGAAGGCTCGTACAACGACAAAAAACGTCGCGGTAAGGATATAAAATTGGTTATTCCTCAAAAAATCGGCTGCTGCACCGTTAAGGTTTTACCGACAGATAAACTGTTAGAATACCTTGGAGGCGAACAATGAAAGCCGTAATTTCCCCTCTGTCACTTTGCGGTACGGTTTCGGCTCCGCCTTCAAAATCGGCAGGACACCGCAGTCTTATTTGTGCCGCACTGTCTGACGGTGAGGTTAAAATAGAAAATTTGGGCGAGTCAAACGATATGACCGCCACAATAAACGCGTTAACCGCTTTGGGCGCAACTGTCGAGCGTGACGGATTAACAGTAACTTTAACCCCAGTAAAACACAACAATAAAGATTTAACCATCGATTTTCTTGAATCCGGCTCAACTGCTCGGTTTTTAATACCGATTGCCGCGGCTTTAGGATGTGAAAACATTACATTTTGCGGTCAAGGAAGATTGCCCGAGCGTCCTTTTGGCACAATAGCCGAAGTTTTACGTAAAAATGGTGTGACCTGCTCGAGTGATACATTACCTATGACAGTTTCGGGTCAGTTAAAACCCGGAAAGTTCACTCTGCCCGGTGATATCAGTTCGCAGTACATAAGCGGACTTTTGCTTGCACTGTCAATCATTGAAGGTGAAAGCGAAATACTGCTAACCACCCCGTTGCAATCAAAAGACTACGTATTAATGACCATTAACGAACTTCGTACTTTCGGTGCAGAAATTGAGGTTTTTGAAGATAAATTTACTATCAAAGGTAAAACTTCACTCACCGCTATTGACCGCACTGTTGAGGGTGACTGGTCGCAAGCGGCATTCCATTTAGTTGCAGGTGTTGTTGGCGGTGAAGTCACTGTTACGGGCGTTGATTTAAACTCTTTGCAGGGCGACAAGGAAATCGTCGAACTGTTACGCCGTTTCGGTGCTGAAATCACCGTTGACGGCAACAGTGTAACTGCTAAGAAATCATCTTTAAAAGGGATTAAAATTAATGCCTCGCAAATTCCCGATTTAGTACCCATATTAGCAGTTGTTGCCTCTTTTGCAGAGGGTGAAACGGTTATTTACAATGCTGAGCGTTTAAGGATTAAAGAAAGCGACCGTCTTTTAGAAACGGCTTTAAGGCTTAAAGCCTTTGGTATTGACGTTACCGAAACCGATGACGGACTGAAAATCATCGGTGGTAAGCCAATCGGCGCTAATATAAACTCGGCTAACGACCACAGAATAGTAATGGCGTTTTCTGTAATGGCGGCTTATTCAAAAGGTGTGTCAACCATAGAAAATGCAGAAGCAATAAACAAATCATACCCCTTATTCTTTAAGGATTTTTCTTCACTCGGAGGTGAGTGTAATGTCATCGACAATAGGTGAAATTGTTAAAACCACCGTTTTTGGTGAAAGTCACGGTGTTGCTATCGGCGCGGTTATTGATGCCCTGCCGGCAGGATATGAAATTGATTTTGATGAAATCAAAATACAAACTGCCCGTCGCGCTCCGGGACAAGACTTAAGTGCTACTACTCGCAAAGAAACCGACAACCCCAAAATTTTATCGGGATTGTTAGACGGTGTTACTACCGGTGCGCCGTTGGCATTTATTATTGAAAACAATGACCAACGCTCACACAATTACGACGGAATTAAAGACTGCCCACGTCCGTCCCACGCCGACTATGCGGCTTTTGTACGCTACAACGGACACAATGATATCAGAGGCGGTGGCAACTTCTCAGGCCGTTTAACCGCACCCTTGACGGTTGCAGGTGCCATCGCGCGCCAGATTTTAAAACAAAACGGCATAGTTATCGGCGGTCACGTTTTAGGTGTCGGCAGTTCATTTGACGAGCCGTTTGACCCCGTAAATGTTTCAAGCGACCTGCTCGAAAGTTTGAATAAACAATATTTCTCGGTTATCAATGATGAAGCAAAGCAAAAAATGACCGAGGAAATAGCCGAGCTCAAAACCCAAGGTGACAGTATCGGCGGTGAAATTGAAATCGCGGTTACGGGTCTGCCTGCAGGTGTTGGCTCACCTACCGCAAGAGGTATTGAAAATGCTGTTTCAAATGCCGTTTTCACCGTTCCTGCAATAAAGGGCATCGAGTTTGGTGACGGCTTTGGTTTAGCCTCAATGAAAGGCTCAGAAGCTAATGACGAAATGTATTATGACGGCAAAACCGTTAAATGCAAAACCAACCATTCGGGCGGTATTACGGGCGGTATTTCCAACGGTATGCCGTTGATTATTCGTTGTGCCGTAAAGCCTACACCCTCTATTGCTTTAGAGCAGAACACAGTAAATCTTAAAACAAAGCAGGATGATACGCTTATTATTGAAGGCCGTCATGACCCTTGCATTGTACCGCGTGCATTACCTGCCGTTGAGTCGGCGGTTGCACTTGCACTTTTAGATTTGATTTCCGAGGTGAAACCGCTATGACACTCGACGAAATCAGAGTGCAAATTGACGAAATTGACCGCGAACTTGTACCCTTAATAAAAAGAAGAATGGAATGTTCATTAGCGGTTGCCGAAATAAAGAAAAAAGAAAATCTGCCCATATACCACCCTGAACGCGAAAAGCAGATTTTAGACCGAGTTGAGCAAACCGTCGGTCAAGAGTATGGTCATTTTGTCAGCAGTATTTATAAAAAAATAATGTCGGTCAGCCGTTCATTCCAAGGAAACGAACTAAACCGCAACAGTAATTTTGCAAAAGCACTTTCTAATCTGCCCACCTCGTGCGAATACAAAAAGGTTTTCTGTCAAGGTGCTGAAGGCTCTTTTTCCCACGCGGCAGCAGAAAAAATGTTCCATGATAAAAAACCACAGTTTTTTACCGAGTTTGAGGATGTTTTCAGAGCAATTGAAGATGACGACTCTGCAGTTGGTATTTTACCGGTTGAAAATTCGACCGCAGGCTCGGTAGACAGTGTTTATGACTTGATTTTAAAGTACAATCACTGTATAGTTAAGGCTATTGAACTCGATGTTTCGCAAAACCTTTTGAGTGTTGGAAACGCCGAAGACGTCAAAACAGTTTATTCCCACCCGCATGCATTAAAGCAATGTGAAAACTACATAAAACAAAACGGTCTTAAAGCGGTTGAATATGAAAACACCGCTTTAGCTGCAAAATACGTTGCCGAACTTCGCGACCCGACAGTTGCCGCAATCGGCTCAACCGCAGCTGCTAGTGTTTACGGTTTAAACGTATCAAAAAAGGCAATTCAAAACCAATCTAACAACGTAACCCGATTTATTGCCGTTTCCAAAAAGGCTGTTATTTTGCCAGACAGTAACACTGTTAGCGTTGCATTTACAGTACCGCACGAAAAAGGTTCGCTTTACTCAATCTTGGGCAGATTTGCCGACAGCGGAATGAACTTAACTAAAATCGAATCACGTCCGATGGGACATGATTTCGAATATAAATTTTATATGGATTTTTCGGGCAATATAAAAGATGAACACACTTTAAATTTGCTCGCTTCAATCGAATCAGAACTTTCTTATTTTGTATTTTTGGGTAACTATCCCGAAATCGCCAGAGGTAATTAAAATGCAGGATTTCAAAATCAGTAAAACTAAATCTCAATACCGCAAGCACAAAAAACAGCTTTTAATGTTTAATACGCTTGTTTCAATTGTGTTAGCCGTCAGTATTGTTTTCGCAGGTGCTTTGGGCGCAGTTGCTTATATCACAAGCGATATGCGTATGGTAGAATTGTCTGAAAACCACGAAGACCTCGGTATTAATACCACTGTGACTGATACACTCCCTAAAGAAATTATAAACATTGCTTTGTTTGGTATCGACTCAAGAAGCAACAAAACCACTAATTTAACTAAAGCATTATCGGGACGTTCAGACACTATCATAATTTTATCCATAAATACAATCGAAAAAACGATAAAAATGACCTCTATATTGCGCGACAGTTGGGTGCCTATATTAAACAAAAAAGGTACGGGTATAACCTACAACAAAATTAACGCCGCATACAGTATTGGCGGCGCTCAGAGGGCAATTCACACAATCAACTCAAACTTTGGGCTTAATATCACCGACTACGTTTCGGTTAATATGCACCAAATGGAAAAAATTATTGATATTCTTGACGGTGACGGTCTCGAAATCAATATTACTCCTATGGAAATGCGCAGAATTAACGAACTTTCCGACAATAATGAGGGATTTAATTCTAAACCGCTTAAACATTCGGGTTGGGTTAAACTTAACGCCACACAAGCTCTGTGCTATTCAAGAATTCGTGATGACAGTGAAGAAATCAGAGTAATGCGTCAACAAAAGGTGCTGGGTTTGTTGCTTGAAAAAGCAAAACAGATTCCTTCAACTCAATACCCTGAAGTGTTGAAAAATCTTCTTTCGGTCGTTGAAACCTCAATGACCTATGATGAAATTTTCCAGTTCTCGCCTATGTTATCCATTTCATCTTTACAGCTACAAACCACTGCCGTACCCGGCAAAGAGGTTGTTGCCCAAGGCGGCACGTTTGAAGATACTAACGGCAAATGGGTTTGGAAATACGATTTAGAAAAAGCTAAAAAATATATCCTTAACTGGATATATGGAATATAATCCGAAAGGAACTATTTAAATGAAAATCGCAGAAGGATTTTTACTGAAATCTATTGCAGGTACGAACGTTGTCGTGCCGACAGGCAGCAATACCGTTTCGTTCGGCAATGTCATAACCTTAAACGAAACCGGAGTTTTTCTTTTCGAACTGTTGGAAAATGACACTACCGAGGAAAATTTAGTAGCTTCTATGCTTAAAGAATACGACATTGACGAAGCTACCGCAAAGGCTGATGTGGCTGAATTTGTAGGCAAACTTAAAGAAGCCGGTTTACTTGTATGACTGAAAAGACAATAAAACAAGTGCCTATGAGCGAAATGTCACCGCTCATTACGGGACTTATTGATGAAGGTGTTGACGTTACAATACTTGTAACAGGCAGCAGTATGCGACCGATGTTGACACACTTAAAAGATACCGTTGTGCTTACAAAGTGCGACCCTTGTTCTCTCAAAAAGGGTGATATTCCTTTGTATTTAAGGGAAAACGGGCAATATATTCTGCACAGAATTTTAAAGGTCAATCCCGATTCTTATAACATTTCGGGTGACAATCAATGGGAAATTGAAAAAGATGTTAAACACTCCCAAATTTTGTGCGTTGTAAAGGGTTTTAGACGCAAAGGTAAATATCACTCTTGCGATGAATTATTGTACCGCCTTTACGAAAGTACGTGGCGTTTGCTATTCCCTTTCAGAAAATTTATCAAGAAAACTTATCTCAAACTACACTGTGGGAAGTGATAAAATGAAACTTACCGATATTATAAATTCCGAACGTTTAAGTCTTTCGTTTGAGGTCTTTCCACCCAAAACGGACGATACTTTCGAAAGCGTTAAAACCGCTACCGAGGAAATTGCAAGACTTGAACCCTCTTATATGAGTGTTACATACGGTGCAGGCGGTGGAAACTCCCAATATGCACTACAAATTGCTGAAAACTTGAAGACCAAGGGTGTTACACCGTTGGCTCATTTGACCTGCGTTTCGTCTACTAAGGATGAAATTAATGCCCGCTTGACCGAGTTTAAAGAAAACGGAATTGAAAATATTTTAGCGTTACGCGGTGACCATCCAAAAGACAAAACACAATTTAAAACCGACTATTCTTACGCATCCGAACTTATCAAAGATATTAAAGCGTTTGGAGGATTCTGTATCGGCGGTGCTTGCTACCCCGAATCGCACCCCGAAAGTGAATCAAGCTTTAAGGATATTGAAAACCTTAAATTAAAGGTTGAGGCAGGTTGTGAGTTTTTGACTACACAGATGTTTTTCGATAACAACATTTACTACAACTTCCTTTACCGCTTGAATAATGCAGGAATTAACGTGCCGGTGGTTGCAGGTATTATGCCGGTTACCAATCCAAGTTCAATCAAGCGTATTTGCCGTATTTCAGGAAGTGCATTACCCCAACGTTTTATAAGAATTGTTGACCGCTTCGGTGACGACCCCGAGGCTATGCTCGATGCCGGTATTGCTTATGCAACCGAGCAAATTGTTGACCTTTTTGCCAACGGCGTTAAAGCAGTGCACGTTTATTCTATGAACAAGCCCGAAGTTGCCGCAAAAATTAAAGAAAACATTAAATCAATAATAAAATGAAACAAATAGATGTATCATCACTTAAAATTGACCCGAAAGAGTTAAAATCAAGACTTTTGGGAGCAAGTGACAGTGAAACTTTGTTAAAGACATCAGAATTCGAGAAAGTAATACGTGAAGTTGCCGACTGTAAATACGATTTTCGCGAAACTTCGGTTGAAATCCAAGAAAACACTGTGATTTTTGATTTTTGCGAAGTTGAAAGCAGTGATTTAGCCCGCAACTTAAAAAACTGTGACAGTGCATTTGTTGTTACTGTTACATTAGGGCTAGGCGTTGACAGATTATTACGGCAAGAATCGGTAAAATCGACGGCTGACCTACTTTTTGCCGATGCCGTTGCCTCGGCTTTGGTTGAGGCTTTGTGCGACAAAGTACAGGAACTTTTACCGGCTGACACTAAACCGAGATTTAGCCCGGGTTACGGTGACTTACCGCTATCATTACAAAAACCGATTTTAGACTTTTTGAAAACAGACGGTATTACGCTTACCGAAACCGACCTTATGATACCAACAAAATCGGTCACATTTATCGCAGGGAGAAAATAATGAACTTATTAGACACTATAAAAACCGAACGCCTTTATTTTGACGGCGGAATGGGAACTTTATTGCAGGCTAACGGTCTAAAACCGGGTGAAGAACCTGCAAGTTGGAGTATTACCCACCCCGACGTCATTACTTCTCTGCACAAATCTTATCTTGATGCCGGTGCAAACATTATTAAATGCAACACCTTTGGTGTAACTCCTTTGAAATTCGATAATTTCGAAGAATACATCAAAGCCTCTGTACAATGTGCAAAAAACGCCACTGTGGGCTTTGAAAAGAGTTTCATTGCCCTTGATATTGGCCCTACAGGTAGACTTTTGAAACCTTTGGGTGACCTAAATTTTGATGATGCAGTCAAAGCCTTTGCCGAAGCCGTAAAATGCGGTGTAAAGTGTGGCGTTGATTTAATTCTTATCGAAACAATGAACGACCTTTACGAAACCAAAGCAGCCGTTCTGGCAGCAAAGGAAAACAGTGATTTGCCTATATTTGTAACCAATGCTTACGGTGAGGACGGCAAATTGATGACGGGCGCTGACCCCGACACAGTTATTCAGACTTTGGTCGGTTTGAGTGCTGACGCTATCGGTCTTAACTGCTCGTTCGGTCCCGATAAAATGTTGCCCATTATCAGAAAATACAGTGAACTTTGTCCCCTTCCGATTATTGTTAATCCCAACGCAGGTTTACCGAGCGTTCGCGACGGCAAAACAGTTTACGACATCACTGCCGAACAATTTGGCGAAATAATGGAGAAAATAGCCGAAATTGGTGGTTCAATTTTAGGTGGTTGCTGTGGTACAACCCCCGAATATATTAACGAAACGGTTAAATCAACCCGTAATATCCCGCTAAAAGCACGCGAGATTAAGAAAAGAACTGTCATTTCATCTTATACCCACACGGTTGAGTTTGGTGAAAAAGCAGTTTTAATTGGTGAGCGTATCAACCCCACGGGCAAAAAGAAAATCAAAGAGGCTTTGCGCGAGGAAAACTATAATTTTATTCTTAATGAGGGATTAAGTCAGGTTGACCGCGGTGTAGAAGTGCTTGACGTCAACGCGGGTTTACCCGAAATTGACGAAGTAAAGGCACTCGAAAGACTTATCTTTGAACTTCAAAGTGTCACCGACTGTCCGTTGCAGATTGACACCTCTAATCCGAAAGCACTCGAAAAGGCTATGCGGATTTACAACGGCAAACCACTTGTAAACTCGGTTCAAGGCACCCGCGAGAGTATGGACGCGGTTTTCCCGTTGGTTAAAAAGTATGGCGGTACAGTAATTGCGCTTACAATTGGTGAAAACGGCATACCTGAAACTGCGATTGGCAGGTGCGAAGTTGCAGGCTTAATTATTGCCGAAGCTGAAAAATACGGAATTGACCGCAGTGATATTATCGTTGACCCGTTGACCATGACGGTATCTTCTGACCCCAACAGTGCAAAGGTTACGTTAGATGCAATAAAACTCATAAAAGAAACCTACGGCGTTAAAACGAGTTTGGGTGTTTCCAATATTTCATTTGGGCTTCCTGAACGCGACCGCATAAATTCCGCATTCTTCACCTTAAGTTTGCAGGCAGGGTTGGATGCCGCAATTATGAATCCGTTTTCCGATTTAATGATGAGCGCATACTACTCGTTCAATGCGTTAAACTCAAAAGACGAAAACTTTAATGAGTATATCTCATTTGCCGAAAACGGTAATTTAGCCGAAACCAAGCCTTGCGACACTGCGATTGACCTTAAAACCGCAATTTTAAAGGGCTTAAAAACTCAGGCACGGGAAATTACCGCTGAACTTATAAAATCAGGTGACCCGTTAAAGCTGATTAACAGTGACATTGTGCCTGCTTTAAACGAAATCGGCACGGCTTACGAGCAGAAAAAGGCATATTTGCCACAGTTACTTATTTCAGCCGAAGCCGCCGCAGAAGCATTCAGTGTTATAAAAGAGAAGTTGCCGTCATCTGCAGACAAGTCCAAAAAAATCGTGATTGCCACCGTTAAGGGCGACATTCACGATATCGGTAAAAATATTGTCCGCACATTGCTTGAAAATTACGGTTTTTACGTAGTTGATTTGGGACGCGATGTTGCACCCGAAACGATAGTAGATAGTGCAAAGGATTGCAGACTTGTTTGTCTTTCAGCCTTGATGACCACAACAGTACCCGCAATGGAAGAAACGGTGAAACTTTTGCACGAAACCTACCCCGACATTAAAGTTGTTGTAGGCGGTGCAGTTTTGACTAAAACTTATGCCGAAAAAATCGGTGCTGATTTCTACGGACGTGACGCTATGGACGCCGTAAGAATAGCACAAAAAGTATTTGAATAACAAAAAACAGACCGTTTTTGCGGTCTGTTTTTTTATTGCATTATTTATCAACATTCATCTTGTCTGTTCGACCAAGTAAATAATCCACACTAACGTTATAATAATCAGCCAAAATAATCAATGTTTCAGTTGGCGGAACACGAACACCGTTCTCATATTTAGATAACAACGCCTGCTCAATTCCTGTATCCATTTGCACCTTTATCTGCGATAAATTTTTACTTTTTCTCAAATCCCGTAATCTACTATCCATACTATCACCAATGACATTATGTCATATATTGTTGTTGACATTTATGACAATTTGTCATAATATTAATATATACAACAATTTGGTGATTATATGATAAAAAAGATTGTTATTGCGGGTTGCACGAATTTTAACGATTATGATTGTGCAAAAAATTATATTGATAATTTAATTAGAAACATAAGAAAGAATAATGAAATTATCATTATGTCCGGCGGTTGTAGGGGTGCTGATTTATTAGGTGAACGATACGCTACCGAAAATGGTTTTAAGATTGAACGTTACACTGCCCAATGGAATAAATACGGCAAAAGTGCGGGACCGAAACGCAATAAAACAATGGCAGAAAACTGTGATTGTGTAATATGCTTTTGGGATGGTAAAAGTAATGGTACAAAATCCATGATTAAATATGCTCAAGAATTAAATAAACCCTTACGAATAAAGTTTATTAGATGATAAAAACCGTGGTTTGTTATACGGACAGTCGAGTACGCCTGTCCCTACAAAAGCCTCCCTTTACACAAGGGAGGCTTTTATAATACCATCTTATTTTAACGTTGCTACGACAATTCCGGCAATGACAACTGTTGCACAAATTACTCTTTTTAAAATATACTTCTCCTTAAAGAACAACTTACCCGTCAGCACAGTTATAACAACCGACGACTGCTTAATAAGCGTCATAACCGTAACCTCACTTTCAGGGTCGGCGTTTGCGATAAACAAAACTCTGTCAGACACAACAAACAATGCACTTAAAAGCACAATCCAGTAATTTGTTTTTAAAGAGCCTAACTTTAACGGCACGCGGGCTACTAATATGTAACCTCCGTAAAGCAATGTCATATAAAACATATACCAAAACTGCAACTGCGATGCGGTTATTTCACCGGTTCCCATCAATGCCTTATCCATAACACCCGAAATTGCGCTAAACAGGCAGGACAAAAGCGAAATAAATATGTAATAAAGCTTAACGTTTTCATCTGAATTTTGATGCCCTAAATTGACGGCAATAAGTCCTGAAAGAACCAACACCAAGCCGATTCCTTTATTTAAGGTCATAGTTTCGCCCAGGAAAATCAGCGCAATCGAAGTCGAAAACAGCATCCGTGCCGAATCCATTACACCGTAAAGGCTAATCGGCATTTTTTTGATTGACATAAACGCCAAAATCCACGCCAAGAAAATTACAAACGACTTAATAAAAATCCATAAATAATATATCGTAGGAATTCCGAAAACGTCTTTTGAAAACGGCAACGTGAATAAAAAAGCCAAAGCGGTATAAAAGAACAAAACTTCCATTACTCCGCCTTTTTCCAATGCTTTCTTTTTTAAACCGTCTCTGGCACCTTTAGCCAAGCCGTAAAATACCGTTAATAAAACCCATGTTCCCATTTTTTGCTTCACCCGAATAAAAACTTAAAGGTGACCTGCGTCACCTTAAGCATTTTTCTTAATAAACTCTAAAAGTTTGTTTGCAAACAAAGCGTAGCCCTCGGGTGTGGGATGAATTTTATCCTCGGAAATTTCAACATTCCAACCTCTTGAACTAACGTATGTAATATTTTCATACTTTTCTTCACATTTTTTAGCGCACCACTCGATTGTATCACGTCTGAAACCGCCTTCACTATCAGCAATCGGTAACAATAAATAAATCCGTGCTTTTGGATACAATGCTCTTACTTGTCCAACAAAATCAACATAAACCTCTTTAAATTCAACCGTGTTTTCCTCGTTTATTAGACGGTCGTTTGTACCGATATTTATGAAAATCATATCAGGTGTTTCAGACTCATTGAAATCATAATCGGTCAACTCTTGATGAGTTATAGGACTTTGCAATTTGAAGAAAGCCTTTGACATACCTTCTACGCCTGCTCGGTCGGGACGTTTAAGATAACCGCGACCGATACAAAGCGACATTGAGCCTTGAGCAATGCAGGTATAATCATAATCAAGTTCTCTTGGTAATACAACCGAATGAGAAACAGGAGAATGTGTCAACGAATCACCGATAAACAATAAATGTTTAGCTCTTGACGGCGCTTTTTTGATGTTTCCGTCAGTTTCAACACCCTTAAAGTACATCGGATTAGATGTTTCATCTGCGGTGATTCTTATAAGTGAGTCACCATTAACAACGTATTTTCCGTCTTCGGCTTCTGTTTTTATACCGTTTATTGAAACTGTGTAGTTCTTCTTTTCGGTCTTGATGTCAAGTTTGAAATCCTTATCGCAATAAAACTCAACATACGGACGAATCCATTGAGAAATTCTTCCAAACTCAGTTTTTTCCCAACGACCGTGAAAATTAAAACTGTTATCACAAAATTCAAAATACTTCATAATTTAAAGTCCTCTTAATTTTTATCTGTTTTTCTCAACAAAATCCAAAACCTCATCTACGTCAGAACTTACAAAAATAAGGTCTTTGACAGTTCTACTGATAAATCCATCCGCAATACCCTTATACAAAACCTCTAAAAGAGCATCATAATAACCGTTGGTATTAAGCACCGCCATAGGCTTTTTATGCTGATTAAGACTCTTCAAAGTCAGCATTTCAAACATTTCATCATAAGTTCCGATACCGCCGGGAGTGATAATATAAGCATCACTTAAATCCTCAAGCAATTTCTTACGTTCGCGCATGGTTTCGGTTTCAATAAATTCGTCGATTTTATCAAACAAAATGCCGTCAACACGCTTACCGTTTTCCATAAAGAAGTTCGGTACAATACCTGTGATTTTAGCACTACCCTCTCGGTTTGCGCCACGCGCCGCAGCACCCATAAGACCTGCGCCGCCGCCACCGAAAACAAGGTTGTGTCCTCTTTTCGACAACTCGTATCCTAATTTTTCACCTTCGGTAATATAAACTTCCAAAATGCTATCGCTTGCAGCACCGTAAACACAAATATTCATAAATTAACTCCTAAAACATTTTGTATTAATATCATAAATTAATATTTGAAAAAAATCAAGTTATTACTATTATATTTTATTTAAAATTAAAAAATATGACTTAAAATTTAACTTCTCCCCTAAATTAAACCTTTTTAAGCATGCTAAAACATTTTCGGTACCTTTTTTGTCGAAAAATAATATATATTGTGTAATTTTTACCAGTCAACCGCAAAATATACTTGACATAACACCTATTTAGTTATACAATATATAAGGATATAATGATGTATTATGTCTTCGATTTTGGCGATTCGAACGTAATACTTTGATATACCCCGGTGAACATGCGACCGGATAAATATCGGTGAATTTTGTAAACTGATTATTCTTGTTACCAAAGCCGATAATTCAACAGCAGTTATTATATATAAAGGAGGTACCGATTATGTTGTGGTACATCATTGAAGGTGCTGCTGCGATTGTTTTGGCCGTTATCACTTTTGTGTTAGGCTCATCGCACCGCCGCAGAACCGCAGAAGCCGCAATCGGCTCTGCTGAAGATGAGGCAAGACGCATTTTGAACGACGCCATGAAAAATGCCGAAGCCAAGAAAAAAGAAGCAATTTTAGAAGCAAAAGATGAAATTATCAAATCACGTAACGAAGCTGAGAAGGATTTACGTGAACGCCGTGCTGAAGTACAACGTCAGGAACACAGAATTCAGCAAAAAGAAGAGTCTTTAGAACGTAAAATTGAAAATCTTGAAGTTAAGGAAAACAAATTAGCCGAGCGTCAAAAGGTCGTTGAGGAGCGCTTGGCCGAAGCCGAACAGTTGAAAAAGAGTCAGTTTGATATGCTTGAAAAAGTTTCGGGCTTTACTGCCGAGCAGGCAAAAGCTCAACTTTTGAGCCTCTTAGACGGCGAATTACAACACGAAAAGGCAATGAAAATTTCCGAATACGACCAACAGTTAAAAGAAGAAGCCGACCAGCGCGCACGTGAACTTATCTCTATGGCAATTCAGCGCTGTGCTGCCGACCATTCGTCCGAGGCTACCGTATCTGTTGTGGCTTTGCCTAATGACGAAATGAAAGGTCGCATCATCGGTCGTGAAGGCCGTAACATCAGAGCTTTGGAAACCGCAACCGGTGTTGACTTGATTATTGATGACACACCCGAAGCAATTACCGTTTCTAGCTTTGACCCCGTTCGCCGCGAAATTGCCCGTTTAACTTTGGAAAAACTGATTGTTGACGGACGTATTCATCCGGCACGCATTGAAGAAACTGTTGAAAAATCCCGTCAAGAGGTTGAACGTACAATTAAGCAAAAAGGCGAACAGGCCATGCTTGATGCGGGTGTTCACAGTATGCACCCCGAAATCGTTAAGTTGTTGGGACGTCTTTTCTACCGTACAAGTTACGGACAAAATGTACTCAACCATTCGCTTGAGGTTTGCTACATTACCGGTCTTTTGGCTGCTGAATTAGGCGAAGACGTAAGCCTTGCAAAGCGTGCAGGTTTGCTCCACGATATCGGTAAGGCTATCGACCACGAGCAAGAAGGCTCACACATCCAGGTGGGTGTTGAGGTTGCCAAGAAGTACAAAGAAAACGATGCCGTTGTTCACGCTATTCACGCTCACCACGGTGATGTTGAGGCTAAAACGGTTATCGCTTGTCTTGTTCAGGCTGCCGATGCTATTTCTGCCGCACGTCCGGGGGCTCGACGCGAAAATATCGAGAGTTATATTAAGCGCCTTGAAAAGTTGGAGGAAATCGCCAATTCCTTTAACGGTGTTGAAACCTCGTTTGCCATTCAGGCAGGTCGTGAAATTCGCGTTATGGTTAAACCTGAGGCTATTAACGACGACCAGATGATTCTGATTGCACGTGACATTGTTAAGGAAATTGAAAACAACCTTGACTACCCCGGTCAGATTAAGGTTAACCTTATCCGTGAAAATCGCGTTATTGATTACGCAAAATAATTAAACGTAACATATTACACCGTCTTGTTAAAAACAACAAGACGGTGTTTTTATAAAAATTTTTCGACACAGATTGACATAATACTATTTACAATCATATATTGTTGTGTTATTATCAAAAAGGATTGTTCCAATACTATATTTTGGGGGTAGATAAAAATGAAACTCATTTACAATGTCAAAGACAAGCCGAAATTCGGTCAAATGCTCGTCTTTGCAATCCAGCAGTTGTTGGCTATTATGGCTGCAACTATCGCCGTGCCGGCTATTGTCGGTAACGGAATGTCGGCTTCTGCCGCGCTTTTCGGTGCCGGTGTCGGTACAATCGTTTATCAGCTCTTTACCAAATTCCGCAGTCCTGTTTTCTTAGGTTCTTCATTCGCATTTATCGGTTCTATGTTCGCAGCCTTTGCCGGTGGCGTTTCAATGTCACTCGGTTATTTAGGTCTTATCTTAGGTGCCGCCTTTGCAGGTCTTGTATACGTAGTTATCGCTGTTATCGTTAAATTGATTGGCGTTAACTGGATTAACAAGCTTATGCCTGCCGCAGTTATCGGACCTACAGTTGCAATCATCGGTTTGTCCCTCGCAGGCGCAGCCGTTAAGGACGTTTTCTCATACGGACCTCAAGACGGCGATGGTAACTTTATTATGAGTGCTAACCTTTGGGTATCATTCGCTACCGCACTTGTAACCCTTTTCACCGTTATGCTTTGCTCAACTTACGGCAAGAAAATCGGTAAACTCTTCCCGTTCATCATCGGTATCGTTGCCGGTTATGTTTTCGCACTTGTACTCACCGTTATCGGTGACCTTGCAGGTGTTCCCGAACTCGCAGTTCTTGACTTTGCTCCGTTTAAAGCTCTTGTCGATGACGGTGTAACCCTTTCAACCTTTGTTTCGGTTCCCCAGTTTACTTTCCTTGAGGCTATTAAGGGCGCTAAAGAATTTAACTGGACTTATGTTGCAACAATTGCTGTTGCTTATATACCGGTTGCATTCGTAGTATTTGCAGAGCACCTTGCAGACCACAAGAACCTCTCTTCCATTATTGAGAACGATTTAACTCAAGACCCAGGCTTACACCGTACTTTACTCGGTGACGGTGTCGGCTCGTTTGCAGGCGCTGTTTTCGGTGGATGCCCGAACACCACTTACGGTGAATCGGTTGGTTGCGTTGCTATTACCCGTAACGCTTCGGTCGCAACCATTACCTGCACCGCAATTATGGCTCTTCTTATTGCATTCCTCTCACCCTTCGTTGCTTTCCTTGATTCGATTCCGGGTTGTGTAATGGGTGGTGTTTGCATTACCCTTTACGGATTTATTGCTGTTTCGGGTCTTAAGATGATTCAAAAGGTTAACCTCGAGGCTAACAAAAACCTCTTCGTTGTATCGGTTATTTTGATTTCCGGTATCGGCGGAATGGCAATGGCTATCGGTCCTGTTAAGATTACCTCTATTGCCTGTGCACTTATCCTTGGTATCATCACCAATCTCTTACTTCACAAAGGCAAAGAAGAGGAATAATATTAATTAAAATTTCTATAAGCAAAGGCGTTGTGTTAAAAAACACAACGCCTTTTTTTATTACAACCGTACCTTGTTACGCTTGTTTCCACAAGATTTACACCTTGCTTTTTCAAAATTATTGTAGTATACTGTCTTTACAAAGGAAGTGGCCATTTATGATAAAATACTGCGAAAGCATAGAAGCATCAAAAAAGTATAAAGAGAAATATGCCGACGGGTTAAACTCTCTTATTCTTACAAGACAAGAACAATTAGCTCAAAAAAGGAAACTATATTGCAAAGATATCTTTTCTGATGCCGAGAAATATCGTAACGACCTTAAAAAAATGCTTGGTTGGCCTTTAATTGACTATTCAGATTTAGAACTTCCTAATGTCAAGTCAACAAAACTTGCCGAAGAAGATGGGTTTACTATTTACAGAATGCAGTTTGAAATTCTTGACGGTGTCGAGATGGCTGGCTTGTATTTTGAGATGAACGGTGCCGAAAAAAAGCCGCTTATTTTAGTTCAGCACGGTGGATACGGAACTCCTGAATTAATTTCAGGATTATATGACGGCAACACCTCTAACTATAATCACATGTTGGAACGGGTTATTAAGTTAGGTGTTCACGCTTTCGCTCCACAGTTGCTTATTTGGGAAAGAGAAAAATACGGCGTAACATACGACAGAGCCAACATTGATGCAAGATTAAAGAGAGTCGGCTCATCAATTACTGCTGTTGAGCTTTATGGGTTAATCAGGATACTTGATTATTTTGAAACGAAAGACAACATTTCCAATTTTGGAATGGTAGGACTTTCTTACGGTGGATTTTACACACTCTATCTTTCCGCTATCGATACAAGAATTAAATCTGCAATTTCATGTGCATATTACAACACAAGAGATGCATACCCTTGGAATGATTGGACTTGGCTTCGTTCCGCCGAGCAATTTGATGATGCCGAAGTTGCCGCTTTGGTTTATCCTCGCAAACTGTGTATTGAACTCGGAACAAATGATGAAGTGTTTGACTTTGAAAACGGCATAAAATCTTTTAAACGACTTTTAGAATTGTGTCAAAATGTTGGCACTGACTGGTTATCATTTGTAGAGTTTTCAGGAACTCACGAATTTTGTAAAGATGACGGTCCTATTGAAGCATTAGTCAAAGATATTTCTAAACTATAAACATAAGATAAAACAATAAACCGACGGAGAAATAATATGACCGACACTATAAAACGTACAATAGAAAACCTTCAAAAAAACAATATGGAATGTATTTTTGCCGAAAACAAACTGAAAGCCAGAGAAATTGCGCTATCGCTGATTTCTAAGGGTGAAACAATTGGCGTTGGTGGTTCAGTAACATTAAACGAGCTTAACCTTTTGACCGATTTCAGAAACGGTGACTATAACTTTCTTGACCGCTACGACAACAAAACGCCCGAAGAGGTTGCACAAATTTTCCGTGACTCATTTTCCGCCGATGCATACTTCACCTCGTCCAACGCCGTAACCGAAAACGGTGAACTATATAATGTTGACGGCAACGGCAACCGCGTTGCAGCACTGATTCACGGCCCTAAAAGAGTAATAGTTATCGTCGGTAAAAATAAAATTGTGAAAGACTTAAACGAAGCGGTTTTACGGGTTAAATCTATTGCCGCACCGCTTAACTGCAAACGACTAAACCGTACTACACCTTGCGGAATAACCGGCGAATGTATTTCTATAAAGAACGGCAACGCCGAAATCGCGTCAGCCGGTTGCAACAATTCACAACGTATCTGCCGTCATTACGTCACAACCGCTATGCAAGGCAACCCCGACCGCATTAAAGTCATTATTGTAAATGAAGATTTAGGGTATTGATTAAATTAAAAGGCGCGGATGAACTTAATGTTCATCTCCCCTTTTTTTACGTTAAATCATTCATCCATTCGACCGCAAGTTCTACCCAGTGGGCATTGTGCTTATTGGCGAAACCTTTACAAGTAATCTCATCAGCCAATGCCATTCCGTGACCCATTTTTTCAAAAATATGTAACTCAAACGGAATACCTGCATTAGCGTAAGCGTTTGCTAACACAATCGAATTGCTAACCTTTACGCATTTATCTTCCGACGTATGTACTATGAAAGCAGGGCTTGACTTTTCGTCCACCCATTTTTCAATCGACCAACGGTCATATTGTTCTTGAGTTTGTTCGCTTGCAATATTTTGAAAAGAACCGCCATGCCAAATAGAATTATCAGAAGAAACAACAGGATAAATCGGCAGAATACCTTTGGGTTTGTTATAGCCGAACGGCATATCAATTGCCCTATTCACCTCGTCCAAGTGCCACATTGCACCTAATGAACAACAAAGATGACCACCTGCTGAAAATCCCGTTGCGAAAACCTGCTCTGGGTCAATGCCGTAATCTTGGGCGTTATCTTTAATATTTTTTATTGCTAAAGATGCCTCGATTAATGGCGTAGGAAACGTTGCATTACCCTTTCCGACTGAATAATTAAGTACAAAAGCATTAAACCCATGATGCATAAATGCCAAAGCAATCGGCTCACCCTCACGACCGCTACAAACTTGAGCATATCCGCCTCCGGGTATAACGAGCAACGCTTTTCTCGTGGATTTTTCGCTAATTTTATCGGCAATATAACAATCCAGCCAGACGTTTTCTTTACCTTTAATCAGTTCTTTTCTTTCAAATCTCATATTATCACCTTGCGTTTTTAATTACATACTCTCAGGAGCGTCAATTTTAAGCATAGCCAAAACGTTAGCAATAGTAATTTTGGTTGCGTTACAAAGTGAAATTCTAGCCTGCATCAACTTTTCATCGTCACACTTAACCCTGCAAGCGTTATAGAACTTATGGAACAATGTTGCCAAATCAAGTACGTAACGGGTAATTCTTGCGGGGTCGTAACTTACTGCAGAATTCTCGATTTCACCTGTGAACTCCGAAATATGACGGATAAGCTCACGCTCTTCGGATGCGGTTAATACACACAACTCGTCCTCCGATAAAGATTTTGCAGTAATACCGTCAGCCGACAAATTGCGCAAAATACTACAAATTCTAGCGTGAGCATACTGAACATAATAAACGGGGTTCTGACTCGACTGCTCAACCGCTAAATCAAGGTCAAATTCAAGGTGGGTATTAGGTTCTTTCGAGTTAAAAATAAATCTTGCGGCATCAAGCGGAACTTCATCAAGCAAGGTTTTGAGTGTAATCGACTTACCTGTACGCTTTGAAACCCTGACAACCTCACCGTTACGTACCAAACGTACTAACTGCATCAAGACAACGTCTAACTTATCACCGTCAAGACCAACCGCATCCATTGCACCCTTTAAACGTGCAACGTGACCGTGGTGGTCAGCACCCCAAATATTGATAACCTTATCAAAACCGCGAACGGCAAACTTATTATGGTGGTAAGCAATATCACCTGCAAAATAGGTCGGATTGCCGTTTGCACGGATAAGTACTTCGTCCTTTTCGCCGCCGAAATCGGTAGCCTTATACCAAACAGCACCGTCTTTTTCATAGGTCAATCCCTTATCTGTAAGGATTTTAACGATACTGTCAATAGCACCGCTTTTATAAAGTTCCGACTCCTTAAACCATACATCATAGTTTATTCTGTAGGTACCAAGGTCGGTGCGAAGTCCCTCAATATTAAGCGGTAAAGCATAGTTTACCAAAGCCTCACGACGTTCTTCCTCTGTTTTTTCAATGAATGAATTACCGTGAACGTCCGCGAACTCTTTTGCTCTTTCAATAATATCGGCACCGTGGTAGCCGTCTTCGGGGAATTCAACCGAAGAATCAAAAATCTGTAAATAACGTGCCTCTAAAGATGCGCCGAATTTTGCAATCTGGTTACCTGCATCATTAACATAGAATTCTCTTGTTACATCATAGCCTGCTTTATCTAAAACGGCGGCTAAACAGTCACCCAAAGCACCGCCTCTGGCATTACCGATATGCATGGGACCTGTCGGGTTAGCAGAAACGAATTCTACCATAACCTTTTTACCCTGACCGATATCAGATTTACCGTAATCGTCACCGCTTTTTAAAACATCGTTAACAATGGCGGCATAATAGCGGTCGGACAAGAAAAGATTTATAAATCCCGGTCCTGCTATCTCGCACTTCTCGATATAGGTACCTTCAAAATCAAAATTTTCAGCCAAAGCTTCGGCAATTTTTCTCGGGTTAGAGCGAAATGCCTTTGCCCATGTGAGAGCCGCGTTTACGGCAAAATCACCGTGTGCACGGTCAGCCGGCACTTCAACGTTAAAGCTAGGCAACTCTGCCTCAGGCAAAGAACCGTTAGCAATTGCCCGCTTTGCGGCATTGACAATAATATCTTTAATACTTTCTCTTGTTGATTTAACTATTTTCGACATATTTCACATTCCTTACGCTTGTTTTACGGTTATTTCAACCTTGTTTCGACTTAATAACTGACAGTTTGCATCAAGTGTGTAGCTCATAAAAAGCTCACCGCCGTCAGCATTTATACCATTCTTTATCATTTCACCGAAAATGCCCATTGTAAGAGTGCCTTGACCGGTTTCATAATGACAAATATGGCGTTGACCACGCTTAATATACATTCTCGAATTAAGTGCACCCGAACGGGACATAACAACCGAATCGTCCTCGGGGTCAATTTTTATAACACAACTGACACCTTTCACACCCGTTGCGACGCTATCGTCATACTTCAAATAGGTTTTGCCGGCAATTACGTTCATTTTGCCGACCGTAGTAACCTCGACAACATCACTCTCACCGTCAACCTCTTGAGTGCCTTTTATATCAATAATAACGTCCTTCATTTTCCCTTAAAAATCCTCCAAACTGACGGTTTCGACATCAGAAATCTCATTTCCCAATAAAATACCGGCAGTAGTTGAGAAAGATTGCGGTCGGTCACTTACAAAATATCGTCGACGACCACCCTCACCCAAAAGACCATTTTCTTTTAAGTATTGTGCCGCAGTCAAAGCCGCTTCGGTGCCCGAATTTATAAGTACAACATCCTCACCCATTATATCAGCAATAATTTCCTTTATCAAGTCGG
>JAZRSW010000061.1:0-12554 GCA_045651745.1 Acutalibacteraceae bacterium
AAAAAAGAAACCGCACCGAGTAGGTGCGGTTTCTTTTTGCTTAATAATGAGTCATAATTAAATTAAAGAATTACTCTGCAAACTGACTGTTGTAAAGTTCGTAGTAAAAGCCTTTTCTATTTAACAGTTCTTTATGAGAGCCGTGCTCAATAATATTGCCGTCTTTCATAACCAAAATCACGTCGGAATGTTTAATGGTTGAAAGTCTGTGTGCGACAACAAAGCTTGTGCGACCGACCATAAGCCGTTTAAATGCGTGTTGGATATGCATTTCGGTTTTAACGTCGATAGATGAGGTAGCCTCGTCTAAAATCAGCATAGGCGGTAAGCAAAGCATAATTCTTGTGATACACAGCAACTGCTTTTGACCTTCTGACAAACTACCGCCATCTTCACCCAAAACAGTATCGTAGCCGTTGGGCAGACGTTTTATAAAACTGTGAGCGTGGGTTGACTTTGCGGCGGCTATGATTTCTTCATCAGTAGCGTCAGGGTTTCCCATTGTGATATTTTCTTTTACAGTGCCTGATTTCAGCCAGGTTTCCTGCAAAACCATACCATAGTTTTTACGCAGGCTGTGACGTGTGACATCTTTAATATTCTGTCCGTCAACCGTAATTTCACCGTCCGTCACGTCATAAAACCTCATAAGCAGGTTAATTAAGGTGGTTTTACCGCAACCGGTAGGACCGACTATAGCAATCTGCTGACCGCTTTCAAAGTTCAGTGTAATTCCATCAATCAATGGTTTTTCGGGTACGTAAGAGAATTTCACATTATTCAATTTAACGTCACCCTTAGCGGTCGGCATTTCGGGTGAATTTTCGTCAGAAACCTCTGACGGTTGCTCAATTAACATGAACACTCTTTCAGCCGAGGCAATTGCTGATGATAACTCGGTTATAACACCTGAAATTTCATTAAAAGGTTTAGCGTATTGACTGGCATAACTCAAAAGAATTGACAATGCACCGACAGAGAATGTAGGGTTTGAGATAACCGTCAAAGCGCCGACAAGGCAAACAATTGCGTAAATTACTGCATTGATAACTCTCGTAGAAGGGTTAACCATTGAGGAAAAGAAAATGGCACGAAGTGAGTGTTTTCTTAAATCTTCGTTAATTTCGTCAAACTGTTTTATTGCCTCGGATTGATGGCAAAATGCGCCGATAACCTTTTGATTGGTAACCGTTTCTTCAATAAAGCTTGTTTGTTTTCCTCTTGTTTCAGACTGCAGTTTAAACATTGAGTAGGTTCTGCTTGCGATGAACTTTGCCACAAGCAGTGAAACCGGTGTGAGAACGACTACTATTGTGGCAATTTTCCAATTTATCATAAACATAAGTACAACTGTGCCTAATACCGTTATAACACCCGTGAATAACTGTGAAAATCCCATTAATAAGCCGTCTGCAAGGGTGTCAACGTCACTGATGATTCGGCTTACAGTGTCGCCGTAAGGGTGAGTGTCGATGTAAGAAAGAGGTAATGTTTGCAGTTTCTTAAATGCTTTGCTTCGCATATTGTGAACGAGGTTAAAGGTTAAAGAATTATTGCAAATGCTCATTAACCAAAGGGTGATAGCGGTCAAAATGACCGATGCGATAATTTGAAAAATAATTCCGTTTATTTTCTCAAAATCGACGTTACCAACGCCTACGATACAGTCAATCGCATCACCGACTAAAATAGGAATGTAAAGGGTAAGTGCTACGTTGATTAAAGCAAGCAAAATTGAAAAAACGAAAAGGATTTTCTGCTTTCCTAATACCGATAATACTTTAAGGAGGGTTTTTAATTTCATTTAAACTTCCTCCTTATCTAACTGTGAACGGCAGATTTCGGCGTATACTTCACAAGAGTTTAGCAGTTCCGCGTGTGTGCCGATACCGACAGCCGCACCGTCGTCCAAGCAAATGATTTTGTCACAGTTCATTATTGAAGATACGCGTTGCGAAACCGTAAAAATGGTCGGCTTTTGCGGTAAATTTGATAACGCCTTGCGAAGTTCTGCTTCGGTCTTAAAGTCGAGTGCCGAGGCAGAATCGTCTAAAATCAAAATTTCAGGGTTGCCAACTAACGCGCGAGCAATACAAAGCCTTTGACGTTGTCCGCCCGAAAGGTTACGTCCGTTTTGCTCAATTTCAGCGTTCAAACCGCCTTTATTTACGACGGTTTCTTCGGCTTGGGCGGATTTTAATGCCGACCATAATTCCTCGTCAGTAGCTGATTTTCCACCTAAAGTAAGGTTATCTCTCACAGTGCCTTTAAAAAGCACTGATTTTTGCGGAACTATACCGATTTTACGACGTAAATCTTCGGTGTTGTAGGTTTTGACATCTTTTCCGTTAACCAAAACTGTACCCGAAGTTGCACCGTAGAAAAGGGGAATAAGGTTAACCAAAGTGGATTTACCGGAGCCGGTAGCACCGATAATGCCGACTTTTTCGCCCTTTTTGGCAGTGAAGTTGAGGTTGACAAGCGATTCTTCACCTGCACCGTTATACTTAAACGAAACGTTTTTGAATTCAACTGCGGAGGTGCTTTTTGCTTTTTTGTCAGCTGATAAAGGTTCAATAAAGTTTTCGCGTTTAAGTACGGCATCAACGCGAGAGGACGAAGCAAGTGCTTTATTAACCGTCATAATCATATTGGCAAGTTTAATTAACTCAATTAAAATTTGTGACATATAGTTATATAAAGCTACGATTTCACCTTGAGTGAGAGTTCCGTTATATACACGATGACCGCCAACGTAAATTATTAAAATAACTGCAGTATTTACAACAACGTAGGTTAACGGGTTCATTAAAGCCGAAATTTTACCGACTAATGTTTGTAAAACGGTTAAACTGTCATTAGTTTCTTCAAATTCGCTGATTTCCTTATGCTCTTGACGAAAAGCACGGATAACACGCACACCTTTTAAAGATTCGCGTGTGTTAAGGGTGAGTTTGTCGGCTTTAGTCTGCACTTTTTTATACATCGGTATTGTGATGTACATTATTGCAACAACAATAACCGTTAGCAAGGGGATAGATGCCAAGAAAATCAATGCTGATTTAACGTCAACGGTAAATGCCATAATCATAGCACCGAAGACGATAAATGGTGAACGTAAAAGCAACCTTAACCCTAGGTTTACACCTGTTTGTACTTGATTAATATCACCGGTTAATCGGGTAATAAGCGTGGATGAACCGATAGTATCCAAATCGGTGAATGAAAAACTGTTGATTTTTTTGAAAAGAGCCGACCTTAAATCGCAAGCAACACCAACCGATGCTTTAGCGGCAAAATACTGTGCTATCAAAGCGCAAATAAAACCGATAACACCTAACGCTATCATTAAAATACCGCGGGAAATTATGTATGACTTGTCATGAAGTTCGATACCGTTATCAATAATATCGGCAACCACTAACGGTACAAAAAGTTCAAACAACGCTTCGGTTAATTTGAAAAGAGGACCCAATATAGCCTCGACGCGATAACGTTTCATATATTTTAAAAGGTTTTTCATTTGGTTCACCGCCCTTAAAAAACGATTATACATTTTGATTAATTATATTACAATATATTATACCAAAATATACATTAAAAGCAAGTAAATTAATTTTATACTTCACAAATTGGTTAATTTGTGGTAATATACTTTTGGTGATTAAAATGGAACAGAAAAAAATTGACAGAATTTCGGAATTAACCCGCATTTCCCGCGTCCGTGAGTTGACCGAGGAAGAACAAAAAGAAAGAGCAATCTTAAGACGTGAGTATATCGACGCTTATAAAGCATCTTTAACGGGTATTTTGGATAATACATATATTCAAGAACCTGACGGTACAAAACGTAAATTGGAAAAGAAAAAATAATTATTTTTTGGGCATAATAATCTTTGTAAAACTAATGAAGGAGATTATTTATGCTTAAAGAAGATGAAATGTTAAATTTTGTCCGTCAAAACGTTCAGATGGGTATTGACGGCATAAAGTTGGTTATCGACGATACCGATGACAAGGATTTTTATAAAGAGTTAGAGCGTGAAATGGCTGAATATAACGAGGTGTATAATGAGGCTGATTCTCTGTTAGAGGAAATCGGCGGTGAACGAAGCGACGTTAACGCTGCCATAAAAATTGCCGCGCATTTATCTGCAAGAGTTAAAAATTTCAACGGCTCAACCTCTAAAATTGCCGAATCAATGATTCAGGGCAGTACAATGGGCGTTACCAAACTTATTAAGCATATTAATGAGTACAACGGTGATGACAGAGCCTTAAAAATTGCTGAAAAGTTGGTAAAAACCGAAGAACAGAATATTGAAAACCTTAAAAAGTTTTTGTGATACTGTAAAGAATAGGGAGGGCAAGGCTCTCCCTATAAAAAATACATATTTGGGTGAGAAAATGAAAATCATTTTGGCTTCAAAATCGCCGAGACGAAAGGAAATATTAGAAACTTTAGGCTTTGAGTTTTCAATTGTCACTGCCGACACAGATGAAAGTTCAAATGAAACCGACCCCCGTGCTTTGACTAAAGATTTAGCATGCCGTAAGGGTAGTGATGTTGTAAAACTAATAAATGACAGTGATACGTTGGTTATATCTTGTGATACTGTTGTGTGGTGTGACGGTAAAATCTTGGGCAAACCTCAAAATAAAGATGATGCAAAAGAAATGCTAAGACTTTTGTCGGGCAGAAAACATACCGTAACAAGCGGTTTGTCGCTTATCATTAACGGTAAAACTGTTACCGACAGTGAAGATACTGATGTGTATTTTGCCGATTTGTCGGAAGAATTTATTGAAAAATATGTAGAATCGGGCGAGCCTATGGATAAAGCCGGCAGTTATGCCGTGCAAGGTATCGCATCAATGTGGATTGAAAAAATTGACGGATGTTACTTTAACGTTGTCGGACTTCCTGTAAGACTTCTTTGTAAATTGCTGGATGAATTAGGATTAAACCCTGAAACACTAACTATGAAATAAAAAAACAAACCGCTTGACTTCTTGTGTGTTGTCAAGCGGTTTTTATATACGTTAAATTATAGGCGGTTCGGGTTCGCGGCGGTATTTTGGTAGCGGAGACTGATAAGGGAACATATCATTTGCGGTGATTATGTTGTTATATTCTTCTGTACCTTCACCGCAGTAAATTGTACCGACAGTGTCTTCTGGTTCTTTTGGTATCGGATTATATTTTTTCTTTTTATCCATTATTAAAACGCTCCTTTCAGTTGTATTGTTTACAAAGGAGCGTTTAATTATTCTTATTTTACTTTGCTAATAATTGTGAAATCAATCGTTGTGTCTATTGTCGAAAAATAAACGTTTTTATAATTTTTGTCATAAATGTATGACGTCGGTACCGAAACAATAGGGATAATAGTAGATTCATTTGACAAAATCGTAGCACACGAAGTCAATGCCACATCTTTGTCGTGACGAGTATTCGCGTCATTTAATTGGGTAATACTTTGGTTAAATTCGGTATTGAAAAGGTAAAAACCTGATGTAGTATCGGCAAAGTTTTTCAAAACATTTTCAGTATTGTCCTCTAACGGCACTAATGCAATCGTAAAGTTTCCGGATTTAACCTTTTCAAGTAATTGGGATTCGGAATTTACTTTCGTAATATTAACATAAGCGCCCAAATGGTTTTGCCATTGAGAAACAATATCACCTAAAATAGCGTTGATTTCATCATTTCCTGCGGTCAAAACCGAAAGTGACGGTAGTTTTTTGCCCTTGAAATCCTGTAATGCCTCTAAAAATTCAGTTCTTGCCAAATTAGAGTCAAATTGATAAGCGTAATTAGGAATGTTGGACAGTAAAGTGTTATCAAAAATTACTGATTTTGGCACAGTAAAACGTTGACTCATTCTAACGGAATAATATTCCTTATGAACACTTTTTGCAAAGGCAGAGGTAAGTTTAGTATTCTTGCCGATTTCGGTATTTTTATTGAAAATCAAGGCGTATGACTTTGAATAATTTGAAATAATGTTATATTCCGATTGGTTAACCGAGGTCCAATCGTTAATTGAGTTTATAGCCATACCGATTTCTTTGTTGTTGATTCGTTCAACACTGTTTTTACCTGTTGAACTAACGGTAATAAATACGTTTTCGGGCGCAATTTTGCGGTTTTTATGGTTTTCTGCAAGTTTTAATTTAATTTGACGCTCGTTCCAATTGGCAATGGAATAGTCGCCGTTGGTTAAAATATACTCGCGTGAAAGGCCGTATTTTCCACCGCTTTTTTCAAAAAATTCACGGTTGCAGGGTTTAAAAACCGCTGAAGTTAATAGTTTCAAAAAGTTTTCGTCGGGTTTAATTAGTTTAATGGTAAAGGATTTAGAGTCAATTTTATTAATATATTCAATATTTTCAACCGACTTGGCGGAAGGTGAGGCGGTTATGGGGTCTTTGGCACGGCTTATGGCAAAGACAAAATCGTCAGCAGTGATAGGTGTACCATCTTTCCATTCGCAATCCTTAATTTTAAAAGTATACGTCAGCTTGTCGTCACTTGTTGTGTATGTTTCTGCAAGGTCGGGGACAATACTGCCGTCGGTGTCCTCTTTAAAAAGCCCTTTAAAGCAGTTGCGCACTGCTAAAAGCTCACCATAGGTTTGGGCCTTTTGCGGGTCAAGATTATAGGGCATTTCTTCAACTCCGAAGTATATTGAAAAAACTTCATCCATACATCCCGATAAAAACAAAGTCGGGAGTAACGTGATTATACATAAAAGTATTAAACCTAAACTTTTAAACTTAAATTTAGCCATTTTTCATCACCCCATTATTAGTAGTATAATTAAAAATCTTAAAACAGTCAATAAATTTTGAAAATTTTTCGGTCAATGTAAAGAAAAACACTTGACAGACTGCGTTCGAGTGTGTATAATACTTGCTGTAATGAAAAATACTTTACAGAAGGTGAGTGCTTTGCCCAAGGATTTGAGCGTGGTTTTGCTTCTTGATTACTATGGCGGCTTACTTCCCGAAAAGCAACGCCGTCTGGTAGAATTGTATTACTGTGATGACTTGTCGTTAGCCGAAATATCCGAAGATGAGGATATAACTCGGCAAGGGGCAAGGGACGCGATTGTGCGTGCCGTCAAAAAACTTCACGGGTTTGAAAATACAATCGGTTTTGCGAAAAAGAGTGATACTGTAAAACGGTTGTTTGAAAAGTATGAATTTGACAAAACCGATAAAAATTTAGAAGCCTTGAAAAAGGCGATTGAAGAAATATAAAGGCAGGTGACACAAATGGCATTCGAAGGTCTTTCGGAAAAATTATCGGCGGCTTTTAAAAAGTTGCGTTCAAAAGGTAAATTAAGCGAGGGCGATTTAAAGGATGCCATGCGTGAAGTCCGTCTTGCTTTGTTAGAGGCTGACGTTAACTATAAGGTCGCTAAAGAGTTTACAAATTCGGTTGTTGAAAAAAGTATTGGTCAAAAGGTTTTGGAGAGTTTAACTCCTGCACAGATGGTTATCAAAATCGTCCGTGATGAGTTGACTGAACTTATGGGTTCAGAAAATGCAAGAATTAACACTGCAAATAAAATTCCAACCGTTATTTTAATGTGCGGTTTGCAAGGTTCGGGTAAAACTACCCATTCCGCAAAACTTGCTAACCGTTTGAAATCGCAAGGACACAGACCGATGCTCGTCGGTTGTGATATTTACCGTCCTGCCGCAATTGAACAGTTAAAGGTTTTGGGTGCTAAAATTAATGTGCCCGTTTTTGAAAAGGGAACTCAAAAACCCGAAAAAACCGCTGTTGAGGCTGTAAAACACGCGAGGGATTACGGTAACGATTTCGTTATTTTAGATACCGCCGGCCGACTTCATATTGATACCGAGCTTATGGATGAGTTAAAACGCATCTGTAAAGCGGTTGAGGTTAATGAAATACTTTTGGTTGTCGACTCGATGGTTGGTCAGGATGCCGTAAACATTGCTAAAGCCTTTAACGAAGTGTTGGAAATTTCGGGTGTTATCCTTACAAAGCTAGACGGTGATACTCGTGGCGGTGCCGCATTGTCGGTCAAATCGGTCACAGGTAAACCTATTAAGTTTATCGGTACGGGTGAAAAGATTGACGATTTGGAAGAGTTTTACCCCGACCGTATGGCGTCAAGAATCTTGGGTATGGGTGACGTGCTTTCCTTTATCGAAAAGGTTGAAACCCAAATTGACGAAAAAGCCGCTTTAGAAGCCGCAAAACGTCTTGAGGAAAATAAGTTTGACCTTAATGACCTGCTTGCCCAGTTCCAACAGATTAAGAAAATGGGTAATTTAAAACAACTTTTATCTATGATGCCGGGAGTTGGCAATCAGATAAAGGATATGGATATTGACGATAAGCAAATGCAGCGTATTGAGGCTATTATCACCTCGATGACTGCAAAGGAACGTGCAAAACCAGAAATTTTGAATGCGTCCCGCCGTAAGCGTATCGCGGCAGGTTGCGGACAAAAAGTAGAGGACGTTAACCGCTTGATGCGTCAGTATGAACAGATGAAAAAAATGTTCAAGCAAATGAACAATAATTCCAAGAAAAACAAATTTATGAAGGGCATTGGGGGTTTCCCCGGTATGCCAAATAACTTCAAATTCTAAAAGTTATTTAAGGTTATTCCTTTAATATAAATAAAATAGGAGGTACATTAAAATGGTTAAAATCAGACTTTGCCGTATGGGTGCTAAAAAGGCTCCTTTCTACCGTGTAGTTGTTGCCGATTCCAGATATCCCAGAGACGGTCGTTTCATCGAGTCTATCGGTTACTACAACCCCATGACCGAGCCTGCTACAGTTCAGATTGATGCTGATGCAGCTAAAAAGTGGATTGCCAACGGTGCTCAGCTTACCGACACTGTTAAGGACATCCTTAAGAAGAACAACGTTCTTTAATTAGTAACAGGAGTAAACTACTATGACTGAATTGCTTGTTACCATTGTTTCGGGCTTGGTTTCCCAGCCTGAAAGCGTAACTGTTACCGTTGACGAGCCTAATGAGGAGGGTGTTATCGTTTACCATCTTCATGTTGCCGAAGGCGATATGGGTCGTGTTATCGGAAAGCAGGGTAGAATTGCAAAGGCTATACGCGTTGTAATGCGTGCCGCCGCAAACCGTAACAATGAAAAAATTGCTGTTGAGATTGACTAAACAGCAAAGCCACACCCCTCAATTTGAGGGGTGTTCTTTTTTGTTGCAAAAACATTAAATTTATGATATACTCTATGCAATGATTTTCTTGAGGGAGAAGTTTATGCCTGAAAAGTATTTGGAAGCCGGTAAAATTGTTGGAACTCACGGTGTACGCGGTGAAATGCGTGTTCAACCGTGGTGCGATACTGCTGAGTTTTTGGCGAAATTTAAAAAGTTATATTTAAATAAAGACGGTAGCGAGTGTATCTCGGTTAAATCCCGTGCTCACGGTAATATGTGTCTTGTAAAGGCAGACGGTGTAGATTCGATTGAGAATGCCGAAAAGTTGCGCGGTAAAATTGTATTTATTGACAGAGCCGATTGCAAATTACCAAAAGGCAGTTATTTTATAAGCGATATTGTGGGATGTACCGTTTTTGATGCCAATACAAATGAAGAATACGGTGTAATTTCCGAGGTTTCCGAAACGGGTGCAAATGACGTTTGGCACATAAAACAAGGGGATAATGAATACTATATTCCAAATGTGCCGACTTTTGTAAAGCAGGTTGATATAGAAAATAAAAAGGTGTTTATTACACCGCTTAAAGGAACTTTCAGTGATGAAGATTGATATTTTAACATTGTTTCCCGAAATGTGCGAAAAAGTGCTTAATGAAAGCATTTTGGGCAGAGCGCAAAAAGCGGGAATAGTCGACCTTAAAACTCACGATATCCGTGAATTTGCGGGAAATAAACATAACCGCGTTGACGATGCGCCTTACGGTGGCGGAAAAGGTATGGTTATGCAGGCCGAACCGATTTATCAGTGTTATAAAAGTTTATATTCGGAATGTGAAGAAAAACCGCATTTGATTTATATGTCACCAAAAGGTAAGACGTTTAAGCAGGAAGATGCGGTAAGGCTTTCAAAATATGAACGATTGGTTTTGCTTTGCGGTCATTATGAGGGTGTTGACCAACGTGTAATCGACGAAATTGTGGACGAGGAAATTTCGGTAGGTGATTACGTTTTAACGGGTGGTGAACTGCCGGCACTAATTGTAACCGATGCCGTTTGCCGTATGTTACCCGGCGTTTTATCGGAAGAAATATGTTTCACTGAAGAAAGCCATTTTAACGGGTTGTTAGAGTATCCTCAATATACCCGCCCTGAAGTGTGGCACGATGTTTCAGTGCCTGAAGTTTTGATGTCAGGACATCATTTAAATATTTCCAAGTGGCGAGAGGAAAAATCGTTGGAAGTAACTAAAAAAATGCGTCCTGATATGCTAAAGAATGACAAATAATTAATTTTTGTATTATATACATATAAGTTATTCAAATTTTATGTTCATTTTTCACAAACTTATATATAGGTTTTTGACCTAATTTGTCGCAAAACGAAATTTTAAAATTTACGTTGAACTAATTGTTGACTATTGAACATAATGTGGTATAATGATTAAGACCTAAAGCATTGTTTTATGTTTTTTTGCTTTAAATTTAATTTTTTTGTTATGATGTTTTAATTGTATAATGTGATAATAAAGGAGTATTATTATGTTTGTAAAAGATGTTGTAGTACAGAATCAGGTTGGTCTTCACGCACGTCCTGCTACTTTCTTTATTCAAAAGGCTAATGAGTTTAAGTCTTCAATTTGGGTTGAGAAGGAAGAGCGTCGCGTTAACGCAAAGAGCCTTCTTGGTGTTCTTTCTTTAGGTATTGTCGGTGGCACTGCAATCCGTATCATTGCTGACGGTGGTGACGAGCAGGCTGCTGTTGAGGGCCTTGTTGCCCTAGTAGAGTCAGGCTTCGCTGAATAATTTAATATTGTTTTTCAAATAACCTCGAACTATTTAGTTCGGGGTTATTTTTATTTTTCGGGGAGATAATATATTAGCCATATTATTTAAAATAAGGAGAACTGTATGGACTCTATTTTGAAGCAGGATATACATTTGCCCGAATTCCCGAAGTTGACACAAGATATATCAACCGATGTTTTGGTAATCGGTGGCGGTATTGCAGGAATATTGACAGCGTATTGTTTAAAGGAAAAGGGTGTTGACTGTATTTTGGTTGAAAAGGACAGACTTTTAGGGGGTACAACCGGCAACACAACGGCAAAAATCACGTATCAGCACGGTCTAATATACCAAAAACTGATGAAAACACACGGTCTTGAGGGTGCAGAAATGTATTTAAAAGCGAACCGTTTGGCTTTTGAAAAACTTTCAGAACTGTGCCAACATACAGATTGCAATTTTGAGTTTAAGGATAATTATGTTTATTCGGTAAATGACCGAAAAGCGCTTGAAAATGAATTACTTGCCTTAGACAGAATAGGCTTTAAAACAGAAATAACCGATAGACCAAACATTCCCGTTAAAAATGTCGGTGCTTTAAAGTTTCCTAAACAGGCACAGTTTCACCCTATAAAATTTCTATCCTCAATAGTAAAAGAACTTAAAATTTTTGAAAACACGAAGGTTACAGAACTTGTCGGCACTACTGCAAAAGTTGAGAATTTAAAAATTAAAGCGCAAAAAATAGTCGTTGCAACACATTTTCCTTTTCTTAATAAACACGGAAGTTACTTTTTAAAACTCTATCAGCATAGGTCTTATGTTATTGCTTTGAAAAACGCCCAAGATGTTGACGGGATGTATGTAGACGAAAGCAAGACGGGATTGTCGTTTCGCAATTATAAGGATATTCTGTTACTTGGCGGTGGTGGACATCGCACGGGAAAGCAGGGCGGAAATTGGGCGGAATTAAGAAGATTTGCAAAATCTGCATATCCAAATGCAGTTGAAGTTGGATTTTGGGCGGCTCAGGACTGTATGAGTCTTGATTCCGTACCATATATCGGGCATTATTCCAAAAACACTCCTGACCTTTATGTAGCAACGGGATTTAACAAGTGGGGAATGACAAGTTCGATGCTTGCAGGGTTACTGTTAAGTGAGATGATTTCCGGTGAAGAACCTGATTATTTGGAAGTTTTCAATCCGTCACGCAATATTTTAAAGCCACAATTATTAGTCAATGGTTTTGAGGCGGTGACAAATTTGGTTACACCCGCTAAAAAACGATGTCCGCATTTGGGCTGTGCTTTAAAATGGAATAAAACTGAACGTTCGTGGGATTGCGCCTGCCACGGCTCAAGATTTTCTGAAAGCGGTAAGGTGTTAGATAACCCTGCAACAGACGATTTACCTGAATAATTTATTTACAAGTGTCGAGAAACGCCCACACTTCATAAGGCAGTATTTCCTTAAAAAGTGAAATTTTTGCGAAATAATTTGTTAAAAACCCTCGATACGCGTCAGCGTTATCGACGGTTTTCGTCGCTTCTTTCACTAAAAATTTTCTTTTTAAGG
>JAZRSW010000062.1:0-3500 GCA_045651745.1 Acutalibacteraceae bacterium
CATATCCTCGCCTGTTACATAGCAAAGGTTGCAGGTGGGGATTGCTTTTTTAGCAATTGCTTCAGAAGCGGTAATTTTATAAGTTGCACAATGCTTAGCCGCCTCGTCAACGTTTTGAACAGCAAACTGAATCGACTTTTCGTATTCTTCCAAGAATTTTGCGACAGCTTCAGGGTTAGCGGTTACGTATGAGTCAAGCGCGATAACGCAACCCATCATAAGTTGAGTATCAGAAACCTTTGACCACTCATCATTGATACTTAAAGCGCGTCTTAAAGCGGCGTTTTTAACCATAACGGTTGTTGCGGCAGGTTCAGGTGCCAATGCAACTTCTGCCTCACCACTGATTAATTTTTGTACCAAATCTTCACTTGAAACGAAGTTGATAGTAATATCTTTTTCAGGGTCAATGCCGTTTTTGGTTAAAATGTGCTTCAAAATAAACTCGGGGTTTTGACCTTTACCGGTAGAGTAGATAGTCTTGCCCTTAAGGTCAGCAATCGACTTGATTGTGTCACCTTTTTCAAGGATTGAAAGAACGCCGTAGGTGTTAACGGCAAGCATTCTTACCTTGCCATTTGTCTTATTATATAAGGTTGCGGCAACGTTGGTCGGAACAGAGGCAATATTGATTTCACCGTTCAAAAATTTTGCGTTAATCTCGGTTGCGGCAGCGGCAACGGTGAATGTGTAGTTGTTTGCGGTGGTTTTATTGGCAGAATCAGCCATCAATTTTGCCATACCGACGCCGGTAGGACCGGTCATACAAGCAACCGTCATATCAACGGGGGTATATGCCACCTGCGATTCGGTTGACGGAGTTGAGGCAGTACCCTTTTCACCGCCACAAGCAGTAAGGCCCAAAGTCATTACGATGACAAGCATTAAACTTAAAACTGAAAATAATTTTTTCATTTTTGTTTCCTCCAAATATTATTTAACAATGAAAATATTTTTGTTTCGTGTGACTAAACCGCTTTGCTCCAATGTTTCGATACTGCGGTAAAGACTTGAACGTCCCATTTTAAGCCGACGGGACAACTCTGCTAAACCAATATTCAGTTTAACCTCGCCATAAACCGCCTGCGATAACAAGAATTCATACAGTTTTTGCACCGCACTGCCTGCCGAAAAAGCGTCAATCCGTGCATTTAAAAAGCGAATTCGGTCACTCAAAAACGTGATGTAGTTGTAGGCAACAGTTGGGAAGTCAGCAAAGATATTTTTTAAAGTGTCTTCTGAAAAATAGGCAACTTTGCAATCGGTTTTAGCCGAAATTTTGCTTTTGCCCTCTTTCCAAGACCCGAAAACACTTGCAACACCGAAGACGTCACCCGAAGATATACTTCTGATAGTGACCTCGCAACCTGCGTCACCAGCACGGCAGACCAACGCGTTGCCCGAAAGCAAAACACCAACCTGACCGACTTTGTAAAGGTCACGCGATTTTGACACTGTAACAGTTTCGCTAGCTAGTGACAACACCTGTCCCACTTCGTCAGTTGTTAACCCTTGAAACAAAAAACAGTTCATATTTTCACCTCTAAACTGTACCATTTGGTACACTTTATGGTATTATACACCCAAATTTCAAAAAAATCAAGTCTTTTGTGAAATTTTGTTAAATTTTTAACAAAAATAAGATGATGTAGGGACTGACGCCCTCGGCAGCCCGTAAGGTTTTTGCAATTATTAACGGGACGTCGAAGGCGCCGTCCCCTACGAAATGGTTAATTGGTGTGTTGTAGGGAACGGATTAATCCGTTCCGTTATTTCGGAAGGCATAAATGCCTTCCCTACGAATTGCCTCCCTTGCCTAAAGGGAGATGGCACGGCAACGCCGTGGCGGAGGGATTCGCGGACCGCCGAGGATGCCTGTCCCTACAAAATAATTAAACTATACAACGTAGGGCGATGCCTTGGTGCCGCCGTCAAACACACAAGAAAAATAGCGGGGTAACCCCCCGCCATTCAGAAATAGCGATTTTCTATGTTTCGCAACTGATTTTCTTTAAGTTCATTTAGCATTTTCGTGTCTATATCCACATAAATACAGTTATCGCAAATACCAATTATATCTAATGATATTTCCTCTAAAATACATTCATTATTCCTTTGATAGATACAAAAAATATTTTCACAAGTCATATAATCACCCTTTAAACTATATCACACTAAACAGCAAAATGCAACCATAAGTGGTTATATAAATACAACCAAAAATGAGCATAATATTAGTTGGGTGATAATTATGTTTAAGATTGACAATGAACTAAAAAATGCAAACACACCGCGCACCGTACGATTCACTGAATCGCTCTTTGAACGACTTAACAAAACCGCGGTCAACAACAATATCTCGTTTAATTTACTTGTGTTACAGTGTTGTAAATATGCACTTGACAACATAGAGAGCGAAGA
This sequence comes from Acutalibacteraceae bacterium, assembly GCA_045651745.1. Lineage (GTDB taxonomy): Bacteria > Bacillota > Clostridia > Oscillospirales > Acutalibacteraceae > UMGS172. The sequence goes on from JAZRSW010000062.1 coordinate 2,422, forward strand.
AAACAAATAAAATTTTGCCACGACGAGATTGAAAATTAAATATCATAAAAAAAAGATGCACGAAAATTTCGTGCATCTTTTACTTTTGTTTTATGCCAAACCAAAGGAATTGCGACAGTCGAGGACGGTAAGTCCCTACAAATGCTCAATGTATACAAAACAAACCCGCACCAAAAGGTGCGGGTTTTAAATTTAAAACGTTAGTTTTACTGCAAAGCAATCGTGAGCATCGGTTTTTCCCGAAACCATCAAACCGTCATCATCTGACGAAACAGAAACTTCAACCGTTTCACCCAAAACTGCCTCATTAATAAAGTTTATTTCAAAACCTTTAATCGCGTTTTCAAGCGCTTTTATCGGCAACGCATCAAAACTTATATCGGCATAAACGGTATTATTTACATGACCGTTAAAATCAATATCCGAAAACCGCACGTCACGGCTGTACGTTTTGTCAGACTCGCTGAAAAACGTCAATTTTTCGGGATACGGACAAGTATTTTCCAAATCTTCATTATAAAGAAAATCTTGGAATCCGTTGATTTCACGTGGTCTTACGATTTTGCGGGTGTTCAAATCAATTGCCGTAACCTCGGCTTTAGCCTCGGTCAAAACAACACCTAATTCATCGCGCAAAACGTAATTTCTCGTAAAACGGACACCTTTTAAACCGCTACACCAAGTCGTCAGCGTTACGTTTTCCTTTGATTTGGGCAGGCGGGTCACCTTTATATTCATTTTGGTAAATATAAATGCAATGCCTTGTTCCTCGCGCATTTTATCGGAACTTGTGCCGAACTCAATTAAGTGCAATTCGCCAATTTCCTGCTGACGTTTCATCAAAGCCGATATTTTCAATCGGTCAAACATATCAACCTCGGCGGTGGAAACAGGGAAGTCCCACTGATAAGCGGTTTTTTCTAATATTACACCCATTACTTCTTGACGATTTTTTCCATACCGCCCATATAAGGACGAAGTGCCTCGGGGATACGGATTGAGCCGTCTTCCTGAAGGTTGTTTTCAAGGAAAGCAATCAACATTCTCGGCGGAGCAACAACGGTATTGTTAAGAGTATG
>JAZRSW010000063.1:0-41615 GCA_045651745.1 Acutalibacteraceae bacterium
TCTCTTGCCTAATACCAAACGTCACTCCAACGTAATTTTAAATTTTTCAAAAACCTTTATTAATACAACTCCGACAATTACGCCTGCCACGCCCTGCACTGCATTTGCAGGGATGTTGACAACCGACGGAATAAACCCATATAAAAAGCCCTCAAACACATAATAACCCGAAACCAATACTATTTCCGCAATAATTCCGCCGATAATCTGGGACGCCAATTTGCCGATATGCTTATTCATAAGTTTAAAACAGACAAACATCAAAAGCGCCATTGTTCCCTTTATCAAAAAGGTTGCAGGGGCGTATGTAATATAACCCGAGAATATATCAGCTAACGCAGAACCGAGTCCTGCCGCTACAAACCCGTATCCCGGTGCTAAAAGCCAACCGCACAACAACACGGTACAATCCCCAAGATTTATATAACCCTGCATCGGAGATGGGACCTTGATTATCATAGTTGCAACACATACTAAAGACGCCATAAGTGCTGTCATTACAACTCTTTTGGTTTTTGAATACATCTTCCATACCACCTTTGAATTTATTATTCAAATTATACTGCATATCTTATTATATTACAAGTATCAAATTGTAAATTTTTAAATCGAAAAAACCCTGAAAATTATTGCCAAAACTGCTTGTTTTACTTGCTTTTTCCTCGTTAATAAAGTATCATATATTTGTATAATAATATTAGGAGTGTAACCTATGAAAAAATTATTCGCGTTCTTATCAATTGCGCTTTGCATTTGCCTTTTTGCAGGCTGTGCAGGCACCCCTGTTATCTATCATATGGACTGTGACTGTTCAACCAATTCTAACACAAACAGTTCCGACCAGACAAGCACCGTTACTCCCGCCGAAGGCGAACTTAAAACCGGTTTGGCTATCGTCACCGGAATTAAGGAAAGCGCAAACGCTACCGCCGACAAAAACGGCGAAGGCAAATACGACGTTACAATGGTTGCCGTTTTAGTAGACAATGACGGAATTATCCGCGATTGTATTATCGACGGTATTGCAACCTCCGTCAAGTTTGATGCCACCGGTAAAATCACCTCCGACCTTACCAAAGCTCCCCAAACCAAAAACGAGTTGGGCGACAACTACGGTATGGTTGCTTACGGCAATGCAAAATCCGAATGGTATGTCCAGGCAGGCGCTTTGGCTAAATTTGCTATAGGCAAAACCGTTAAGCAGTTGCGCGAAGGTGCTGTTGATGAAACAACAGGCAAAGCCCCCGCAGGAAGTGATTTGGCTTCTTCCGCTACAATCTACCTCGGCGGATATGTTTCGGCTATTGAAACCGCAGTAGCAAAGGCTACTAACCTCGGTGCAAAATCGGGCGACACTTTAAAAATGTCTACTGTAACCGCAATCAGCAGTAGTGCATCTGCTACTGCCGAAAAAGCAGGTACAACCCAGCTTGATGCTACAGTTACTGCCCTTACTTTGAAAGACGGCGTTATCACATCTTGTGCTATTGATTCTGTTCAGGCTAAGGTTAACTTTGATGTAACAGGTAAAGTAACTTCCGACCTCACCGCCTCGGTTAAAACCAAGAACGAACTTGGCAAAGACTATGGTATGGTTGCTTGGGGCCAGGCTAAATTCGAGTGGAACGAGCAGGCTGCATCGTTTGCAAAATATGTTACCGGTAAAACTCCCGCTCAGGTAGCAGGCATTGCAGTTAACGAAAAAACTGCTCCCACAGAGGCAGATTTAGTGGCTTCAGTTACCATTGCTATCGGCGATTTCAAGACTTTAATCGATAAAGCTACTAAATGAGAAAACTAATTTCACTTATACTGTGTTTGGTACTGCTTGGCGGTTGTTCTGCGGTTAAAACGGAACAAGGCAAAAAGCAGTACTCTGCCACGTTTTTAGATTTGTTCGACACCGTAACCACAATGGTAGGCAAAGCCGAAAGTAAACAAGCCTTTGAAACCTCGGTTAACCCTATTCGTGACGAACTTGAGCGTTACCACAAGTTTTTTGATATTTATGAAGAGTATGACGGTATCAATAACTTAAAAACGGTTAACGATAAAGCATCTGCTTCACCCGTGACGGTTGACAAGGTGATTTTAGACTTGTTGCAAGACTGCAAGGACTATTACACCGCTACCAACGGCGTGTTTAACCCCGCTATGGGCAGTGTGTTAAAATTATGGCACGATGCCCGCGAGGACAGTGTGAATGACCCTGAAAACGCCTATTTGCCCGACTTTGAGGCTTTGAAAAAAGCAAGTGAGCATATGAACCCCGACAACATTGTTTTAGACCGCGAGGATTCGACTGTTTTTATCAGTGACCCCTTGCTTAAAATAGACGTTGGTGCCATTGCTAAAGGTTGGGCAGTTCAAAAGGTGTGTGAAAACGCGCCCGAAGGCTTACTTATCAGCGTGGGCGGTAACGTCTATGCAACGGGACCCAAAGACGAAAAAGGTACAGCTTGGTCGGTTGGTATTCAAGACCCAAACAGCAACAGTAATTTACACATACTTAACATTACTTCAGGCAGTGTGGTTACAAGCGGAAGTTATCAACGTGCTTACGCTGTCGACGGTAAACTGTACCACCACATAATCGACCCCAAAACGCTATACCCCAGCGAACTTTGGACCTCGGTCACAATTGTTTGCGAGGATTCCGGCCTTGCTGATGTGCTTTCGACCTCACTATTTTTGCTCGACCGCGAACAAGGTCAAGCGTTGTTAGACAAATTTGGCGCAAAGGCATTATGGGTTGATGCAAATGAAAATCAATATTATAGCCCTGATTTCAAGGCTTTAATTCGAAATTGAGGAACAATTATGAAACGACTTTTTTTCGGCGGAATTCATCCCCGCTACAATAAAGAAATGTCCCTTACCTCTGATAATGTTACAACCATAACACCAAATCAGGTTGTAATTCCTTTAAAACAGCATATCGGTGACATTTGCCAGCCGTTAGTCAAGGTTGGCGACCGCGTGCTTAAAGGTCAAAAAATCGGTGACGGTGAGGGTATGTGTATACCCGTACACGCTTCAGTTTCGGGTACTGTTTCGGCAATCGAGCCGAGAATTCACCCAAACGGACAAACAATAGATGCTATTGTTATTGAAAATGATTTTAAAAACGAAACGGTTGAGTTTACTGAATGTGACACACCGTTAGAAGATTTAGATTTAGACACCCTCATTCATACTATACGTGAATCGGGAATTATAGGTATGGGCGGTGCGGCATTCCCCTCAAATATAAAGGCGTTAACCTCTTTGGGCAACGTTGATACTCTTATTGCCAACGCTTCCGAGTGCGAACCTTATATCACCGCTGATGACACGTTATTAAGAACCGACCCCGCACCCGTAATTGAGGGAATTTTAATTCTTCAACGTTTATTCTCTCCCACAAGAACGGTTATTGCTATTGAGGATAACAAAAGGCCGGCAATTAAGACGATTAAGGCTTTTGCAAAAAAGAATCCCTCTATTGAAGTTGTTGTGTTGCCGACACGTTATCCCCAAGGCTCTGAAAAACAGTTAATACAAGCCGTCACCGGAAGACTAGTGCCTCCCGGTGAATTACCCAAGGATGTCGGCTGTATTGTGTTCAACGTTTCCACCTTTGCCGCAATTCATAACGCGGTAAGATTGGGTAAACCGTTGACCGAACGTATTGTCACCGTTAGCGGTGAGGCTGTAAAAGACCCGCAGAACTTCATCGTTCCTATCGGTACATCTTTTGACGATTTAATCAACGCCGCAGGCGGTTTAACCGACGATGTCGACCGCGTTTTAAATGGCGGACCGATGATGGGTATTGCTCAGGCCGACCTTTCGGCACCCGTAGTTAAGGCTACTAATGCCGTTTTAGCCCTTAAAAAAGACCCTAACTTTAAGGTTGAAAATCAGGTTTGTATCCGTTGCGGTAAATGTTTGAACGTTTGCCCGATGCATTTAAAACCGCTTTATATCGGACGTTATGTTAATGCAGGCGATATTGAAGAAATCAAGCGCTTAAACGCTATCGACTGTATTGAATGTGGCAGTTGTTCGTATACCTGCCCCGCAAAATTACCATTGACCGACAAATGCCGTCAAGCCAAAAAGATGATAAAGGAGGAAGCCGAAAAATGAATCTTACATTAGCCACTTCCCCTCATATCAGAAGCGGTTTCCGCATCAATAAAATTATGCTTGATGTAATCATTGCCCTTATTCCTGCTTTGGTTGTCGGTGTTATTGTTTTAGGGTTACGTGCTTTGCTTGTTGCCGCCGTTTCGGTAGTTTCAGCAGTTGTGTTTGAGGCTTTATGGTGCTTCATCACCCGCCGCAAACTAACCATTGTTGACGGCTCTGCCGGAGTTTCCGGTTTGTTGCTTGCTATGACTTTGCCCGTAACAGTTCCAATTTGGCAGGTTATAGTCGGAAACTTTTTTGCAATCATCATAATAAAAGCGCTTTTTGGCGGTTTGGGTCAAAACATCTTTAACCCCGCATTAGCCGCTCGTGCATTTATGATGTTGATTTTCCCGTTAGGCATCACACGTTACGAAGGCTTGGACGGTGTTACCTCTGCAACGCCTTTACATCATATGGTAATGCCAGCAACGCCTAACGAAAGTTTGCTTGATATGTTTTTAGGCAAATGCCCTGGCTCTATCGGTGAAATTTCCGCCTTGGCTTTGATTTTAGGTGGTGCATACCTTTGTATAAGAAAGGTTATTTCACCGAGAATTCCGTTGGCTTATATCGGCACACTTGCTATTTTGTCCTTGATTTTCTATAAAACAGACAATGCGCTCATTTGGTCAGCATACAGTGTACTTTCTGGCGGATTAATGTTGGGCGCTATCTTTATGGCGACCGACTATGTAACCTCTCCCGTTACCCATTTGGGGCAAATCCTTTACGGTATAGGTTGCGGTGCTTTGACGCTTATTTTCCGCTATTTCGGTCTTTACCCCGAAGGTGTTACTTATGCAATCCTTTTAATGAACGCGGTCGCTTGGTTTATTGACCGTTACACAGGTTTTGCCCGCTTCGGCACAAAAAAAGGAGGCGGAAAGAAATGAAAAAGACACTCATTATAACTCTCTCGGTAATTCTTGGTGTAAGTCTTATTCTTTTAGCCGCCGCTTTCGGTTTAAAAACCGTTACCGAGCGTAATGCCCAAAAAGAACACGTTAAACTTTTGGAAATGCTGTTGCCCGACGGCAAAGACTTCGTGAAAGTTGAATATGACGGTGAAGACGCCAACATAAAGTCAATTCACAAAGCCGATATTGGCTTCGTTATTGAAACCGCAACAATGGGTTACGCCGATGAAATCACAATGTATATCGGTGTTAATAATGACGGCGCGGTTACTGGACTTGTGGTTCGTGAAGCACACGAAACCAACGGTTTGGGTAATCAAATTTTGACCGACCACGTATTTTTATCACAATTCTTAAATAAAAGCGGTACATTTACCGTTGGCACAGTTGGTGAGGACGCTTTTTCGAGCGCTACCGGCACAGCTGACTCGGGTGACAACGAAATCTCGATTGACGGAATTTCGGGCGCAACCGTTTCATCTAAAGCCGTCGCACGTATGGTCAACTCGGCTATCGGTTATGTAACGGGTGCGGACGTTGAATCGTCGGCTACTGAATGGGGAGGTTGAATATTATGAAAAAACACGATTTATTCGGCTTAATCCTCGCCGTTGTGACGGGTGTTTCATTGCTTGCTACAATGCTTGTCAGAGCGTTTTTACCCAACTTTATTCTCCCGAGTTTCGACGGGATGGCAATATTAGCAGTGACACTTATAGCACTTGTGTTGGATAGTTACATTGCAAAAGACGGCAAAAGACTGTATTGGTTTGTGCCTTTGTGTTCGGCGCTGATTTTTGGTGTTTTCCCGTGGGTTGCCTGCTTGCTTCCCTATATTGATGCAATAAAATTGGCAATATTAGGTGCGGTTGTTTCCACAATTGCGACCTTCGTTTTTGATATAATCAAAAATCGTCTTTCGGTAACACCCGCAACCAAATTTGCACCGTTAATTAGCGGTTTTGGTATCTACCTTGCTGCACAGTGCTTGGTTGGAATTGTTTAATATTTTAACAATTACAAAACGACCGTTAGAACAGTCAGTTCTAACGGTCGTTTGATTTTTTATTCTGCCGTTTGTTTGCGGTTAATAATTTTTTTGATAAGCCACATTAAAACAAGGAAACAAACAATTCCCGCAACACCGCCCAAGGTGTCAACAACAATATCCTGAAACTGACAACTTCTGCCGGGTACAAAATACTGATGTATTTCATCGCTTATAGCATAAATACAGCAAATTAATATCGGCAACCAAAAAATCGCGTTTTGTTTTAGTTTAAGTGCGCGTACTGTATTTGCTGACAAGAAACCCAACACAACATATTCTATAAAATGCGCCATTGTTCTTACGACGTCTTGCCAATTTTCTATAATGCTATGCTGTTGAGCTATCGGAAGATTTGCAAAATCGCGGTTGACCACCTCTGCGATTTTTTTAATAATCTGTCCGCTTGTATTAGCCGACGCACCAGCATTCTCGCTTGACAAAACAAAAATTAAAACCATCCACCCCAAAAGTAACACGCTCGAAACGATACGGTCAATATAAGCTCTTTTACTCAACAATATCGCCCCTTTCACGCATTAAGTTGAGATTTCCCTCTTTGCTACTCATAGATTTTACCACAAACTATTATTAAATACAATAAATTTTGAATATACCGCTCTTTTTAAGTCCAAACTATCCTTAAAAAAGAAACTTTTAAAGGCGGTAACAAATGAAAAAACTTTTTTGGTTTGCAATTTCACTTTCTTTTGCGTTTGTTGTTTTTTGCTTGGTGGCTTTTTTGTGTATATTGCTATCTAATTTTGTCAACCGTACCGATACTGCGCCAAAAAACAACACATCAACCGAAAAAGTCAACGCCGAAACGGTTTCGGTAGCGGTTATATTTCACGATAACGACAAAACCCTCGTTTGTGACCTTGAAATCACCCCAAAACTCGAAAAAGTTACATCCAACTCGGTTGAAACCGACAACAATATTATTTTAAACGAAGGACTTTATCTGTTTATTGACAAATGTATTAACGAAAATACGCCCGATACCGAAAAATATATTTTCTGTAACGCTAAAAATTTACGCGAAATTGCTGACATATCCAAAGGAATAGTGTATAATTATAATTTAGAGGGCGAAATACTCCTGACAGGCAACCAATTAGTCCAAAGATTAGACAAAAATCTCTTTGAAAGCGCCTGCCGGCAGATAGTGTTTGAAACTTTCAATGGAAATTTAGAAAAAATTTTTCAGTTTATTACCGAAAACACGGTTAACAATCTGTCTTATCCTGCCGTTTATTCGGCATACTATTAAATTTTGTGAGGAAAAGTTTTGAAAAAGTTATTATCATTGTTACTTGTAACGGCGCTTTTAATAAGCGCTACAGGTTGTGATTTCTCGTTTTTAAATAAGTTCTCTGTTTTAGAGCCTGCCGAAATCACCGAGGCTGACTCGGTTTCGCAATTTAATATTTATCCTGAAAACAGTAAATTTCAGATTATCGGCAAGTTTGAACGTTCAGGCTACAATCAACTGAACCAAACTCAAAAAGGTCTTTACATATTAATGGACAACGCCGTTTTCAACATGCAAAGCGGTTACATATCTTTAGGAAATGCTACCGAAAAAGATATTACTATTGCTTTTCTTGCTTTAAGAAATGACCGACCGGAATATTTCTGGCTGCCGACGTCATACGCTTTAAGAACAAATGGCACATTAGGTGAAATTTGCTTTGCAAAAACCGATAAGGATTGGCTTTACACCGCAACCGAACGAAAGAATTTTGAAACACAAATACTTAAAACCTTAACACAAATCAGTCAAAAGTTTTCCGGCAATGAAACCGAGTTTGAGCGTGAAGTTTTGGTTCACGACACTTTGGTTGAACACCTTGAATACGATTTTGAAAACGTTAACAACTTTCAAAACAATCCGTCCTCTTGGAATATTGTCGGTGCTTTTTTAAATGGCAAAGCCGTTTGCGAGGGTTATGCAAAATCCATGCAGGTTTCATCCTTTTTGTTGGGGCTCGACTGTGCCACTGTCACAGGAGTTTCGACAGAACCGCACATGTGGAACGTAATAAACATTGAAAACAACTGGTATCACCTTGACGCCACCGCCAACGACACTAATAACGAGGGATATCGCTTTTTCTTCAATATAACCACCGAATATATCCTGAAAAGTTGTACTATTGACCCGAGCGTTGACTCTCTGACCGACGTTGACGCAATAGCCCGCAGTAATATCTTTTTACCGACCTGCACCGCAACCGAATACAACTACCACGTTGTAAATTCACTTTACATTGCTGAAAAAAGCCAGATTGAGTCAACCGTTGTAAGTATGCTTTGTGAGGCAAGACGTTCGGGACAAAAAATGGTCGAGTTTGCGGTTTCCCCCGAAATGAACTTCATTTTCGGCACTGATGACACCTTGAACACCTTTAAAATTGAACGTTACATTTCGATTGCAAACGCGGAACTCGGCTCAAAGCGGATAAAAAAATACAGTTACGGCGGTGTAAAAGGCGCTTTAGGATTTATGATTTCGTGGTAGCCAAAATTTAACAATAGGTAACACATTATTAATATTTATATGTTACTATATTATACATTACTCTTATTGTGTCAGGAGAATTTTGATGCTCAAACTCAAAAACATAACTAAAAATTACGGCGTCGGCGAAAATGACATCGTCCGCGCGCTACAAGGTGTAAGCATAGAATTTCGAAAAACCGAGTTTGTTTCGATTTTGGGACAATCAGGTTGCGGAAAAACAACCCTATTGAATATCATCGGCGGTCTTGACCGCTACACCGACGGTGACCTGATTATAAGCGGACGCTCGACCAAAGAATACCGCGACCGCGATTGGGATACCTACCGCAACCATTCAATCGGTTTTGTTTTCCAAAGTTATAACCTTATTCCACACCAAACCGTGCTTTCAAACGTTGAGTTGGCGTTGACTTTATCGGGCGTATCCAAACAAGAACGCCGAAAAAGAGCCGTCGCGGCGCTCGAGAAGGTTGGTTTAAAAGACCAAATTAACAAAAAACCCAACCAGATGTCAGGTGGACAGATGCAACGTGTTGCAATTGCCCGCGCTTTAATAAACGACCCTGAAATTTTGCTTGCCGACGAGCCGACAGGTGCTTTGGATTCTGAAACTTCGGAACAAATTATGGCGCTTTTACAAGAGGTTGCCAAAGACCGCTTGGTCATAATGGTTACCCACAACCCCGAACTTGCCGAGCGTTATTCTACCCGTATTATAAAAGTTCTTGACGGCAAAATCATCGACGATTCCAACCCGTATGATTCAGAGCAAGGCGAAATCACCGAAGAAGTCAAACTCGATACCGATAAAGAAAAAACCGGAACTAAAAAGGCGAACAAAACCTCAATGTCCTTTTTTACAGCGTTGAGTTTAAGTTTAAACAACCTTTTAACCAAAAAAGGCCGTACATTTATGACCTCATTCGCAGGCAGTATCGGCATTATCGGTATTGCTCTCATTTTATCACTGTCATCAGGCTTTCAGGCTTACATTGACAAGGTACAAGAAGACACTCTCTCGTCATATCCCATTACGATTTTGGCAGAAGAAGCCGATATGTCGGCACTGTTTCAATCCATGGCAGAGAATGAGCAGGACCGCGAAACCAGAGAAAACGACAAAGTTTATGCCAATACCGATATGTATGATATGATGAACGCGCTTTTCAATTCTGACTCCAAACAGAACGATTTGAAAACGTTCAAAGCGTGGCTCGAAAGCGACCAAAGTAACATTGACAAGTACACAACCGCCATTCAGTACGGTTACAGTACCAACCTCGAGGTTTACGTTTCCGACACCTCTAAAGGCGTATTAAAGGCTAACGATTATATGGCTTTGTTCGGTGATATCGGTGGCTCTGAAAGTTCAGGCACTACCGGCGGAATGATGTCAATGATGTCGGGCAATTCGGTTAAAGTTTTTAACGAAATTATTGCCAAAAAGGACGGCACAGGTATCAACAGTTTAGTTTACGAGCAGTACGAACTGTTAGACGGTAACACAATGCGCTGGCCTACCACCAAAAACGAAGTTTTGTTGGTGGTCAACGAGCATAATGAAATTTCCGAATCTTTTCTTTACGCTTTAGGTCTTTTAGACCGCGAACAGTTAGGTAACGTTTGGCGTAAAATTATGGCAGGTGAAAAGGTCGAGGATGTCGACATCAGCGCAAACTGGAATTATGAGGATTTATTGGGATTAAAGTTTAAACTGATTTTGCCTACCGATAAATTTCAAGGCATTGATACCAATGCTGACAAAATAAATGACCTTTGGGTTGATATGAGCGCCGACGAGTCCTTTATGAAACTATTGCTTGCCTCGGCAGAGGAATTAGAGGTTGTCGGAATTGTAAAGCCTAAAGCCGATGCTGTATCAACCGTTTTACAAAACAGTGCGGTGGCTTATACAAAGGAACTGACCGACTGGTATATCGCTGAAATAAATAAATCGGAAATTGTAAAATACCAACTCGAAAATAAAGACACCGATATCTTTTCAGGACTGCCGTTTATGACCGATGTTCCCGAAACCGACGAGGAAAAGGCTCAAAATTTCCTTTCGTGGTTCTCTAAACTCGAGCCTTTAAAACAAATCAGCGTTTATACCCACATTGCCTCTACACCCGACTCTGCAACCTTACAAAGCTTAACCGCAACCGAAATGGCAAAATACTCCACCCGCGATTTACAGGAAAACTTCATAATAATGCTTTATACAAATCAGTCGGCAACCGGTAACACCAGCGGTATGACCGAGGAAAATGTACGCAGTATGCTTTCTTCTATGAAGGATGCCGAAATTTATGAGTTGGTATACCAAACCATTACCGAAATGGTAAAAGGACAGTATGCCGCAACTCAAACGGCACGCTTGAAAGCAATGCCCGAAACTGCCGTTATAGCCGAATTCGAAGCCGTAATCAACCAAGCCGACAACGTGAATTTGAGCCGTTATTACGACGTAACCTCGGAATTAAGATACTCTAAAACAACATTAAATGAAAATCTTTCAACAATTGGGTATTCCGATAAAGATGACCCGAGTTCAATCAACATCTATGCCGCAACCTTTGAAGACAAAGATAACATTGCAACTTTAATTGCAAGTTATAACAACGGCAAACCCGAGAAAAGCCAAATCACTTATACCGACTATGTTGCAATTATGATGTCTTCAATCAGCACTATTATTAATATAATTTCATACGTGCTTATTGCGTTTGTTTCGATTTCCTTGGTGGTATCCTCTATAATGATAGGAATAATCACCTATATTTCGGTTTTAGAACGCACAAAAGAAATTGGAATTTTGCGTTCAATCGGCGCTTCGAAAAAGGATATTTCCCGCGTGTTTAACGCCGAAACCTTAATAGTCGGCTTTGTTGCAGGATTGCTTGGAATTTTAGTAACAGTTCTTCTCAATATTCCGATAAGTTTGATTATCGAAAAATTCTCGGATATTAAAGGATTAGCCTCGTTGCCTTTGGGTGGCGCGATAATTTTAGTGGCTATCAGTATGACACTAACCTTAATCGCAGGACTTATACCGTCACGCGTTGCCGCCAACAAAGACCCTGTTGTAGCATTAAGAACAGAATAAACAAAAAAAGGACCCCGTTGCGAATTATGCAACGGGGTCCTTTTTTTAAATCATATAAAACAAAATACTGAAAAACTGCAGTACACTTCCCATAACCACAAAAATGTGGAAAATAGAATGCATATATCGGTGTTTTTTACCGATACCGTAAAGCACCGCGCCGACCGTATAGGACACACCGCCCAACAACAAGAACATAATTCCTGCAGACGGCACTGCCTTTACGGTGGTTTTAGCGGCAAAAACAATGCCCCAACCCATTCCGATATAACAAAGCATTGAAAATTTTTCGTACTTTTTGAGGTCGATTGCGGTTAAGGTTGCCGCCAAAGCCGCGAGTCCCCACTCTACTCCAAACAACACCCACGCCGTAACAACGCTCTCGCGACGGATTGCCGTCAGTAAAATTGGGGTATATGTGCCTGCAATCAGCAAATATATGGTACAGTGGTCAATAACCTGCATAACCTTTTTGCCTATATTGGCGTTAAGACCGTGATAAACGCTCGAAACGGTATACAAAAGCACCATTGAACCGCCGTAAATCGCACTTCCTACAACTCCGTAAGCGTCGCCGTGCAATGCTGACACGACAACACACAAAACTAACGCCACGATACCGAAAGCACCGCCCGTGATGTGCGAAATCATATTAAAAAGCTCTTCACCGCGGGTGTAATCGGGTAACTCGCGGTCAGAAAGCTTAATTCTTGTCATACTACCTTTCCTTTCCGATGAAGAAAAGAGCCAAGGTGCCGGGGCCTGAATGCGCGCCGATGACCGGACCGGTATATACCGTACATTCAACCTCTACACCATAAGTGTCTTTAATAATTTTTGCCAAAGTATTGGCGTCACCCTCGCAGTCACCGTGACAAATATAAACAGGGCCCGATATTTTATCAATTGCCAACTCACCAAATTTGTCAGCCAAAGCCTGAATTGCGGCGTTACGTCCGCGGACCTTGGTCACGTTGATAAGGTGACCTTCGTTATCCATGTGCAACACGGGTTTAATGCCGAGCAAACCACCAACGAATGCAACAGTAGGGCTTATTCTGCCACCGCGTTTTAAGTAGACCAAATCGTCAACGGTAAACCAATGGCACTGGTGAAGTCTTGTGTCCTCAACGAATTTAGCAACTTCCTCAATGGTTGCACCCTTGTTCTTTTTCTTAACCGCTAAATCTAAAAGCATACCGAAGCCGGCTGAAGCAGAAAGGCTGTCAACCGCAATGATTTTTCTGTTTGGAAACTCCTCTTTTAATTCTTCTGCTGCCAAACGAGCAGAATTGTATGTTGTACTTAATCCCGACGAAAAACCGATATACAAAACGTCATTTCCGTTATTCAACTCCTCGCGGAAAGCATTACTGAACGCCTCAGAGTTTACGGCAGAGGTTTTTGCCATCGCTCCGCCACGCATTTTATTATAAAACTCTTTCGGGTCAACATCATCATTTTTATACTCGGTTGTATCTCCATCATATACCAAGGTAAGACTAATGTGTTTTACGCCAATATCGTCTAAATGTTTCGGTCCTAAGTCGCAAGCCGAGTCAGTGAAAATCACAAAATTATTCATAACAATGCTCCTCTTTTTTTATAAGTGGTTTTCAACGATATTATATTACAACAAACAAGCCTTTTAGTCACTGAACTGTTTAAATTTTTATGTATACACCTAAAAATGTGTCAGTAGAGTCGATTTTTGTCATATCTACCGTTAGTAGAATCCCTCTCAAATCAAGGGTTGCAAAGGTTCAAAAAGTGTGTTATAATATGTTTGTAAAATGCGTCAGTAGAGAAACTTTTACAAGAAATCAGGTGACATAAATGAAAGATTTGAAAAATATAATTGCCGACAATATCGTTTTTCTCCGCAAAGAAAAGGGACTAACGCAAGCGCAATTGGCTGAAAAGCTCAACTATTCCGACAAAGCGGTTTCGAAATGGGAACGCGGTGAATCTTTGCCTGATGTGGCTGTGCTAAAATCTTTGGCTGAGATTTTGGGCGTCTCTGTCGACTACCTTTTGGAAAGCGACCACCAGAAAACCGAACAGAAAAAGGCTGCGGTCAGCCGTAAAAAATTCCGCCGACGCGCGATTATAACCTCAATGTGCGTTATGCTTATTTGGTTAATAGCAACGGTCGTTTTCTTTATACTCGACACAGTCACAAATTTAGGTCATCATTGGCTTTGCTTCGTTTATGCCGCGCCCGTCAGTTTTGCCGTTTGGTTGATTTTTAATTCAATCTGGTTTAATCCGCGCCTTAATTATTTACTTATTTCGGCACTTTTGTGGACAACTTTGGGCTCACTTTTTATTACTTTTTTGTGGCTAAAACTGTGGCTTTTATTTATCGTCGGAATCCCTGCGCAGATTATAATTTTCCTGTGGTCAGGTATGCAAGGACGAGATTAATTTAACTTAAAGACGGTTTTCCGTCTTAATTCGGGGGCGTAGCTCAGCTGGGAGAGCGTGCGGTTCGCATCCGCAAGGTCGTGGGTTCAATCCCCATCGTCTCCACCATTTTTTACAAAAACTCGCAAAGCAGGAGGGTGAAAATGGTAGATTCTTTTTTAGCCAACCAGGAAATCAAAGAAACCCTAAAAAGCATAATTTCAAGCGGACGCTTTCCGCACGCCTTTATTATTGAGGGCGCGGAAGGTTCGGGTCGTCATACCTTAGCGAAAATCATTGCCGCCTCCATAGTTTGCGAGGCTGACGACTCAGATAAACCTTGCGGAAAATGTCGAACTTGCGAACTCGTCGAAAAGGACGGTCACTGCGATGTGTTGACCTACGCGCCCGACGGCGCTACCTTTAAGGTTGACACTGTACGTGAAATCCGCGATAACGCATACGTTATGCCGATTGAGTCAAAGCGCAAGGTTAACATTTTGTCCGATTGTGACAAAATGAACGAGCCGGCTCAAAATGCCTTTTTAAAAGTGCTTGAAGAACCGCCCGAATTTATGATTTTTATCCTTATTTGCCAAAACGCGTCATCTCTTTTGCCGACTGTTCGCTCGCGTTGTGTAACCTTATCGGTTTCTAACCCCGAATTTGCCGAGGCAAAGGACTATATCAAATTAAAAACCGGCAAACCCGAGAGTGACATTGACGAGGCTTTGGAAAGCTCTCACGGCAACGTGGGTAAAGCGTTGGAAATTCTTTCGGGTGAGGCAGCAAAATCGGTTGAATCCGCAAAGGAATTTTTGAAATGTGTTAAAAACCGCGACCGTATATCTGCGCTTAAAATTCTTCTTAATTTTGAAAAAGACCGTTTGGGATTTACGGCGTTTTTGGGTGAACTACGATTAGTTGCCCAAGCGGAAGCCTTAAAAAGTGCGAAAAAACAATCCGAACTTTCTTTGTCCACTATCACAAAGCTTTTGAAAACCGCCGAAAACACAGAATTGGAGTTTCGTCGTCACGTTGGCCAACCTCTTTCAATTTCGCTTGTTTCAACTTGTCTTTGTGCAGAAATTTTTGAAAAATTATAACCATTATGGAACTATATAACTATTGAAATTTCACACATTTTGTGGTAAAATGTTTTGTTGTGAGATGTTATTAAATTCTCACCTTAAGGAGTAAACGAATGGTTGAAGTTATCGGAGTAAAATTCCGTTCTGACGGACGTATATATTCTTTCAGCCCTGCGGGAAAGAAATTTTCGGCAGGTTCGTATGTTATTGTCACCACTTCAAGAGGTACCGAGTGCGGTGAGGTCGCAAGCGAAAACCACAACGTGCCCGATTCGAGCATTATCGGTCAGTTAAAGGAAGTTGTACGCCCTGCAACCGAGGACGACCTCAAAAAAATGCGTGAAAACCGCGAAAAAGAAAAGGTTGCTTTTGAGTTTTGTGAGCAGAAAATCCTTGAACGCGGTTTGGAAATGAAGTTGGTTGACGTTGAAGTTACTTTTGACGCTACAAAAATTCTTTTCTTCTTCACTGCCGATGGCAGAGTTGATTTCAGAGAATTAGTCAAAGATTTAGCAAGTCAGTTCCACTCTCGTATCGAATTGCGTCAAATTGGCGTCAGAGATGAAGCCAAAATGATGGGCGGACTTGGGATTTGCGGACAGCCGTTCTGTTGCTCAAGATTTTTGGGTGACTTCCAACCGGTTTCTATCAAAATGGCAAAAGAACAAGGCCTTTCTTTAAACCCGACAAAAATTTCGGGTACGTGCGGAAGATTGATGTGTTGTTTGAAGTATGAGCAAGACGCTTACGAACATTTAGATAAAATCACACCGCGTAACGGCAGTTACGTTGATACGCCCGAAGGCAAAGGCACAGTTGTTGACGTCAGCCTGCTTACAGGAAAATTAAAGGTGCAACTCGACGGTTCTGAAGGTTTACCTATTACCGTTCACCGCGATGAAGTCAATATTTTAAGAGGTTGCAAGGGTTGTAAGAAAAACGCCGAACAACCTTTGGAAGAACAACAATAAATTAAATTTTATAAGTTTAATAAAGGGGAATTTTTATGAAAAAACTTTATGAAGGCAAAACAAAAGACGTTTATGAGCTTGAAAACGGCAACGTGCTGTTGAAGTTTAAGGACGATTGCACCGGCAAAGACGGTGTGTTTGACCCGGGCGAGAATGCAGTTGGTCTTACAATCGACGGTATCGGCAAAGCAAACTTGCAGACCTCGGTTTACTATTTTGAATTGCTTAAAAAAGCAGGCATTAAGACCCACTATGTAAGCGCTGACATTGAAAACGCTACTATGGAAGTTCTTCCTGCAGAGTGTTTCGGTAAGGCTCAGGGCGGTAACGGTCTTGAAGTTATTTGCCGACTTGTTGCTACCGGTAGTTTCATCCGTCGCTATGGCGAGTACATTAAAGACGGCACTGTTCTTCCGGGCGGTTATGTTGAGTGCACATTTGAGAACGACGAAAAGGGTGACCCGCTTGTAACAGGCGAAGGTTTGGCAGCCTTGGGTGTTATGACTCCCGAAATGTTCCAGTCTATGAAAGAGCAGACCTTGAAGATTACCAAAATCGTTGCTGACGACCTCAAAACTTTAGGTCTTGACCTTTGGGACGTTAAGTTTGAGTTTGGCTACAACAATGGCGAAGTTGTTCTTATTGACGAAATTGCTTCGGGCAATATGCGTGTATATAAGGACGGCAAAATTGTTGACCCGATTCAGTTGACCAAGATTATCAACAACAGATAATTTCGTATTAAACTAAAAGCAATCGCTTTCGCGATTGCTTTTTTTAAATTTCAATGATATAATTAACTAAACTACATAATGAGAGGGTTTAATTATGAAACATTTATCTTTTGTTTTGGTTTTAGTTTTGGTTTTAAGCGTTGCTTTCTGCTTTGTCGGTTGTGGTGAAAAGGCTACGGACAACACTAACAATAGTAGCATTGTTGACACCTCTTCGACTGATTTAGTGAGCAGTACCGTTAGTGAAGACCCGACACCTAAAAAACTCAACCCGAAAGAAAATTTCGACTTCGATACTTATGAAGTTTTCCGCCCTGAAAGTTTGGCTGATGATGGCGTTGGCGTAAAATACATTTGTGTTTCTTTCTGGGCCGAGCCTGATACTCTAGCAATAGTCACTTACCACAACTATTTAACCAAAAAGCAGTATGACAATTGGTGTGGCTTTGAGGTTGACGAAGATTCACTTCCGGGTGAAGAAGATATTATTAAAATCGACGGTGTGACCTACTATCGCGAGCAATCTTTCGGTCAGGATGAATTTATATACGAAATTACCGACACCGAAATAATTTTGAAAAATTATGAAACAAAAGAGGTTATCGCAAAATTCTCGTTGTATGAAGATGATTCTTTGGTTTTGGATTATAGCAACAATTGGAGTGGCAAAGTCGGTGACGTATTTAAGAAATTTGTACCCAAAACCTCTGACGAATATTAATTAAGATGTAAAACATAAAACCACAACACCGCTACAGCAGTGTTGTGGTTTTTTAATTTTCTTCTGGTGGGATAAGTATTAATCTTGCTTTATACCGCGCCGTCTTTTCGCCGACGGGATTGGTTTCAAAGATATTTAAAATCTCGCGTCCGTTTTTTACGGCGTAGTTTAAAGTGCTTTTTGTACCGCCCTCTTTACCGTCATAATAGGTCAAAACATATCGGCTTCGGTCAACCATATAACGATTGCGGTTGGAGTAAACCCATTTAGAGTATTCATCGCTTAATGTAATTACTTCATCGCATTCTGCCAAAACCTCGCGGTAGCGTTGTTGCCATTCTTCTGACCAAGCCTTTTCCTGCCCTGTAAATGGCACAACCGCAATAAGTTTTATATCTTTCCTTGCTAACCGCAACGTCAAAACGTGTTCGGCTGCTAAAAGGTCAAAACCCATTGCCATTCCCGTGTAAAACACAGTGCAACCTTTTTCAAGCATATCGGCAATGCCGGTGTAGAGCCTGCGGACAAGCGTGCAGTACCTTTTATCCTCGACTGAAAACGGGAAGCCGAACTTTTCAGGTCTGTACCCCGTGAAACAACAGGAATTTTCAATATTAAGCACTATATCACCAACTTATTATATTAAGAATTTTTTATGATTCTCTAATTTTTATTAAACGAAACGTTGACAAAATTAAGTTTCGGCTTTATACTTTTATATGGTAAGATAATTATAACACATTACATATTTTTTTACAAGAAGGGGAACACTATGGATAAAATTGATTACCGTTTGATTACTCTTTTACAGGAAAACGCACGTATGCCGTTAAAACAATTGGCTGAAAAGGTATTTTTGTCTTCACCCGCTACCGCTGCACGTCTTGAGCGTCTTGAAAAAAGCGGAATTATAAGCGGATACAGTGTTAAGGTTGACCATAAAATGTTAGGTTACCCTATTACCGCTTTCATAAATTTGGAAGTTCAGCCCGCGCAAAAGGCAATTTTCTATCCATTTATTAAGGACCACCCGAATGTTTTGGAGTGTAACTGCGTTACGGGTCATTATTCGATGCTTATAAAGGTCGCTTTCCAAAGCACCGAGGCGCTGGATATCTTTATCGGACAGTTGCAGACCTTCGGCAGTACACAAACACAAATCGTGTTCTCTACTGCCAAGGAAGAAACCGGAGTTGACCTTGAAAACATAATCAACGGCAATTATCCCGAGGTGCCCGAAATTAAATGAGTGAAAAAAGAGAAGTTTTCCAAAGAATATATGATGTTGTAAAACGAATACCGCAAGGAAAAGTTGCAACCTACGGTCAGGTGGCACTTGTTGCGGGAAATCCACGTTGGGCAAGAGTTGTAGGATATGCTTTGCACTGTAATCCCGACCCCTCTACCATTCCCTGCTACCGCGTTGTCAACCGTGAGGGAAGAGTATCCCCTGCTTTCGTTTTCGGCGGAGAAAACGTGCAAGTACAACTTTTGAAAAACGACCGCGTTTCATTTTTAGACGAAACCCACGTTGATATGGAAAAATTCTGTGTTAAATTAGATGAATTAAAACAAAATTAAGTTTATTGACGGGTGACAATTAGTTACCCGTTTTATTATTAAGTTTTAGTTTTCTTCGTTATTAAGATTATCCAACGCAACGCGTACTGACTCAACCACAAAAGCAGTAAACGTGCAATCCTTTCCTTTAATAACACTCTCAACTTCCCTTATAACATTGTTAGGAAAACGTATACTCTTGCTTGTTGTCGGCGGTATATTCGGAATTTTAAATTTCGTCATATAACCACCTCCGCAATATGTTAATTTTATATTATCACGGAGATTGAATTATATCTGCATTACGTTTGTATTGCAAAACCGTTTCGTAGGGGACGGCGCCTTCGACGTCCCGTTGATTGTTTGCCTAACATCGCGGGCTGCCGAGGGCGTCAGCCCCTACAATGTGGCTAACTGACGTGACGTACGGAACGGATTAATCCGTTCCGTAGTTTCGGAAGGCATAAATGCCTTCCCTACAAAAATTTAGGGAGGGCATTACTGCCCTCCCCTACATTAAAAATTTTAATTATTCTTCTGTGGTTTCTTCGATGTCGGTATCGTTATCCTCTACCTCATCGGGTCCGCCGACGTCACCTGCATCCGCCTCGGCGGCTTCGGGGTGGTCGGTAACCTCTTCGCTATCGTGGGTAGCGGTAGCAATTGATAAAATCTTTTCGCCTTGTTCGGTTCTTACTCTCATTACCCTTACACCCTTTGCAGGACGTGAGAATCGGCTGATTTCCTCAACCGGTACGCGAATAATGATACCGCTTGAAGTAATCATAATAATATCGTCATCATTATCAACCGCAACAATCTCGGCAACGTCACCGTATTTAGCAGTTCGGTAGTTGGTAAGACCCTTACCGCCACGGGTTTGTGTGCGGTAATCGTCAAAGCTCGAAATTCTGCCGTAACCGGTTTCGGTAACGGTAAGAATTTCCTTACCTTCCTTACATACGAGCATACCGATAACCTCGTCACCCTCGCGAAGTCTTATTGCTCTTACACCGCGGGCAGTACGTCCCATTTCACGAGCCTGATTTTCATTGAACCTAATCGAGAAGCCTTTTTTGGTTGCAACCATTAACTCCTCGTCGCCGGTAGTACGGCAAACATAAGCCAACTCGTCATTCTCGTCGATATTAATTGCAATAATACCGGTCTTGCGGACATTCTTAAATGCCTCAATCGAGGTGCGCTTGATTGTACCATTTTTAGTAATCATACATACATAGAACGGGTTATCAAGGTCAATCTTATTGTCAAGCGGTAAAATATTAATAATCTTTTCACCCGACATAAGCGGTAAAATGTTGATTAAGTTCATACCCTTTGAGGTACGGCTACCCTCGGGAATTTCGTAAGCCTTAATTCTATACAAACGTCCCAAGTTACTGAACATCAGCACATAATCGTGCGACGAACAGGTAAACATATTTTCAACAATATCACCCTCGCGAGTGGTCATACCGGTAATACCCTTACCGCCTCTATGCTGAGTAGAATAAGTATCACTTGGTAAACGCTTAATGTAACCCTCAACCGTCTTGGTCAAGATACATTCCTCGTTAGGAATAAGGTCTTCAATATCAACCTCACCTGCAACGTCACTGATTTCGGTACGGCGTTCATCAGCAAATTTATCACGCAAATTAAGGCTTTGAGTTTTAACAATATCGAGAATTCGAGCCTTTGAACCCAAAATCTCCATACACTCCTTAATGAATGCCAACTTTTCGTCCAACTCGTCCAAAATCTTTTGCTTTTCCATATTGGCAAGCTTACCTAACTGCATCTGAACGATTGCGGTAGCCTGAACGTCGTCGAAATCAACACGCTCGCAAAGATTTTGTTTTGCGGTATTAATGTCAGCACTGCTACGGATAATTGCAATAACCTCGTCAATAAAGTCGAGTGCTTTTTTGAGTGCTTCTAAAATGTGTGCTCTTTCCTGAGCTTTTTTCATTTCAAAACGGGTTTTACGCTCAACGATTTCACACTGGAAGTCGATATTATTCTGCAACATCTCTTTCAGTGTCAAAATCTGCGGTTTGCCGTTAACGATAGCGATTAAGTTAGCGCCAAATGTGGTCTGAAGTTCGGTATAAGAGAAAATTTTGTTTAAAACAACCTGCGGATTAGCGTCGCGCTTTACGTCAACGATAATTCTGATACCGCCGTCACGTTTAGAAGAATAGTCAACAACATCGTCGATACCTTCAATTCTCTTTTCAGCGGCTAAATCATAAATTTTCTTAACAAGCGCTTCTTTTCTGACTTTATACGGAATTTCGGTAATAACAATTCTGAATTTACCGTTGGACAATTCCTCAATTTCGGTCTTACCGCGGACAATTATTCTGCCCTTACCGGTAGCGTATGCGGCACGAATACCGCTACGACCCATAACAATACCGCCGGTCGGGAAGTCAGGTCCTTTAATATACTCGCAAAGTTCGGGTAAATCGGCTTCGGGGTTGTCAATAAGACAACACATAGCGTCGATAACCTCGCCCAAGTTGTGAGGAGGAATCTCGGTAGCCATACCAAAAGCGATACCGCTTGAACCGTTAACTAATAACTGCGGGAACCTTACGGGTAAAACAGTGGGTTCTTCCAAACGGTCGTCATAGTTAGGTACAAAATCAACAGTTTCCTTTTCGATATCATCAAGCATCTGCAAAGAAAGTCGATTCATTTTCGACTCGGTATAACGGTATGCAGCGGCAGGATAACCGTCGATATTACCGAAGTTACCGTGACCGTCAATAAGCGGATATCTTAAAGAGAAATCCTGAGCCATACGAACCATTGCTTCGTAAACAGATGAGTCACCGTGTGGATGATAACGTCCCAAAACAGAACCGACGGTATCAGCACACTTACGGTAAGCCTTATCGGGAGTCAATCCGTTTTCATACATGGTATAAAGAATACGGCGGTGTACCGGCTTAAATCCGTCACGAACATCGGGCAATGCACGACCTACGAGTACCGACATACCGTACTGAAGCATACTAGCCTTTACTTCGTCAACAATTTCAACCGGCTGAATATTTGTATCTTGGCTTTCGGGCCAAAAAACCTTTTCCTGTTTAGCCATTTCGATTTCTCCTTTCCTTAAATATCCAAATCAGTCGCAAAGACTGCGTTTTCTTCAATGAAGATTTTTCTCGGCTCAACCTCGTCACCCATTAACATATCAAAGGTCTGGTCAGCCAATTCGGCATCAGCCATAGTTACCTGCAAGAAGGTACGTCTTTCGGGGTCAAGAGTGGTTTCCCACAATTGTTCGGGGTTCATTTCACCAAGACCTTTATAACGCTGAATGTCTACCTTGTCTCCGCCCAACTGTTCTTTATACATATCGCGCTCTTCCTCGGTAAATGCATCAAAATGCTGTTTACCTTTGGAAACGCGGAACAAAGGCGGTTGTGCCAAGTAAATATGTCCTGTTTCGATAAGTTCGGGCATATAACGGAAGAAGAAAGTCAACAAAAGTGTTCTGATATGGCTACCGTCAACGTCAGCATCGGCCATAATGACGATTTTGTCATAACGGAGTTTGGTTATATCAAAATTCTCACCGATTCCCGTTCCCAAAGCCACAATAACGGGGGTTAATTTATCGTTGCCGTAAACTTTATCCTCACGAGCCTTTTCAACGTTAAGCATTTTACCCCAAAGAGGTAAAATTGCCTGATAGGTAGAGTTTCTGCCTTCAACTGCGGAACCGCCTGCCGAGTCACCCTCGACGATAAAGATTTCGGTTTTAGTTGCATCGTCCGAAATACAGTCTTTTAACTTTTCCCGCATTCTTGTTTTTCCGCCGATACCCCATTTATTACGGGAAGCATCGCGACCTTTTTGTGCAGCCTCACGAGCATTTGATGCGGCAATTGTTTTATCTACAATAACCTTTGCCTCTGCGGGATGTTCTTCTAAATAGAGGTAAAGTTTATCATTTACCAAATCACGAACCAGTTTACCAATAGAGGTGTTACCTAATTTTGCTTTAGTCTGGCTTTCAAACTGTGCATCAGCCAATTTTACCGAAACAACGGCAACAACACCTTCTAAAATATCTTCACCTTTAAGTCTTGCGTTACCCTCTTTTAATTTTTTGAAATCAAAAGCATATTTATTGATAACGTTGGCAACACTCATTCTGAAACCTTGTTCGTGAGTACCGCCGTCGATAGTGTGCAAAGTATTTGCAAAGGACATAATTTTAGTATCATACGAAGTTGACCAAAGCAAAGCAATTTCAGCGGTGCTGTCACCGTCGGTATTAGACAAATAAATTACATCGCTGATTTTATCCTTTTTGGTCTGCTCCAACAAGAACTCAACGTATGATTTAATACCGCCCTCGTAGTAAAATTCGTCACTCTTCGGCTCAAAAACATCGGTACGCTTGTCGATAAGTTCGACTCTGATACCGGCGTTCAAGAATGACTGCTCACGAAGTCTGGTTTTCAAAGTATCGTAATCGTAAGTAGTAGTATCGGTAAAAATAGTGGGGTCGGGCTTAAATGTTACGGTAGTACCTGTTTCGTTTGTAGTTCCGATTACATCAAGGTCACTGACAATGGCACCCTTTTCATATCTTTGTTTATAAATATTTTTACCGTCTTTAACCTCAACTTCTAACCAAGAAGACAAAGCATTAACAACCGATGCACCAACACCGTGAAGTCCTCCCGAAACCTTATATCCGCTACCGCCGAATTTACCACCTGCGTGCAGGATAGTAAATACAACCGTTACGGTAGGAATACCTTTTTGAGGGTTGATACCTGTAGGGATACCTCGTCCGTTATCGGTAACACGAATAATACCGTCGTCCAAAATTTCGACAGTAATTTTATCGCAATATCCGGCTAGTGCCTCGTCAATCGAGTTATCGACGATTTCATAAACCAAGTGATGTAAACCTCTCTCACCGGTCGAACCGATATACATACCGGGACGCTTTCTGACCGCTTCAAGACCTTCCAAAACCTGTATGGAATTTTCGTCGTAATTTTCGGTAACGATGGGGGTTTTGTTTTCGTTGCTCATTTTAATCTCCTTTTAAGAAGTTTTAATTAAAGTTATTCGTAGAATATTTTTTTGGATTTTGAACGTTTTTCGAGTGTTTGAGAAGAAAGTTGCGAAATATATATTTTTTGATTACCATTTTCTTTAACAACAACAAAGGATTTAGGTAATTCGAAAGACACATTTATAGTCTTTTTTTGTTTTTCGGCTAAATTTAAGTAATCTCTTGAAATTTTTGAAACAGTTGTGGTATCCATATCAAAAATTCCGATAATATCCTTTTTCTTAACTACCGTATCCTGACCTAAATGTAAATACATATATTTTACCTTTCAACCAATTTTCCGTTTTCAATTTCAAAAATTTTACCTTTTTTCAAATTTTCAAAATTTGCTACGTCACAGCAGGTAATAAATACCTGCCAATCTTTAATATGATTTAAAATATAGTTTTGACGGGAAATATCAAGCTCACTCATAACATCATCTAAGAGAGCAACCGGTGTTTGACCTGTTATTTTGGAAATAACGGCTGATTCTGCTAATTTTAAAGCAAGCGCTGCGGAACGTTTTTGACCTTGTGAACCAAAACTTCTTGCACTGATACCGTTAATCTTAATATCAATATCATCACGGTGAGGACCTATCGATGTTGAAAGTGACTGCATATCATTTTTACGTGAATTTTTAAGATTTTCTAAAAATTCTTCTAAAATTTCACCTGCGGTTGACTCATAATTTACCGAAATTTCTTCTTTTCCGTTTGAAATTCCACAATAAATTTCGGGTAAATATTTATTTAGATTTTCGGTAAAATTTTTGCGGTATTTTATAATACTGCAACCTGTTTCAGCCAACTCTTTTTCAAAATCTTCAATAAATTCTTCCATATTAGGATTGAATTTAAGATTTTTTAAAATTGAATTACGTTGTTCAAGCGCTTTAACATATCTTTTTGAAATACTAATAAATGCAGGATAAAGCTGACAAATTGCGGTATCTAAAAATTTACGGCGACAACTCGGTCCGTCTTTCACGATATTAAGGTCATTCGGTGAAAAGACAATGCAATTTATTTTTCCTGCAAGTGCCGAAGCGTGAGGATATTCAACACCGTTCAACACAGCACTTCTGGATTTTTCAATTTTAATAACACAATTTTGCTCTCGATTATCATTAAAAAAATCTAACTCTAATTCTGCAAAATTATTATTAAAATTTACTAACTCACTGTCTTTAGCACCGCGGAAACTTTTTGCACCCGTAAAACACCATAAACTTTCTAAAATATTAGTTTTACCTTGAGCATTTTGACCGTAAATTACGTTCATTCCGCTATCAAAATTAAAATTTTCAGAAACTATATTTCTAAAATTTTTAATTTTTAAACTTTTAAAAATCATTTATCTTACAACCTTAACGGTTTGACCTTGAAATTCAACAGTTTCACCGCCGC
This sequence comes from Acutalibacteraceae bacterium, assembly GCA_045651745.1. Lineage (GTDB taxonomy): Bacteria > Bacillota > Clostridia > Oscillospirales > Acutalibacteraceae > UMGS172. Next base: position 25,762 of record JAZRSW010000063.1, read on the forward strand.
GAAGTTTTTTACCGCGTATAGTGCAAACTTCACCGTTTACCTTTACTAAACCGTCCTGAATAACTGCTTTAGCCATTCCACCGGTACCAAGTAAACCTGCAAATTTCAATAAATCATCTAATTTTATATATTCGGTGTGTATTTTAACTTCCTGCATTATTCAGCCTTCAATCTCATGGGCATAACCATGTAAATAAAATCGTCGCCCTCTTTAGGTAAAATAATTACCGAAGCAAAAGAGCCGTTAAAATTCATTGTAACTTCTTCACAGTCACAATTTTTTAATGCATCAAGTAAAAATCTGTTATTAATACCTATTTCAAAGGTATCACCTGTGATTTCTGTTTTGTAAGAATCGGTAGCACGACCTAAAGCAGTAGCACAAGAGAATATAATTTCATCCGATTCTATTTTGCATCTCATAGGAGTTTTTAACTGGTCGTTAATAATAAGTGAAATTCTTTCAATTGTAGATGCAATTGCTCTTGTATTAACGTTGAATGTAGTTGAAAATGATGAAGGCATAATTTTCTTATAATCAATAAATTCACCGTCAATTTTACGGGAAACAATTGAATAACCGTTAACACACATTGCGACGTGACGGCGACCGACGAAAAATTCCATATTTTCATCGTCTTCGATTATAATTTTTACAACTTCACCGATTGTTTTTGCAGAAATAACAAATGACATTGTTTTACCTAAGTTGAGCATCTGTTTTCTTACTGCAAGACGGTAACCGTCAACACCAACAATTTTAACGTTATCTTGTTCGATATCAAACAAAAGACCTGTTAAAATAGGTTTTTGGGCGTCTGCCTGAGCCGTTGCGAAAACAGTTTGACGTACCATATCTTTTAATGTTTCGCAAGGGAATACTAATCTTTCACAATCATCAACTGTGGGCATTTCAGGGAAGTCTGATGCCGGCATACCCATGATATCAAACATTGCCGAACCGCATTTAATTTTGCAAACCAAACGGTCATTAACTTCAAATGACACGGTATCATCTGTCATACTTCTTAAAATATCACCTAAAAGTTTTGCTTTAAAAACAATACTTCCTTCTTCTGCGCAGGTAATATCAATAGTTTTAGTCATACCAATTTCCAAATTGTATGCCATCATTTTTAATCCGTCAGAAGTTGCATTCATATAAATTCCTTCTAAAACGGGAAAAGTTGCTTTTGTTGCAACTGCACGGGATAAATTCATAACTGCTTCGCATAATTTTTCGCGGTCAACCAAAAATCTCATTTTTAAAATTCCTTCCCAATATTTATTATTTAAAAATAGTAGTAATAGTAGGTGTTGTTAAAATTGTTAAAACCTTTAAATAGAGTTTGTTTTAAAGGAAAATTGAATAAAATTTTTATTAACAGTAAATTAACAATAATGTTGATAAAAATTTAAAAAATCTTAATACTAACAAAAGTGTTAATAACTTCCTGTTAGTTTCTGTTAATATGTTGATAACTTTATACCTTTATGTTAACAACCGTAACCAAATTAATTTTTAACGTTTTTAATGATATCGTCAACAAGTTTTCTCTCATACTCATTTTCTTTAAGTTTGGATTTAATTTTTTCAATTGTATAAAGAACAGTAGTATGGTCTTTGTTAAACTTTTTACCAATATCAGTAGAAGAAAGCGACATAACCTGATTAACAATATACATTGAAATCTGACGGGCGTAGGCTATATCTGCCTGCTTTTTACGGGAATAAATATCTTCTGAAGAAATATTGTAAGTACGGGATACTTCTTCAACTATTTTTTCAACCGTTACAGGTTCGGGTAAGGTTTCACTTACAACATCTTTAATGTATCTTTGAACAATAGGTATTGTTAAATTATTTGAATGAACTGTTTCGTAAGCTTTAAGTTTTTTAATAATACCTTCTAACTGACGGATATTACTTTTAATTTGTTCGGCAATAGAATAAAGAATATCATCACTGACCTCGAGTTCTAACTGTTCGGCTTTTTGTTTTAAAATACCGAACCTTGTTTCAAAGTCGGGACTTTGAATATCAGCCATCATTCCGCTTTCCATACGTGAACGAATTCTGTCTTCCAAAGTTTTGATTTCTTTTGGCGGTCGGTCGGAAGTGACAACAATCTGACGCTCGGGGTATAATGCATTAAAAGTATTGAAAAATTCTTCCTGAGCGCGTTCTTTACCTGCAATAAAATGAATATCGTCGATTAATAATACGTCAACATTTCTGAAACGCTCATGGAAAAGGTCGGTAGTTTGATTACGTATTGCTTGGATAAGCTCATTTGTAAATTGTTCACCGCGTAAGAATAAAACTTCCTTATCAGGAAAAGTTTTTTCAATACTGTTTTTTATAGCAAGCATAAGGTGGGTTTTACCTACACCCGAATTGCCATATAAAAACAAGGGGTTATATTGGTTTGAAAAAGGTTTCGCGGCAACCGCTTTAGCTGAAGCGTGAGCAATCTGGTTAGAAGGACCGACAACAAAATTATCAAAAGTATAAATATCCTGGGTATTTGAAACTTCGCCGGAAGGTTTTTTAGGCTCGTCTGACTGAATAATAATTTCAATCTTCATAGGTAACCCTGAAACTTCTTCGCAAACCTTTTCTAAAATTTGTTTGTAATAACCGTCTACGGTTTTCTTTTTCCACTCGTTATTTGCAGCTAATGTCAGCACGCCGTCATCGGTTGAGATAGGAGTTAAATCCAAAATCCAAGCCTTTAGACCGACTTCGGTAATTTTCTCTTTATTTCGACATTCTGAAATAATTTCTTCCCATAAATCGAATATGGAATTAATAGCCATTTCCCTTTTTCCCCTTAAAAATTTTTATTTAAAAATATGTAAATTCACAATTGTTAACAGTTAAATTTTAAGTTGTTAATAACTTAAAAAGAGTATACGTATATCCATTTAAAATTGTACCACAAATTCTAAAATTTTTCAAGGAATTTTAAGTGAAATTTTGCACAAATTTTAAGTATTTTTTTATTTAAACTACAAGAAAAAAATAACCCTTAAATTATATATAATTTAAGGGGTATTTGTGATTGTTTTTTTATTAAAATTTTTCAAGAAAACTGTGCATTTCGCCGTCCTGCTTAAAACCAGGTAAAGTATCAATGTTACAACGGTGAATACTGTTAAAAAGGTTTTTCTCAATTTCGGGGTTTTTCTGCTTTAATTCTTTAATTAAAAGTTTAATTTCACGGCGTTTTGAAGCGTCTTCATCAACTGCCGCGCGGGCGGTCAATTTGCAGGCGCAGGCAATAAATGAAAGTTCGTTATAGGAAGCCCAATGGATAATATCTTCCTCTAAAACACAGTAAAGAGGGCGGATAAGTTGCATACCCTCAAAATTTGTACTGTGAAGTTTAGGTAACATTCCTTGAATTTGCGAACCGTACATCATACTAAGCAATGTTGTTTCGATAACGTCGCTCATATGGTGTCCTAACGCTATTTTGTTGCAACCTAAATTTTTAGCCTCGTTGTATAGATGTCCGCGTCGCATTCTTGCGCATAAATAGCAAGGGGACTCTGAAACGTTATCGGCAATATCAAAAATATCGGTTTCAAAAATATGAATAGGTATATCAAGCAGTTTTGCATTTTCTACTATTTTTGCTCGGTTTTCAGCGTTGTAGCCAGGGTCCATAACAATAAATTTCAAATTGAACGGAATGTCACTGTAACGTTGGAGCATTTTCATTAAAACCGCCAACATCATAGAGTCTTTACCGCCCGAGATACAAACGGCAATATTATCGTTTTCTTCTATGAGTTCGTAAGTTTTAACGCCTTCGATAAACTTATTCCAAATTGATTTTCTGAACTTTTTGTTAATACTGCGTTCGGCTAACTCTGCCTTTGTTAGTTCTCGTGCCATTATTTCACCTCAAAAGGTCTTTTATTGCTTCTCCTGCGATTATAAGCCCTGCAACCGACGGTACAAATGGAACAGACGCAGGAGCGCGTTTTCCGTCAGATTTAGAGTCACTGGAAACTGTTTCTTTCGGTATTTCCTCGGAAAAAACGACTTTTAAAGATTTGATACCCAGTTTTTTAAGATTTGACCGCATTACACGTGCTAACGGGCAGGATTTTGTTTTGTAAATGTCCGTGACCTTAAACGCCGTCGGGTCGAGTTTATTTCCGGTACCCATTGAGGAAATTATAGGGATATCAAGTGCTTTTGCATGGCAGATAATATCTAATTTTGCCGAAACGGTATCAATCGCATCGACAATATAATCATATTTTGAAAAATCAAAAGTTTTGGCAGTTTCGTCGTTATAAAAAACGGGGTAAACCGTGACGTTACAGTCGGGATTTATGTCTTTTATTCTTTTTTCGGCAACGTTGACCTTTAACTGCCCAACGGTACTGTGAAGCGCGATAATCTGGCGGTTTATATTGCTTTCAGAAACATAGTCGGAATCAATTAAATCAATAGAGCCGACACCTGCGCGAGCTAAAGCCTCAACTGTAAAACTTCCCACACCGCCGACGCCGAAAACGGCAACGCGACAGTGTTTAAGGCGTTCAGTCGAGCCTTGACCTAACAAATTTTCTGTACGTGAAAACTGTTCTTTCATACAAACCCCTAATTAATCGTTTACTATATTTCTAATCCAATCGCCTTTGCGGACTAACGCTAAACCGAGGAAACCTTTTATAAAATAAACTACCTGAACTATTGCAAAAACGGTTAAAATACCTAAATTCGTATAGTGCGCCAAGACAAATGCAAGTGGCACTGAAACACACCACATAAATCCGCAGTCAAAAATGAATGTTATTAGAGATTTTCCGCCCGAGCGCAACGTGAAATACGAAGAATGAGCCATAGAGTCAAACGGCATTGCAATAGCGCTGAGTATCATAATTCCTGTTGCAAGTGTGCGGACGTTTTGCTCTGTGTTGTAAAGAAGTGGTATAAACGGTGATGCGATAATGTAAAGACCACCCATAAAAACGCTGGTTAATACACCGAAGGTTATGAGTTTTCTTGTGGTATCCATAACCTCGTCCAATTTACCTGCGCCGAGCATATTTCCCACGATTATACTAATAGCGCTACCTGTTGCGATAAACACAACCGAGAAAAGTTTCCAGAAAGTTTCGGCTATATTGTTTGCGGCAACAACGTCAACACCCAAGGTTGAATAACTTTGGTTAAGCATCGCAACGCCCGTTGCCCACAATGTTTCGTTCAAAATTAAAGGAACAGCCTTTTTGAGCATATTGATTGAGAGCGGGAAAGGAACTGAGAAGTTCCGGAAAATCCCGATAATATAAGGGTTTTTCGCCTTGTTTTTATGTGTCCAGACAATTACAATTCCCGCCTCGACAAATCTCGACAAAACGGTGGCGATAGCGGCGCCTGTTGCGCCAAATGCGGGGATATTTAAGGGCGACACACCAAAAATTAAAACATAGTTAAAGCACAAATTGACGATAACGGCGACAATACTCGCCTTCATCGGAAGTATTGTTTCGCCCGTTTCGCGCAGGGTGCTCGAATAACTTTGTGTTATAGCAAAAGGTATAAACCCGAGCATCATTACCTGAAGATATTTCTTTGCAGAGTCGAACGCTTTTGCAATTTCTTCGGCACTGCCTTCACCTTTTAAATATTGACTGATTAAAGTGTCACCGAAAAATTGAAACAGTAAAATTCCACTAATGGTCAATATCAAAGAAAGAATAATTTTAAAGCGCAAAGAATATTGCAAACCTTGTTGGTCGTTTTTGCCGTAGTATTGAGCGCCAAAAATACCAACACCCGAAACGGCACCGAAAATACAAAGGGTAAAAACAAAAATCAGTAAATTTGAAACCGAAACGCCCGTCATGGCGGCGGTTCCGATTCTGCCGACCATAATGTTGTCCAGCATATTTACAAAGTTTGTGATGCCGTTTTGTAGCATAATGGGAACGGCGATGGCTAAAACAAAACGGTAAAAAGCCTTGTCGCCTATATATTTTTTGAGCATTGTATCACCTTAAAATAAAACCTAAATTACATGTTTCCGCTTTTGAGCATAACTGCAGCTAAAGCCGCTACGGGTGCGGTTTCAGCACGTAAAATACGTTTACCTAAACTAACGGTTTTTGCGCCGTTTTTGGCTAACATTTCGGCTTCAGGAGTTGTAAAACCTCCTTCGGGACCGATGATTACCGAAACGGTTTTGATGTTATCGTCGATAGTATCCAAGTTTTCGGTTGCTAATTCATAACAAAATACGCACAAATCGTCTTTTGTAGCCGAAATCACAGCCTCATTAAACGAAAGGGTTTCACTGACTTTGGGTAAAATACCTCTGCCACTTTGCCCTGCCGCTTCGTCGGCAATTTTTTGCCAGCGTTCCCGCTTTTTATTTAACGATTTCTCGTCAGGACGCGAGACACAGTTGGTTGAAAGCACGGGTACAATTTGGCTAGCACCCATTTCAACGGCTTGACGAACAGCCAAGTCCATTTTGTCGCCTTTTGTCAGACAAAGATAGAGGGTGACGAAAATTGTCGGCTCTGTGTCGTTCTTGCGCTTTTCTTTGATTTCAAGGTCAACCCGATTATCCGAGCATGCCGAAATCACACAAGAATAGTCAAAACCTTTGGTGTCGCAAACTGTTAATTTTTCGCCTACCGTCATACGTAATGACCGTAAAATATGTTTTGCATCGTCACCGTCGATAAACGGTTCGGACTGGAAAAATTCTTTAAAAAATCTCGGCATGACAAACCCTCCCTTTTAACATTAATAGAATATCATTTTAACGTCGTAATGTCAAGAAAAGTGAGGCAAAACAAAAACAAACCCCCGATTTTATCGGGGGTTTAAAAGTTTAGTTTTCGGTATTCGACGAAGTGTTTCCTGTTGGCGCGCCTGTGTAAGAGTTCAAGGTCACAATAACCTTTGTGTCAAGGCTGACTCTTGACTCTTGCTCGGGACTTGTTTCTATAACAACGCCGGGGGTGGCAGTGTCGTCATACTTTTCTTCAAAAACAATATTTTCATAAGCGTAACCCGCTTTGAGAAGTTCGAGCAATGCCGATTGTTTATCAAGACCTATAACACTAATCATTGAGGTAGAGGAGGGTCCTAAACTTATTACAACATCAACAGTTGTTCCGACCTCGATTACTTCGCCTGCTTTGGGGCTTTGGCTGATAATCTGACCTTTTGCGTATTCTTCGCTATACTGTTTTGAAGAAACTTTGAATTTGATGTCTTCGATATAGTTTGCATCGGTGGATACGTCAGCAAACTTTCTGCCAACGAAACTTACAAGCTCCAATTTGCCTGTTTCGGTAATTTCAAGTTTGCTTGTAGGTTCTTCAGAATTGACATTTATACTGCTAAAATTGTTGCTTACGGTTGAGTTGGTATTTGGGTCTTCCTTGTTGAAAACACCCATAATATATGCGACGAATAAGACAACAACGGCAAGCAAAAATGCAGTAACAATACCGGCAACAAGGCCATACATTTTGCCTGTGCTTTTGTTTGACTTTTTCGTTTGACGGCGTTCGGGACGCTCATAAGTTTCGGGTTCCGGAGTTGTGTTTCTGACCGCTTTTATGGTTGTGGTTGCCGCTGCGGTTGAAAGGCTTTGGCGCATATTGTCAATTTTTTGGGTACGGTCTTGCGGAAGAACCTGCAAGGCATTTGCTAAAGTTTCCAAAACGGGTTTCGGTATTTCGCGAGCGATTTTTCCCGGAATGGTCATATTATCGTCTTCAAGACGGTCGGTAGCCTCGGGTGGCGGATTCCCGACAAGAGCGCGATAAATTGTTGCCGCAAAGGCATAAATATCGGTCCAAGGGCCTTGAGTTCCGGCGGCACCGTACTGTTCAACAGCAGCAAAGCCGGGGAAAAGTTGAGAGGTTAAGGCGCTTTTTGCAGTGCGACATTCTGGGATACAAAAACCACCTAAACGCAATTTTCCGTCTTTACCGACAATGAGAGTGTCGGGTGAAATTCCGCGGTGAATAACGCCTGCTTGGTGCATTGCTGAAATTGATGCAACCAACGGAGCAAAAAGACTTCTTGCCTGGTCCCATTGAAGCATACCGCCGTTGCGCATCAAGAATTCTCTTAAAGAAATACCGGGAACCGCACGAGTGATACGGTATGCGGTGTTGTTTGCTTCTCTGACATCCAAAACATCAAACAATGCGGGAAGTTCATTTAATTTAAACAACTGACGTGAAAGTTCAATAAATTTAGTGAGCGCATCATTAAAACTGTATTCACAACCTGAAAGCATCAAAACAGTAGCGCCGTCAACATCACGCTCGCAAAGACCTAACGGTAAAAATTCGCGGATGTTTACTGTGGTGGCGGTTACGGTGTCGAAACCTATGTATGTAACGCCTTCGCCGTTAGAGTCAATAGCTTTTCCAACGAGATAACGGGCTTCGAGCATAGAACCGGGTTTTAAGAAAAGCGGATTGGTCGGCTCTTCGGGGTTGTAGCCACAGATGGGGCATTTACCCTCGATTACTTTTTCGTTCATACAGCCGAAACAAAGATTGTTAGGAGTTATCATAATTACTTCCCTTTCGATTTACGTTGAATTAAAGCAATTAAATTCAAAGCATAATTACTTTGGAATTATACCATATTTGTTTTAGTTTTGCAACTGTTGAGTTAGTCTTGCTTTTGTTCGTCTAACGGCAGACTGAAACTCGGCAGAAATTCTTCCAGGAAAACCTTTGCAGATGGCAGGTCAATTTCCTCGACTGCCTTGACGGTTGATTTTTCAGCCGATATAAAATCGCGGTTGCCGAAAGAGATTTCGTCTCGACATTTAATAAGCGCAGACAGTTTATCGGCGGCTTTGACAATTTTCTTCAGGTGTTCGTCTTCAGGTTCGATAAGTTCTTTGAAATCGGGTTTCAAATCGTCGGGCAAAAGGTTTAAAAGGCTGTTTCCTGCTTCGTGCTCGATTTCCTTATATACCGTTTTAATGTTGTCGTTATAGTATTTGACGGGTGTGGGCAGGTCGCCTGTGATGATTTCGGGCGCATCGTGGAAAAGAGCGAGCAACGCCACGCGGTCAGCGTCAACGTTTCCGCCAAAACGACGGTTTTCGATAACCGCTAAAGCGTGCGCAATAAACGCGGTTTCGAGAGTGTGCTCCGACAAGGTTTCCTTGCGGGTGTTGCGCATTAACGCCCATCGGTCAATATATTTCATTCTGAAAAGCATTGCGTAAAAATGGCTAATCATAGTTTTTCTCCTAAAAATTACTCTTCCTTTATTTTACCACACGCCATTTCTGTTTGCAAGAGTAAAACCAGTATATTGCCGAAAGCAGAGCTTGAATGGACAAGGTAATAATTAACCTTAAAATTGTCGAACTGATGAAAGAAGTACAAATTCTGGCTAAAAATCCGCTGACAACACCAACACTCAACGGGAAAACCACCCATCGCAACAAATCGGGTGAGGTTTCGGTTGTTTTAAAAAGACATCTTGCGCTTAAACAAGAGGTAAAGCAATTGCTGACAATCATTATTCCTAAATATGCTTTTATACCAAACAGTGGCAACAAAAAGAAAACCGACGCAATGCGCACAATAGAGTCAAACGAGTTAAACCGCAACATATTCATTTGTTGGTCTAATCCCTTTAAAAGCCCCGCGGTCACGCTTTCAAGGTACATTAAAGGGACTATCGGTGACAATATAAGTATGATTTGTCCGACATCGCGGTCGCTGTAAACCGCAAACCCTAAATCTTCGGCATTAAATAAAAATCCGCAGGCGATAAGTGTTGACAGTGTGAGGGTGGTTTTGACGGCGTATGACACAGTTTCGCGGATTTTTAAGGAGTTTCCCAAGGCTTTTGCTTCGGAAACCTCGGGGATTAGCATTGTTGAAAGCGAGGTTAAGAAACTTGCAGGAAAAAAGAGTAATGGCAACGCCATTCCGCGTACTGCACCGAACAGTTCAAGTCCTCGGACTTTGTTGCCGTAAAATAGGCTTAATCTTAACGGAATAAGGATATTTTCGGTGGTGTGTAGTGCGGAAGAAAGGTAACTGCTACCCGTTATGGGTAATGCAATGTGTAAAATCCTTTTTAAAACGCCGTCGGCTGATTTGCCGGCGGGTAATTCTTTAACATCGTGGCGGTATAGTAGCCAGTTTACTAAAAATGAAACAAATTCTGCTAACGTGTCGCCCAAAAGTACTGCAGCGGCGGTGTATGAAAGACCTTTATGAGCAAAAAGTTTAACTGTGACGACTGTTACGGCAATTCGGACCGCTTGTTCAAGCAATTGCACCGCTGACGGCTGAACTGTTTTTCTTCGTGCGATAAAATACCCTCTTGCGCAGGAAGAAAGTCCCATAAACGGCAGGGAAAAACTTAAAATTTTTAAAGCGAGAACAGTTCGCGTATCTTTAAGTATGTATACGGCTATCGGCTTGGAAAAAAAGAAGATAATTGCAGTTGTCGAGAATGCTACCAAAAGCGTTATTAAAACGGCTTTTCGCATTACTGAAAAAACGGCTTTTCGACCGTTATGTTCTTCTTCGGCAACAAGTCTTGTTACCGCGGTTGAAACACCTGCCGTCGCAAAGGTTGCGGCAAGCATATAAACCGAAAAAACGAGTGAATAAAGTCCTATTCCCTCGCTTTTTACCGTGTCGGCAAGCCATACTTTAAAAAGCACTCCGGCAATTCTTAAAATCAAACCGGTTGCGGCTAAAATTACTGCGTTTTTTACAAATAAATTTATCTTCATATTTATCACCCAATTCAATTAAATTTATGCGAAATAAAGGACAAATATGGCAGGTCTTTGAATACCAAAGAAAAAATTGGTGAAAATAGCAACAATTATATATACAACGAAAGGGATTTTTAAATGACCGGAAGTTATAAGGGTGTTTTGCGCCAATTGACTCAAATTCTTGCAACAGAAGAAAACTTTGATGTTATAAGGCGTGACCTCATAATAGGCGAACGACCCGCGGCACTGTTTTTTATGGACGCGTTTATTAAGGATGAAACGTTTGAGAAAATATTTGAGTTTTTGTATAAAATAACCCCGAAAGAAATAAAGTCCATTAAAACGATGGACGAGTTTTCGCTCGTTAAAATGCCGTACGTTGAGGTGGGTACCGCCAAAACAGTAGACGAGATAGTGACGGCGGTTCTTTCGGGACAGACGGCACTAATTATTGAGGGTGTAGATGACGCGTTACTTGTCGATATTCGAACCTACCCTACCCGTTCAATTGACGAGCCTGATAAGGATAGGTCGTTAAGAGGTTCGCGTGACGGCTTTGTTGAAACCTTGATTTTCAACTGCGCGTTAATACGCCGCCGTATTCGCGAGCCGAAACTTAGAATGAGGCATTTTCAGGTAGGAAAGTCCTCAAAGGTGGACGTTGCCATAGGTTTTATTGACGGTCTTGTTGACCCGAAGGTTTTAAAGCGGTTGCAACAACGGTTGCAGGAAATTGATATAAAGGGCATATCTATGACCTCGCAGGCGTTGTCAGAATTGCTTGTGCCGACCGCGTTTTTTAATCCGTTTCCGAAAGTTCGGTTTACCGAGCGTCCTGACTTTGCCTCGGCGTGTATTTTGGAGGGCAAGGTTGTTCTTATAATGGATAACTCCCCTGCGGTTATGATTTTCCCCAACTCAATTGCCGATTTTTCAAAGGAAACCGACGACTATTATTTCCCACCGCTTACGGGCACTTATGTAAGGATTATCCGCGCGGTTGTTTCAGTGTTGACGGTTGTAATGACTCCGATTGTGTTGATTTGGATGAACAATCCGCACCTGCTTCCCCGTTGGCTTGAGTTTATAAATACCGATGAAGAATACCTGATACCGATTTTCTTTCAGTTTTTGTTATTAGAGTTGTTTATCGATGGTTTGCGGTTGGCGTCGCTTAATACTCCTAATACATTGTCGAGTTCGCTTGGAATTATCGGCGGTTTAATTTTAGGTGAATTTGCGGTTGAGTCGGGTTGGTTTGTGTCGGAAACCATAATGTATATGGCGTTTGTAGCTATAGCCTCATTTGCGCAACCGAGTTTTGAAATGGGATATGCGATGAAATTTTCACGAATTTTTTTGTTGGTGCTTTCACAATTCTTTGGTTTTTGGGGGCTTTTTGGCGGAATGGCGGCGGTATTACTGCTTGCAGGCTTTTCGAAAACATTGAGCGGTCGCAGTTATTTGAGCCCCATTATTCCGTTTAAACCTAAAGAGTTTGCCAGAATGTTTGTTCGCACGGGAATTAGATATAAAAATCATTGATAAAAGGAGTTAATATGGAAATATTTTATGATTGTTTAAAGGCGTTTTTGGTTGGTGGTATAATTTGTGCAATAGGTCAGATTTTAATTGACAAAACAAAACTAACCCCGGCGAGAATATTAGTGTCTTATGTGGTTGCAGGAGTTATACTAACGGCAATAGGTCTTTATAAACCGTTAGTTGATTTTGCAGGTGCAGGTGCTACAGTACCGCTTACGGGGTTTGGCTTTACCCTTGCCACAGGCGTTAAAGAGGCGGTTAACGAATATGGTCTTGTCGGTGCTCTAACCGGCGGTGTTGCCGCCACTGCGGCAGGAATTACTGCGGCAATTCTGTTTGGCTGGCTCGTGTCGTTGTTCGCAAAGCCCAAAATGAAATAGTAAACACAAAACAAAATGTTTCACGTGAAACAATAAGAACTGTTTTTTAGGCAGTGTTTCACGTGAAACATTTTTAATTTTAGCCGTTTACCTCTTTACAAATGACTTTTAATTCAGTATAATAAATACCACAATCGTTTAAATGAAATCCCAAGGAGGTAATGCTTTGGGCAAGATAATTGCTATAATAAATCAAAAAGGCGGTGTCGGAAAGACCACCACCGCTGTGAATTTGGCGGCAGGACTGGGTATTTTGGGCAAAAAGGTATTGCTTATAGATGCTGACCCGCAGGGCAACTCAACCAGCGGTTACGGTATAAACCGTCGCGAAATTGCTGTTTCGAGTTACGATTTACTTGTATCGGGCGGACGCGCTAAAGAGTCGATAATCGAAACCGAGTTTAAAAACGTATCGGTTATCCCTGCAAATATCGACCTTGCAGGCGCTGAAGTTGAGCTTGTTTCGATTGAAAAAAGAGAAAATCAACTAAAAACGGCGCTTTGTTTGGTAAAAGACGAGTTCGATTACATATTTATTGACTGTCCCCCGTCTTTAGGTTTGATTACAATTAACGCTTTGACTGCTTCCGATGCATTTTTTGTGCCGTTGCAGTGCGAATACTACGCGTTAGAGGGTCTTTCGCAGTTAATTACAACCGTTAAACGTATAAAAATGGGCTTTAACCCCGATTTGTATTTAGAGGGCGTTTTGCTCACAATGTTTGACGGCAGGTTGAATTTGACTCAACAGGTAGTTGGTGAAATCAAAAAATATTTCCCAAAAGAGCTTTACAAAACTACAATCCCCCGTGGCGTACGTCTTTCGGAAGCGCCGAGTTACGGCAAACCCATTCAGTATTACGACAACCGTTGCAAAGGCGCTGATGCGTACAATGATTTGGCAAAGGAATTTGTAAAACGTAACAAGAAAAAGTAATTAATACACTATATATAATGTAAGGAGTGGAATGTATGGCGGTTAAAAAAGGCGGATTGGGTCGCGGAATGGACTCGCTTTTCACCGAAAATACGGTTGAAACCAAGCAAGCGGTTGAATTAAGACTTTCGCAGATTGTCCCCAATCGTGACCAGCCGAGAAAGGTTTTTGACGATACGGCGTTACGCGAATTGTCCGAAAGTATAAAAATGCACGGACTTATTCAGCCGTTGTTGGTACGACCATTAAGTGACGGAAGTTATCAGATTGTAGCCGGTGAACGCCGTTGGAGAGCAAGCCGTTTGGCAGGACTCGAAAAGGTGCCGGTTGTAATAAAAGAAATGTCAGACAGTGAGGTTTGCGAGTTAGCGCTCATAGAAAACTTGCAACGCGAGGACTTGAATCCTATTGAAGAAGCCGAAGGTTATAAAACCTTAATGGACACTTATTCTTTAACTCAGGAACAGGTTGCCGAGCGTGTCGGTAAATCCCGTTCGGCAGTTGCAAATGCTTTGCGATTGATTGGTTTGAATTCGGCTGAAAAAGAGGCTTTGCAAAACGGTGAAATCACCGCAGGCCATGCAAGAGCGTTGCTTTCAATTCCTGATAAAGAGTTACGCCGTCAGGCTTTCGAGTTAGCAAAGACGGGTGCTTCGGTTCGCGAGATTGAGCGCATTTCAAAGCAACAAGCAGTCGGTATCACAATGAAAAAGCCGAGGATTAAAAACAAGACTTACGTTGAAACCGAGGCGGCATTAGCCGAGCAAATCGGTCGCAAGGTTAAGATTTCGGGAAACGGAAAATCAGGCGTTTTACAGATTGAATTTTTTAGTGATGATGACCTGTTTGACCTTGCCAAAAAAATTGCAGGAGAAAAATAAACACTATATATTGTGTTAATATATTATACAACTACAATATATAGTGCTTTAGAATGGAGATATAAAAATGTTAGACATTAAATTTTTAAGAGAAAACCCCGATATTGTTCGCGAGAACATTAAAAAGAAATTTCAGGACGCCAAGTTACCGCTTGTTGACGAGGCTATTACTTTAGACGAGCAAAAGAGAACCGCACAGCGCGAGGCAGACGGTCTTCGTGCCGAGCGTAATGCCATTTCCAAGCAAATTGGCAGTTTTATGGCAAAGGGTCAAAAGGACGAGGCAGAGGCTGCTAAGAAAAAGGTTGGCGAGTTTGCCGCACGTTTGGCTGAATTAGAGGTTTTGGAAACCGAGCTTGACGAGAAACTCACCAAGGTTATGATGACCATTCCGAACATCATTGACCCGTCTGTTCCCGTAGGTAAGGACGACAGTGAAAACGTTGAAGTACAGCGTTACGGTGAGCCGGTTGTGCCCGACTTCCCTATTCCCTACCACACAGAAATTATGGAAAAGTTCGAGGGTATCGACCTTGACAGTGCACGTAAGGTTGCAGGTAACGGATTCTACTATCTTATGGGTGACATTGCACGTCTTCATTCTGCAGTTATTTCCTATGCACGCGATTTTATGATTAACCGCGGGTTTACTTACTGTGTACCGCCTTTTATGATTCGTTCCAACGTTGTTACCGGAGTTATGAGCTTTGCCGAAATGGATGCTATGATGTATAAAATAGAGGGTGAAGACCTCTATCTTATCGGTACTTCGGAACATTCCATGATTGGTAAGTTTATTGACACCATTAACCCCGAGGAGAAACTTCCCTACACTCTTACAAGCTATTCCCCCTGCTTTAGAAAAGAAAAAGGCGCTCACGGTATTGAGGAACGCGGTGTTTACCGTATTCACCAGTTTGAAAAGCAGGAAATGATTGTTGTATGTAAGCCGGAAGAGTCACCGATGTGGTTTGAAAAACTTTGGCAGAACACTGTTGACCTTTTCCGTTCGATGGATATTCCTGTAAGAACACTCGAATGTTGTTCGGGTGACTTGGCTGACTTAAAGGTTAAGTCTATTGACGTTGAGGCTTGGTCACCAAGACAGCAAAAGTATTTTGAGGTCGGCTCTTGCTCGAATTTGGGTGATGCTCAGGCTCGCCGTTTGAAGATTCGCGTTAAGGGTAAAGACGGCAACTATTTGGCTCATACTCTTAACAATACCGTTGTTGCTCCGCCGAGAATGTTGATTGCTTTCCTTGAAAACAACCTTCAGGAAGACGGCTCAATCCGTATCCCCGAGGCACTTCGTCCTTATATGGGCGGTATGGAAAAAATCGTCAAGAAG